>NZ_JBVVOT010000005.1:0-437607 GCF_055807455.1 Bradyrhizobium sp. Kon58
GTTTGTAAGTCCGCCCCATGGCAACACCTCCAGATGGAAGTGTTGCACTTCGTTTGTGAACTCAGGGGACCCATTACTCCAGGAAGTGGTTTGGTGGGCGGTACATGCGATGGGTCCTGACCTTCGCCAGGACGACACCGGTTGATTTGCCCGATTGCCTCGCCCGCAACGTGGAGGAGTCGAACCTACACTTCCCTCCGGCTCAGGAACGCCAATCGCTCGAACAGATGCACGTCCTGCTCGTTCTTCAGCAGCGCACCGTGCAGGGGCGGGATCAGCTTGCGCGGGTCGCGTTCGCGCAGCTGCTCGACGCTCATGTCTTCGTTGAGCAGCAGCTTGAGCCAGTCGAGCAGCTCCGAGGTCGACGGCTTCTTCTTCAGGCCGGGCACTTCGCGGACCTCGAAGAAAATGCGCAAGGCTTCCTCGACCAGCCGCTTCTTGATGCCGGGGAAGTGGACGTCGACGATCCGGGTCATGGTGTCGGCGTCGGGGAACTTGATGTAGTGGAAGAAGCAACGGCGCAGGAACGCGTCCGGCAGCTCCTTCTCGTTGTTGGAGGTGATCATCATGATCGGGCGCTGCTTGGCCTTGATCGTCTCGCCGGTCTCATAGACATGGAATTCCATGCGGTCGAGCTCGAGCAGCAAATCATTCGGGAATTCGATGTCGGCCTTGTCGATTTCGTCGATCAGCAGCACCGGGCGCTGCTCAGCGGTGAAGGCGTCCCACAGCTTGCCGCGCTTGATGTAGTTCTTGATGTCGGACACGCGCGCATCGCCGAGTTGGCTGTCGCGCAGGCGCGAGACCGCATCGTATTCGTAGAGGCCCTGCTGCGCCTTGGTGGTGGACTTGATGTGCCAGGTCAGAAGCGGGGCGTTCAGCGCCTTCGCCACTTCCTCCGCCAGCACCGTCTTGCCGGTGCCGGGCTCGCCCTTGATGAGCAGCGGGCGCTCCAGCACGATCGAGGCGTTGACCGCGACCTTGAGATCGTCGGTCGCAACATAGTCCTTGGTGCCGGTAAATTTCATCGTGCGTCCTTGTTGGTCGCCGGCCGAGACATGGCTCCGGTCGCGACATGGGAACGGCCGCGCGTGGCGGCCGTTCCTGGTTCGGTCAGGCTTTCAGACCCGTTTTATCAGCGAAAGGATGACGAGCACAATCACCGCGCCGATCGTGGCATCCACGATGGCCCCGACCGTGCCCGTCGCGAGCTGGATATGCAGCTGAGGCAGAATCCAGCTGGCCACGAGCGCACCGATGATGCCGACGACGATGTTGCCGATCACCCCAAATCCCGCCCCATGGACAATCTTGCCGGCAAGCCAGCCTGCGATCGCGCCAATGATGAGCGCTGCGAGAATTCCCATTGCAAACGTCCCCAAAACAACCCCGTGAGACCGCCAATTCTAGAGCAAAAAGCCTCCCGGTCCAGCGCAGAGCAGGGGCCTCCGCCCCTTGACGTTCGCCCCCCGACGGGCAATCTGTCACCCATGTTCCTGCAATTCTTCACTTCTCTGCGCGATGCGCAGGTCCCCGTGACGCTGCGCGAATACCTCACGCTGATGGAGGCGCTCGACGCTGACCTCGCGGACTACTCGGTCGAGAATTTCTACTATCTCTCGCGCACTTCGCTGGTGAAGGACGAGCGCAACCTCGACAAGTTCGACCGCGTCTTCGGCACCGTTTTCAAGGGGCTGGAAAGCCTGCTCGACGCCATGGAGGGGGCCGAGATCCCCGAGGAGTGGCTGAAGAAGCTCGCCGAGAAATACCTGACCGACGAAGAGAAGAAGCAGATCGAGGCCATGGGCTGGGACAAGCTCATGGAGACCCTGAAGAAGCGCCTCGAGGAGCAGAAGGGCCGGCACCAGGGCGGCTCGAAGTGGATCGGCACGGCGGGCACCTCGCCGTTCGGCGCCCATGGCTACAATCCCGAAGGCATCCGCATCGGTCAGGACAAGAACCGCAACAACCGCGCCGTGAAGGTGTGGGACAAGCGCGAGTTCAAAGATTTGGACGGCAATGTCGAGCTAGGCATCCGCAACATCAAGGTGGCGCTGCGCCGCCTGCGCAAGTTCGCGCGCACCGGCGCGCCTGACGAGCTCGATCTCGACACCACCATCCGCGAGACCGCCAATCACGGCTATCTCGACGTGCACATGCGGCCCGAGCGACGCAACGCGGTGAAGCTGCTGGTGTTCTTCGACATCGGCGGCTCGATGGACGCGCATATCGAGCAGGTCGAGGAGTTGTTCTCGGCCGCGAAGAGCGAGTTCAAGCATATGGAGTATTTCTACTTCCACAATTGCCTCTATGAGGGCGTGTGGAAGCAGAACAAGCGCCGCTTCACCGACCGCACCCCGACCTGGGACGTGCTGCATAAATACCCGCACGACTACAAGATCGTGTTTGTCGGCGACGCCTCGATGAGCCCTTACGAGATCATGGTGCCCGGCGGCTCGGTCGAGCACGTCAACGAGGAGCCCGGCTCGGTCTGGCTCGACCGCATCATCCGCACCTATCCGCATTCGGTGTGGCTCAATCCCGTGCAGCAGAAGCACTGGGACTATTCGGAATCCACCACCATCATCAAACGCATCTTCGCCAACCGCATGTACCCGATCACGATCGAGGGGCTCGAGGGTGCGATGAAGGAATTGACGCACTAGCTCGCGCTCCGCGCGCCCCGGAATGACGACAAGAGGGAGAACCACATGCCCCAGACCATCACCCGCGGCATCAAGGCGCTGATCGACGAGGCCAATGCCGAGATCGAGACGCTCACCGCCAAGGACGCCATCGAGATCTCGAAGAACGGCGACGTCGTCATCGTCGACATCCGCGATCCCCGCGAGATCGAGCGCGACGGCCGCATCCCCGGCGCGTTCGCCTGCACCCGCGGCATGCTCGAATTCTGGATCGATCCGCAGAGCCCTTATGCGAAGCCGGTGTTCCAGGAGGACAAGAAATTCGTCTTCCATTGCGCCGGCGGCTTGCGCTCCGCGCTCGCCGCCAAGACCGCGCAGGACATGGGCCTCAAACCCGTCGCCCACATCGCCGGCGGCTACGCCGCCTGGCGCGACGCCGGCGGCCCCGTCGAGCAGTGGGAGCCGAAGAAGAAGGGGTGAGGTGAATACCTCTCTCGCCACACACTCCGTCATGCCCGGGCAAAAGCGCGAAGCGCGTCTTCGCGCTAGATGACCCGGGCATCCACGTCTTCGCCGCAAGAAGAACGTGGATGGCCGGGACAAGCCCGGCCATGACGACTGAGACAATTGCCGGAGCACCCTAATGACCACTCCCACCGATCCCCTCGTCTCCACCGAATGGCTCGCCGCCCACATCAACGATGCCAACGTCAAGGTGCTCGACGCCAGCTTCAAGCTGCCGGGCGTGCTGCCGCTGCCGAAGGATGATTACCTCGCCGCGCATCTGCCAGGCGCAGTGTTCTTCGACGTCGACGCGGTCTCGGACCATTCCAACCCGCTGCCGCACATGTATCCGGGCGCCGAGCAGTTCGGCCGCGACGTCGGTCATCTCGGCATCTCCAATGCCGACACCGTCGTGATCTACGATGCCGGCGGCTGGGTCGCTGCTCCCCGCGCGTGGTGGATGTTCCTGGCTTTCGGCCACGGCAATGTGCGCCTCCTCAATGGCGGCCTGAAGAAGTGGCGCGCCGAGGGGCGTCCGGTCGAGAGCGGCGAGGCGAAGCCGAAGCCAGCGACATTCAAGGCGAGCTACGATTCAAAGCGCGTGCGCAGCATGCAGCAACTGATCGCCAACGTCGAAAGCCGTGCCGAGCAGGTGATCGACGCGCGCGCCGCCGATCGGTTCGAGGGACGGGCGCCGGAGCCGCGCGCGGGCATCCGCTCCGGCCATATCCCGGGCGCGCGCAACGTGCCCTACAATCTCCTGTTCGACGCCGCGACCGGCACGATGAAGCCACTCGATGATCTGCGCGCCGCCTTCACGGGCGCCGGCGTCAAGCTCGACGCGCCGATCGTGACGAGCTGCGGCTCCGGGGTCTCGGCCGGCGTGCTGACGCTGGCGCTCTATCGCCTCGGCATCACCGACACCGCGCTCTACGATGGCTCATGGTCGGAATGGGGCCAGGAAAAGGGACCGCCCATCGCGACGGGGCCGGCGTAAAGCCGCGAGGACGGTGCGCTCCCTCGCCCCGCTCTTGCGGGGAGAGGGTTGGGGTGAGGGGCCTCTCTCCACACCATGACATTCTCGAGGGACCTGTACCCCCTCACCCGGAATCCGCGCTGCACGCGAATTCCGACCTCTCCCCGCAAGCGGGGAGAGGTGAAGAGGGGTCAGCGCGCTCGGGGCGTCGTTGCGGCGAGTGTGGGTTGCGGCTGCCCGAACGGATCGAGCTGCTGAACCGGCGGCGGCGGACGCCGGACAATGCGGCGGCGCTTCTTCACGCGGTGCGCCCGCGGCTTGGTCACCTTGCTCTCCGGGGAACCGCTGTCGGCCTTAGAGTCGGCCTTGGCCTTTGCCGGCGGATCCTTCCAGGCCGTGGTCGCCGGGTCGTTCAATGCGGCGAACTTCGCGCTCGCCATGTCGAACGTGGACGAAGCCGGGGCTCCGCTGGGGGCGGCAGGTGCTGGTTTGCTCGTGAGAGTGATCGAAACGGGCTTGGTCTCGGCGATGGATGCGCTGGCGTCGGCCGGAGTAAGCGTGTTGCTCGAGGCCGGCGCCGCGGCGTCCGTCGTCCTCTCGGCGTTGGTCTCTGCATCGGCCGGAACGTCGGCCGGAGGTGCAGCGACCTGCGGCTGACCGTCGGTCTCGGTCGTCAGCGCGACGACAGGTTCAGGCTCGCTCATCGGCAGTGCGATGGTCGGGACTTGATCGCGCAGCGACGGCGTCGGATCGGTGGCTGCTTCCGGCTCGGCGCGCAGGACCGCGAGCACCGGCTGGGCCGGTTCGGGAGCTTGTGCAAACACCTGCTCCTGCGGACCATTCCGCCAGGAGGGGTTGCTGACATACTGCTCGTGGCTCGCCCGCAGCAGCGCGGCGGCGCCCAGGCCGAATACCAGGATGGAGGCTGACAGCAGGATCGCGGCAAACAGGAAGCGAAAGCCGGGAAGCATCGAGGGATTGCGAATTTCCGCCCCGGCGGCGAAGTGGCCAGGGCCCATGAGCCATCTGAACGCGGTGACGGTACTGCTTGCCGCGTTCGCCACGCGGGGATCGAAGCTCAAAGCGGAGGCGAATCAGGCTGATTCGAACATACCGCAACGATTCCGCGCCGTTCCGTAAAAAACGGAGCCGGCGACTCCTGTGATCTCGGGCGTGGGCTGATTTTCGTCCCCTGATGCAAGCAGGCAACGGTAGTCTTGCGGATCACAAATCGGCAAATCAGGCACAAATCCGCCTGTCATGTCTTGAATGTGCCGCTATCTTCCGTCATCTGGCCATTAACGGTCCGGACGGGGCCCGGGGACTATACAAGAGCGATGATGATCAAACATTTTCTGACGATATGCGCTGCCGCAACAGTCGCTGCGGCGGGAACCTCGCTCGCGCAGGCCCAGAGCTATCCGGTCCAGCAGGCGCCGAGCTATGGCGCGCCGGCCGAATATCGGCCCGGCGACCGCGCGCCGAATTTCGACGCTATGGACGATGAAGACGATGCGATGCCGCAGGCAGCGCTGCCGCCGCCCGGTCCGGATCCGCGCTACGGCCGTCCGCCCGGCGCCCCTCCGGTGTATTCCGCCGCGCCGCCGCAGGGGCCGGTGATGTCGCCCGATGATCCCCGTTATGGCCGTCCCGCCGGCGCTCCCGTCTACTCGGCCGCGCCGCCGCAGGGTCCCGTGACATCACCCGACGATCCGCGCTACGGCCGCCCTGCCGGCCCGCCCGCGGTGATCTACGCCGATCGTCCGGCTCAGGCACCCGGCAGTGACGGCCTGCGTCCGCCCGAGGCGGTCGGTGGTCCCGGCGCAACCGGAACGGTCCAGGCCGGGCAGCCGCCCGTTGGTGCCGACGGCCGGCCGATGGCGATCGCCTCGCTCCCGCCCGAGGAGCAGCCTGACGCTGCTCCGGCGCAGCTGCCGCAGAATCTGCGCCGCCAGGAAGTCTCGCTGGCGACCAAGGAGCCGGCCGGAACGCTCATCGTCGATACCCCGAATACCTACCTTTACTACGTGCTCGGCAACGGCCGTGCGATCCGCTACGGCGTCCGCGTCGGCCGCGACGGCTTCACCTGGACCGGCGTGCAGAAGATCACCCGCAAAGCCGAGTGGCCGGATTGGCATCCGCCGACGGAAATGATCGAGCGCCAGCCCTATCTGCCGCGCTTCATGGCCGGCGGTCCCGGCAATCCGCTCGGCGCCCGCGCGATGTATCTCGGCTCGACCGTCTACCGCATCCATGGCACCAACCAGCCCTCGACCATCGGCAAGTTCGTGTCCTCCGGCTGCATCGGCATGCTGAACGAGGACGTCTCCGACCTGTTCGATCGCGTCAAGGTCGGCACCCGCGTGGTCGTGATGCCGGGTGGTCCGCCGCCGGGAACTGCGACCGCATCTGCCGCGCCGGTGCCCGGCGCTGCCGGCCCCGCGCCGATGGCCGCGCAGGCCGGCCCGGTCGGAGGCACCCAGCCGACAGTGGTGCCGCCGCTGCCCGCGCCCGTCACCGTGCGCTGAACCGGCCTCGGAAGAATTGATCTAGCAAGAATTGCTCTGATGACGGCGCGTGAACTTCGGTCACGCGCCGTCGTCGTTTGACGCATGCGCGCATGTCTCGCTTGCGCATGCGCATGCCTTGCTTGAACCGCTCCGCACCTCGACTACGTCCGGGAGGATTGCAACGAATTGAGGAGCACAGGATGCGCATCTTTGTTGCGGGCGCGACCGGCGCGGTCGGTCAGTATCTTGTTCCGGCGCTGGTCGCCGCGGGACATTCGGTGATCGGCACGACACGGAGTGCGGCAAAAACAGACCATGTGCGGCGATTGGGTGCGGAGCCGGTCGTGGCCGACGGCCTCGATGCCGACAGCATGCGCGCTGCGGTGATTGCGGCAAAGCCCGACGCGGTCATCCACCAGATGACGGATCTCGCGGCCGCGACAGACCTCCGCCATTTCGATCGGGCTTTCAAACGAACCAACGAGCTCCGCACCCGCGGAACCGACATTCTGCTGAATGCCGCACGCGAGGCCGGCGCCAGGCGCTTCATAGCGCAAAGCTTCTGCGGCTGGACCTTCAGTCGCTCCGGGGGAACGGTGAAGACCGAGACCGATGAGCTCGACCCGCATCCGCCGCGAGAGCTGCGACGCACGCTTGAGGCAATCCGGTATCTGGAGCGAAGCGTCACCGCTTCGGCGACGCCGCAGGGCATCGTGCTGCGCTATGGATTCTTCTATGGACCTGGCACGGGCACGCTCTCGCCGGCGATGATCGATCAGCTACGCCATCGGCGTGTGCCCGTGATCGGCGATGGCGGCGGCACGTGGTCGTTCATTCACACCGAAGATGCCGCCTCTGCCACGCTCGCCGCGGTTGAACGCGGACGCGCGGGAAGCATCTACAATATCGTCGATGATCATCCGGCGCCGGTGAAGGACTGGTTGCCCGCGCTGGCCGAACTCCTTGGTGCCAAGCCGCCGCGTCACATTCCCGCCTGGCTCGGGCGCCTGCTTGCGGGCGAGCATATGGTTGCGATGATGACGGAGGTGCGCGGAGCATCCAACGCCAAGGCGAAGCGCGAGCTCGGCTGGCTGCCGGCGCATGCCTCCTGGCGCAACGGCTTTGCCGACGCGGCGCGGCAGCCCGCCAGCCAGCGCACGGCGGCCTGAGGCTTCAGGCCAGCTTCCGCGGCAGCTCGCTGCCCTTGGTGAAGGCGTCGATCGCCTCGACCATCTGGCCGTAATGGATGCGCAAGCCGTCCTCGGTGGCGTAGCCGAGATGCGGCGTCAGCACGAGGTTGTCGAGCTTGCGGAAGGGATGGTCGGTCGGCAGCGGCTCGACCGAGAACACGTCGATGCCGGCGCCTGCAATCCTCTTCTGCTGCAACGCCTCGAGCAGCGCCTGCTCGTCCACGATCGGCCCGCGCGCGGTGTTGACGAGGAAGGCCGTCGGTTTCATCCGCGCGAGATCGGCGGCCCCGACCAGCCCGCGCGAGCGTTCGCTCAACACCACATGGATGCTGACGATATCGGCCTTGGCGAACAGCTCCTCCTTGGTGGCGTAGCCGACGCCGGCGTCCTTGCACTTCTCCGGGGTCAGGTTCGGGCTCCAGGCGATCACGTTCATGCCGAACGCCTTCGCAATGCCCGCCATCTTGCTGCCGAGCTTGCCGAGCCCGACGACGCCGAGCGTCAATCCCTCGATCTCGACGCCGGCAAAGGTCTGCCAGGGCTCGCCCGCATGCATGCGCGCGTTCTCGCGGCCGATCCCGCGGGTCAGTTCCAGGATCAGGCCCATGGTGAGGGGCGCAGTCGGATCGCGTGAATATTGCGTGCCGCCGATCGTGACGCCCCGCGCCTTGGCGGCCTCCATGTCGATCGAGGCGTTGCGCATGCCTGACGTCAGCAGCAGCTTCAGCTTCGGCAGGCTCTCGAACAGGCTCTTCGGGAACGCGGTGCGCTCGCGCATCGCGCAGACGATCTCGAAATCGGCCAGCGCGCTCGCCGCGGCCTGCTCGGAGGCGAAGGGATGGCTGAACACGGTGACGTCGATGCGGTCGGACAGGCTTTGCCAATCGGCGACATCGAGAGCGAGGTTGAAATAGTCGTCGAGAATTGCACAGCGCAGCCGCGTCATCAGCGTTCTTCCATGGCGAGAGGTGGAACCAGGCCATGGTTGCGCGCAATCAGGACCGTGCGCAAGCCGTTCGCGTCTTCAAAAATCCGACAGCTGATAAAGGCTCAGAGGTCGCGGGGCTTGAGCCGGAACGGCGCATTCATGCCGTGCTTGGCGCGCCAGGCGGGGCCGGGGCCGCGCATGTAATGCAGTTCGGGCCGGTAGGGGTTGAAAGCGGTGGCGAAGAAGCGCTTCCAGAAGCCCTTGATCTCCGAGGCAAATGCGGAGGCGCTGCCGGCTTCCGCCGGAACGGGAAGGGAATGGGTCTCGATCATGGCCATGACGCTGTCTCGCTATGCTCCCCGTTCATTCTGAGCGGGTGGCGCTGTTTCCGCGCAAAACCGAGCTTTGGCCTGATTTATTAAAAGATGGTTTCAATTGTCCGGATCGGCGGCGGGATGGTGTCCGTCCCGTATTCACCCGTGGTGAACGGAGGGAAAACATTGCCCTTTGGGGGCGGGATCGCTACATCGGCGGCAAGCAAATTTCCTCAAATCGAAGGTTTTCGGGACCGATGGCGCGCCAGTTCATCTATTTCATGCAGGGCCTGACCAAGAGCTACCCGACCCGGAAGGTGCTCGATAACATCCATCTGAGCTTCTACCCGGACGCCAAGATCGGCGTGCTCGGTGTCAACGGCTCGGGCAAGTCGACGCTGCTCAAGATCATGGCCGGCCTCGACAAGGAATATAACGGCGAGGCCTGGGTCGCCCAAGGCGCCCGCGTCGGCTATCTCGAGCAGGAGCCGCATCTCGATCCGGCACTCAGCGTGCGCGAGAACGTCATGCTGGGCGTCGCCAAGCAGAAGGCCATCCTCGATCGCTACAACGAGCTGGCGATGAACTACTCCGAGGAGACCGCCGACGAGATGACCAAGCTTCAGGACGAGATCGAGGCCCAGGGCCTCTGGGATCTCGACAGCAAGGTCGACCAGGCCATGGACGCGCTGCGCTGTCCGCCCGATGATGCCGACGTGTCGAAACTCTCCGGCGGTGAGCGCCGCCGCGTCGCGCTGTGCAAGCTGTTGCTCGACCAGCCTGAGTTGTTGCTGCTGGACGAACCGACCAACCATCTCGACGCGGAATCGGTGTCGTGGCTGGAAGGCCATCTGCGCAACTATCCCGGCGCGATCCTGATCGTCACCCATGACCGCTACTTCCTCGACAACGTCACGAGCTGGATTCTCGAGCTTGATCGCGGCAAGGGCATTCCCTACGAGGGCAATTACTCGTCCTGGCTGCAGCAGAAGCAGAAGCGGCTCGAGCAGGAGGGCCGCGAGGACGCTGCGCATCAGAAGACGCTGGCCCGCGAGCAGGAATGGATCGCGTCCTCGCCGAAAGCCCGCCAGGCCAAATCCAAGGCGCGCTATCAGCGGTATGACGAACTGCTGAAACAGGCGAGCGAAAAGCAGACCCAGACCGCGCAGATCACGATTCCGGTGGCCGAGCGCCTAGGTCAGAACGTGGTCGACTTCGAAGGGCTCAGCAAAGGTTTCGGCGATCGCATGCTGATCGACGATCTCACTTTCAAGCTGCCGCCCGGCGGTATCGTCGGCGTGATCGGCGCCAACGGCGCCGGCAAGACCACGCTGTTCAGGATGATCACCAAGCAGGAACAGCCGGACAAGGGCACCATCACGGTCGGCGAGAGCGTTCATCTCGGTTACGTCGACCAGTCGCGCGACGCGCTCGATGGCAGCAAGAACGTGTGGGAGGAGATCTCCGGCGGCAACGAGCTGATCCTGCTCGGCAAGAGGGAAGTCAATTCACGCGGCTATTGTTCGTCGTTCAACTTCAAGGGCGCCGACCAGCAGAAGAAAGTCGGCGCGCTCTCCGGCGGCGAACGCAACCGCGTGCACCTTGCGAAAATGCTGAAATCCGGCGCCAACGTTCTGCTGCTCGACGAGCCGACCAACGACCTCGACGTTGACACGCTGCGTGCGCTCGAAGAGGCGCTGGAGGATTTCGCCGGCTGCGCCGTCATCATCAGCCATGATCGCTGGTTCCTCGACCGCATCGCGACCCACATCCTGGCCTTCGAAGGCGACAGCCATGTCGAATGGTTCGAAGGCAACTTCCAGGACTACGAGAAGGACAAGATGCGCCGCCTCGGTCAGGACAGCATCATTCCGCACCGCGTGAAGTACAAGAAGCTGACGCGGTGATCTCAGCATGATGTGGCGGGTGCTCATAGCTGCGGTGATCGCTATCACCTGCGGCCTGTCGCCCGCCCGCGCCGCTGATGCCGCCTTCACGCAGTTCATCGCCTCGCTGTGGCCGGAGGCGGAGGCCGCCGGCGTGTCGCGCACGACGTTCGAGCGAGAGACGCGCGGCCTCGAGCCTGACTACAAGCTGCCGGATCTGATCCTGCCGGGGCGCCCAGCGACCGGTGCGCCGTCACAGGCCGAGTTCGTGCAAGTGCCGGCCGACTATGTCAGGGAAGCCTCGATCGCGCGGCTTGCCGGCGAGGGGCAGCGGCTGCTGCAGAAATATCGTCAAGCCCTGACCGAGATCGAGAAGAGCTCCGGCGTGCCGGCCACCGTCATGCTGGCGATCTGGGGCCGCGAGACCGACTATGGCCGCTACACACTGCCCTACGATCTCGTCCGTGTGCTGGCGACGCAGGCCTATGTCGGCCGCCGCAAGGACAGCTATCGCAACGAGTTCATCCTCTCGCTGAAAATTCTCGGTGACGGCGTGGTGACACGCAAGGACATGCGCTCGTCCTGGGCCGGCGCGACCGGGCTCACGCAATTCCTGCCGTCCGAATATTACAAGCACGGTGTCGATTTCGATCGCGACGGCCGTATCGATATCTGGCATTCGGTGCCGGATGCGCTGGCCTCCGCCGCGCAGCAGCTCGTCAACAAGGGCTGGCAGAGCGGTGTGCGCTGGGCTTACGAGGTGCAGGCACCGGCCAAGGTCGATTGCACCGCCGGCGTGCCCGAGGTGACGAAGCCGATCGGCCAGTGGCTGCGCGAAGGCTTTGTGCCGGTGCGTGGACAAAAGCTCAGTGCCCCCGAGCAGGCTCAGCCGGCCTCGCTGCTGCAACCGGAAGGCATCTACGGCCCGTCCTTCCTGACCACGAAGAACTACTTCGTCATCAAGGAATACAATTTCTCCGATCTCTACGTGCTGTTCGTCGGCCATCTCGCCGACCGCATGACGAGCCCGCAACCGTTCGCGACGCCGTGGTCTGCCTCGAAGCAATTGCGAACCAAGGACGTCGAGGCGATGCAGCGCGGGCTCACGCGCGTCGGGCTCTACAAGGACAAGATCGACGGCAAGGCCGGCATGCAGACGCGCGCTGCGCTCGGCGCCTACCAGAAGTCCGCAGGCCTCAAGGTCGATTGCTGGCCGAGCGAAGAGGTGCTGCGCTCGATCCAGGCGACGCGATAGGCGCGCAGGGCTGGCTAAAAGAAAAAAGCCCGGCCGAGGTGCTCGGCCGGGCTTCGATCGCGGCGCTCATGAGCGCCGTGCGATCAGATCAGTAGCAAACGCGAACCGGGCGGACGGTCCAGCCGTAGCCATCCCAGTAGCGCTGGCGCTGCCAGTAGCAGGGCGGCGGCGGCGGGCCGGGCTCGGCCACATAAACCGGTCCACCATAGGCGGGACGGCTCGATGCGATGGCGCCGCCGACGATCGCGCCGCCGATCAGGCCGGCTGCGATGCCGACGCCGACGCCGTCATGGGCCTGGGCGGACGGCGTGGCGGTCACCAGCGAACCGGCGATCGTCGCAACCGTAAGGGCGGCAACTAAAGTCTTCTTCATACTCTTGGCTCTCCTGAGAGATGGATGCTCCTTGTTAGGAGCGTCCGGGGTTCAAAGGTTCACGCAGACTCTGATGGAATTGGCCTTGCAGCTAGGAAGCGCGCAAATGGTCAATCCGCGGTAAACGCACACGGAGCTGTGACGAGAAAAAGCGGTCTTTTTCAGGCCCCTGGATGAACGGCGCAGCTGGAATCAACCGGCTTGCGGCGACTTCAGCCACAGACTCTCGCGCGGCGGACGCGCCAGGCGTAACCGTCCCAGAAACGCTGCTTCTGCCAAACGCAGCCGTTGCCGTAATAGTCGTCGGCGACGTAGCCCGGGCCCGGCGCGTAGTAGCGCGGCGGATAGTAGCCGGGGCCATATCCCGGACCATATGCGTAGCCGGGGCCGGGGCCCGGTCCGTAATAGTACGGAGAGGCCAGCGCCCCACCGACAATGGCGCCGCCGATGATCCCGGCCGCCACGCCCGCGGCGACGCCGCGTTGCGCCTGGGCTGGTGTAACGGCGCTAAGGGCCACAGCGGCGACGGCAGCGATTGCCAGGAGCGACTTCTTCATTGACTGACCTTTCGAGCAAACACACGGGAACTCTTTGGGGGTAAAGTTCCATATTTCGATTGAATGATCAATGAACGGCACCTTTGCCGGGGACGACCAATTAACATGGACCGCAGCTCTGCCAGGGGAGGGCGATGATGGGCAACGCGATGATAAATGCACTGATCGCTGCCGGGATCGTCTCCGCGATCGGCTACGGCTGGATCACCCATCTCCAGAACCGCGGCCACCGGCGCTCCCGCGCCGGGGCCAGCGGCAATAGCGGTGGCGACACCTCCGCGGGCACGAGCGACGGCTTCTCATTGGGGAGCTGGTTTTCCAGCGATAGTTCCGGCAGCGCGACCGACGGCGGCAGCTGTTCCAGCAGCGATAGTGGCGGGGATTGCGGGGGCGGCGGCGATGGTGGAGGCGGCGGGGGCGACTAGATCCGCCGCAATTTTGATCCAGCGCAAGGCCCTATTTTAGAGCCGTTCTAGGCTGTTTCCGGGCTAGTTTGGAATAGCTTCAAATTCCGCTTTTTCCTTTTGCATCCGGCCGGCCCCTTAAATATCGATGATGGCGCATCACCAAAGGGCCTGCCGCTTCCATGATCGTTTGTTCCTGTAACGTGCTGAGCGATGACGACATCCGCGCCGCCGTCGCCGAGTCCGACGACGCCGTGCGCCATGCCAAGCAGGTCTATGGATGTCTCGGCTGTAGCGCCGAATGCGGCCGCTGCGCTCGGACGATCAAGACCATTATCGACGAAGCGCTCGGCCCCTGTGCCTCGTCCTGCTGCTCCGGCTGCCCGCACAACCACAGTGTGGCTGCCAATGACGAGACAGCCCAGCCGGCCGAGTTCGCCCTCGCGGCCTGCTGAAATCTTCCGCAACCCTGACTGAGCTTTTCCCCGGCTGCGTCCCCGTAGCCGGTTGCTCCAGTCTTCAAACTCATTTAGAAGCGTTCTAAATTCGGTTTATGGCCGATTTGGACTGCAAGAGCTGGAGTGAACCATGCAGGGCGACGCAAAAGTTATCGACTATCTCAACAAGGCACTGCGTCACGAACTGACTGCGATCAACCAGTACTGGCTGCACTACCGCTTCCTCGACAATTGGGGCCTGCGGGACATGTCCAAGGTCTGGCGCAAGGAGTCCATCGAGGAGATGGAGCACGCCGACAAGCTCACCGAGCGGATCCTGTTCTTCGACGGCTTCCCGAACATGCAGGTGCTCGATCCCTTGCGTATCGGCCAGAACGTCAAGGAGATCATCGAGTGCGATCTCGCCGCCGAGATGAGCGCGCGGGCGCTCTACCAGGAAGCGGCGACCTACTGCCACAGCGTCAAGGACTACGTCACACGCGACCTGTTCGAGAAACTGATGAGCGACGAGGAGCACCACATCGACTTCCTCGAGACCCAGCTCGACCTGATCGGCCGCATCGGCCTCGAACTCTACACTCAGAAGCACATCGGTGGGCTCGAGGGCGAGGGACACTAGGTCCCTTACTCCGCACTCTCCATTCGTCATGGCCGGGCTTGTCCCGGCCATCCACGTGCTACCCCGCAACGAAGACGTGGATGCCCGGGACAAGCCCGGGCATGACGCCCGTGTGCAGTTCGAAAGCCCAGCTACAACTGCGTCTTGTAGAGCTCTTCCACGATCTCCTGGCTCTGCGGCTCACCAAGGCCGGTCTGCTCGTGGACCACCTCGACGATGCTCGGCATCACCGAGCGCGGCACCTTCTCGGACGACCACAGCTTCGAGCGCATCAGGGCCTTGCCGCAGTGGAAATAGACTTCGCTGACGGCGATGTTCAGCACCGCGCGCGGCGACTTGCCAAACTCCACCATCGAGGCGAGCAGGTCCGGGTCGGCCGACAGCGTGCCGCGGCCGCCGACGCGCAACGTCTCGTCGATGCCGGGGACGAAGAACAACAGATGCACGAAGCCCGAGCCCTCGACGACATTCCGAAAACTGTCGATCCGGTTGTTGCCGGAGCGATCAGGCATCAGCAGCTGGTTGGGGCCGGCGACGTGGACGAAGCCAACGCCGCCGCCGCGTGGTGAGGCATCGACGCTGCCATCGGCTCCCGACGTCGCGAGCACGCAAAACGGCGACATCTCGATGAATTTTTTCGCGTGCGCATCGATCGCGGGGCGCGCTTTCGCGATCACGCGCGGGCTCGGCTGGGCATAGATGGTGGCGAGGTCTTCGGCGCAAAGATCAGTCACGAAGGTCTCCCTGGTGGAATGTCTGAGAATATCATCTCCCGGCGCGATCGCTATCCCCCTTGTCACGCCGCGGCCAGTCGATCACGCCGGCACAATATAAAGCCCACCAGATCAGCACCGGCTGCAGCGCCAGCCGCGGCCCGTGATAGAGCCAGCTGTCGGGGATCGGTGGAAGGTCGATGCCCTCCAGGGCATGCTTGATGTTGGCCGGCCATACGCAAAGCGCATAGAGCGCGAGCGCAACGCCCGCCCACCAGCGCAGCGGCTTCGTCACCAGCGCAATTGCGCCTGCGATCTCGCACACGCCAGTGATGAGGATCAGCTGTGTTGCAAACGGAACCCGGGTCGGCGTGATCGCAAGCAGCTTGTCGGGGACCCGGAGATGCGCGATGCTAGCCACGATGTAAAACGCTGCCAGCACAAAGCGCATCACAGCGCGCGTTCTGTCGTTCGCAGGAGCCATCGGCCCAACTAGCACGCGCGGCGCCGAGGCGCTATCGCGCGCTACACCGCATCGGCCGGCACGAAGCAACTGATGATGACGGCGCCGCGGTGACGGACGTACCACACCACGGCCTCGCCGACCGGATTGCCGCGGTCGCGGATGATGGCGCGCTCGGGCACCTCCATCCACTGTCCCTCGATCGGCACCCAATAGGCGCCGCTGCGCACGTCGTACTCCGTGCGATGGCCGTCGGAGACGTCGCAGCAGGGCACACCGTTCGGTGCGATCACGCTCTTGAACCAGGCGCGGATGTCGGGCGGGACGTGATCATATTGCCCATTGTCGAACGCAAACGCGGCGCTCGTCAGCGTGGCCAGCCAAACGCACAGTGCGAGCCTGTGCATGCGATCCTCCTCATCGCGTGTCGTGCCGTTGGCGCGCGATTTTCCCGCGCGTCGATTCGTGCATCGATGCGATTAAGCCCGAGCCGTCAGCGTAATGCATGCTCAAATAATATGCGGGCGAGACGGCCGTTGATGCGATGCAAAATCAGCGGCGCGCAGATTCGATCGTTTGCTGCGGCGCGGCTTGCAGAAATTGCCGGACCTGCTCGCTGTAGAATCTTGCGTTTCCGGTGGTGCCGTGGCCGCGCGTCTCGGTGCTTGCCGGGATGAGATACAGTTTGCCGTTCTTGACCCGCGTCATCGCAGCGTCCGTGATGCCGGTCTCGGGCGGATTGCGTTCGTCGTCGGCTGAATTGATCAGCAGCAGCGGCGCTTCGATGGCCTCCAGCTTCTCGCCGGCATTGTAGTCATGCGAAGACTCCCACTGGTAGACGAAGTCGTTGGCATCTGCTGTGATCGGCATGGCTAGCCGCTCGTCGACGATCTTGTCGGCCTTCGCCGCCGTCGGCGCCTGCGATTGATAGGCCAGCGTTCCACCGATGCTCGCGATGCCGTAGGCGGTGATGGCATATTTCATCATGCGCGGCTGGCCGGTGTAATTGCCGCCATTGTAGTCGGGATCGCTGCGGATGGTGTCGAGCATGATCCGGCGCAGCATCCAGTTGCGGGACGCCATCTCGGTCGGCTGCGAGGCCATCGGGATCAGCGCGTCCATCGCCTTCGGATATTTCTCGCCCCACAGCCAGGTGTGCATGCCGCCCATCGAATTGCCGATGACGAGCCGCAGGTGCTTGACCCCGAGCCCTTCCGTCACCAGGCGATACTGGGCTTCGACCATGTCGTCGTAATCGTATTTCGGGAAGCTCGTCTTCATCCCGTCGGACGGTTTTGACGATTTGCCATGGCCGATATTGTCGGGGATGATGATGTAATATTTGGAGGCATCCAGCGGCTGCCCCGCGCCGAACAGCTCGCCGCCGAAGGCTGGTGACAGCATACTCGCGCCCGAGCCGCCGGTGCCGTGCAGGACAAGGACCGGCTGGCCGCTCGGCTCACCCACGGTGGTGTAGTGCAGCTTCAGCTCCGGCATGGTCTCGCCGGTGTGGAACTTGAAATCCTTGGCGACCCAGTCGCCCTGTTTCGGCGCCGGATAATCGGCCGCCCATGCGGATGTCGAGATGGCCGACAAAGAGACGGAGAACAGGATGGCTGACAGCGCCGCGCAAGAAGCTTTCATGTCTATTTCCCCCGTGCGGCTCTGGTCGGCGGCCGCGTTGCGGCGGAACTTAGCAGAACTGTCCGGAAGGATGTAGGATTTCGTTTTCGCCATTCGTCCTTGAGGGAAAGGTCAGGAGAGGCTGCATGTGCCGCAACATCAAGACGCTGTTCAACTTCGAGCCGGAGGCGACGGAGGATGAGATCCACGCCAGCGCGCTCCAGTTCGTTCGAAAGCTGTCCGGCTTCAACAAGCCGTCGCAGGCGAACGAGGTGGCCTTCGATCGTGCGGTGGCGGAGGTCTCGGAGGCTGCGCGAAAGCTCCTGACGTCGCTGCACACCCATGCCCCGGCACGCGACCGCGAGGTCGAGGCGGAAAAGGCCAAGGAACGTTCGCGGCTGCGCTTCGGTTAGGCGGCTCGCGCGTCCGTTCCGTGACCTGGCTCACGGTGGAAGCGGTCGCAACGCGCGATGGTGTTCGTCGGGCTTTTGACACGCCGGAGCACCACCATGACCCGCCCCCTTCTTCCGCTGAAAGCAGGTGCCATCGTCTTCACGCTGCTGTGGACCGCGTGGATGACGTGGTGGAGCGGCTCGTTCTCGAGCGCGAACGTCGTGATCCTGGCCTTGTGCGGCGCAGCGGTCGGCTATCTCTGGTACCGCGCCATGCGCTGGCAGTTCGAGCGCATGGGCATGCTGCCGCGACGGGAGAATGGGACGAAATAGATTCGTCTGTCAGTCCTTGTGGCCGTGTTTCTTCTTTTTCTTCTTTTTCCTGTGATCGCCTTCGCTGTCCTCGTCTTCGTCACCGAGGGGCGCGTCGTCGGTCTCCTGCACGGCGGCTTCCAGCGCCTCGCGCTCGGCGGCTTCATGCTCGCGCTGGCGGCGGCGCTCGTCCCAGGCGTCGAACAGCTGATCGAGCCACGGCAGCACCTGCTCGATCGACGGGAGTTGGCCCGGAGGTCCGGCTTCACCACGCGGGCCTTGCGGCCCCGCCGGCCCTTGCGGTCCGACAGGTCCCTGTGCACCGGCCGCCCCGCGCGGTCCGGCTTCGCCCTGCTTGCCTTGCGGACCGGGCTTGCCCAGTGGTCCGGCCTTTCCGATCGGACCCGGCTTGCCCTGCGGCCCCGGCTTGCCACGCGCGCCATCGGGGCCCCGCTTGCCCGGATGACCCTGCGGTCCCGGCCGCCCCGGTTCGCCCTGCCGTCCGCGCGGTCCCTGAGGTCCCTGCCGTTTTTGTTCGTCTGCCACGCCGCTGCTCCCTTGACCGGAAGCAAGCTAATTAGCGGCGTTTGACGACAGCGGCAATTCCGCCCGGGCTCGCGCCTGGGCTTGATCAACACCAATCAGCCGCACGTCGCGCGCTAGTCGTGATAGGCGGGGACCTCGATGCCGGAGGCGGCGTAGAGCCTGATCTTGTTGCGCAGCGTGCGCACCGAGAGGCCGAGCACGCGCGAGGCGCGCGTGCGATTGCCGTCGCAACGCGCGAGCGTCTGCAGCACGAGCTCGCGCTCGACCTCGTCGACGGTCGCCCCGATCAGCAGCGGAACGATCTGGTTCGGTGAAAGGACATATGCGCCCGGCTCGGACGCAGCGACATGAACAGTGGTCATCGACACACTCCCCGATCAACGCCCGCCTCCCTCTTTGGAAGCGGATCGAGAACAAACGACCCCCAAGCCGTAAATCTACGGTGGGCGGGTTTGGTTAACGAAAGGTTAACCGCGGGGGGATCGCACCAATTGACCTTGGGAATGCCGCCGCACCGCCGCGATTGGCACGGATTGCATGTTCCCGCGAGCATACTCCGCATTACCAAGCAGGCATCATTCCGCTCACACCGTGCGGTATCCGCCATCCACCATCACGATCGTCCCCGTGACGTAGGCCGACATGTCCGACGCAAGGAAGATCGCGGGACCCACGATGTCCTCGGGCTTGCCGGTGCGCGCCAGCGGCGTGTGATCGACGAAGGCCTGCACCAGCGCCGGATTGGTCGCGCGCACATTGGCATTGATGTTGGTCTCGATGAAGCCCGGCCCGATCGCATTGACGCGCACGCCCTCCTTGCCGAGCTCGACCGCGAGCGCCTTGGTGAAGCCGAGCACGCCGTGCTTCGAGGTGGTGTAGGCCGCCGAGCTCGGCGTGCGCAGATGCACGAAGGACTGGATCGAGCCGATATTGACGATGCGGCCCTCGGCTGCGCGCAAGGGGCTGAGGAACGCCTGCGTCATGTTGAAGACGCCGTTGAGGTTGAGCGAGATGATGTCGTTCCAGTCCTTCGCCACCGTCTCGGTATCCGCGGTGAAGGCATTGCGGCGGGTGATGCCGGCATTGTTGACGAGGATCGAGACCTGCCCGACCTTGTCGGCGACTTGCCTGGCGAGCGCAAAGCAGTCGTCGCGCTTGGTGACGTCGAGCGCAAAGCTCTCGGCCTTGCCGCCGGACTTGCGGATCTCCTCGGCGGCTTCCGCGACCGTGTCGGCGTTGACGTCGAGCAGCACCACTTGCGCGCCCTCGCGGGCGTATCCGGTCGCGATGGCCCGGCCGATGCCGGATCCGGCGCCCGTGATGACGGCGAGATGGTTTTGGAGGAGAGGCATGGGCGTTTCCTTCTTGGTTTTCAACGTTGGCGCAAGACTAGTGGAAAACGGAGGCGGCAGAAACGCCAAGCCGCGCTGACGCCTTATGCAATCGGGGAGCGCGGTGACTTCCGATGGACGTGGCAAAGATGCCACGGCACGGCACGAACATCGCCAGTTCGTTCTTGTCTGATCCGCCGTCGCTTGGGTCCAAGAAATCTGGCGCCGTCAGCGTCACATCTGTCTCGAATATTTGGGGCAGCGGCGATTCCGCGCGGACGGGGGTATTGGGCATGAAGACACTGGGGGGCGCAAGCGCGGCTCTGATCGCGTTCGCAGCGACGGTGCCTGCCTTGGCGGCGGATATCGGGGCCGCGCCGACGTACAAGGTCCCATCGGCGGTCACGTCGCTCTGGGGTGGATTTTATGCGGGTCTTGGGCTTGGTTTCCGTGGTTCGCGCACGGACGCCACGGCGACATCGGAGACGGTCGCCGGCGCCCCGCAGAATCTGGCGGACGGCCGGCCGACAAGCGCGTCCTTCGACGGGCTGGGCTTCCGCACCAGTGCCTTTACCGGCTTCAACTGGCAATTGGCGCCGCAATGGATTGGGGGCCTCGAAGGCGATGTCGGCTTCGCCGACCAGTCCACCACGCGCCAGTCGCTGGCCTTCTCCCCCGGCTTCGTCCGCTTCGCCTTGCCGCCCGACAGCCTGACCGCAAAGACCGAGTGGGACGCCAGCCTGCGTGCCCGTCTCGGCTTCCTGCTCACACCTGCCACGCTGGCCTATGCGACCGGTGGCATCGCCTGGCAGCGTAGCTACATCAATTCGAACTGCGCCAACTGTCCCGGCTTCACGTTTTCGCCCGCCGTGATTTCCGCATCGTCTATCCAGGTTGGTTGGACCGTCGGTGGCGGCATCGAGACCGCGCTGGGCGGCAATTGGTTTGCACGCGCCGAATATCGCTACGCCGATTTTGGCGCTGCACCGTTCACCATTGCTCGAACCGCCGCGCCCGCTTCGGGCTTCAATTCGACCGCGGACAAATTCGATCTCAAGATCCAGACTCACGCCGCCTCGTTCGGCCTAGCCTACAAGTTCGGCGACCCGATCGTGGCAGGAGCGCAGGCAGCGATGATCACCAAGGCAGCGCCGATCGCGATGTCATGGACCGGCCCCTATCTCGGTCTTGGTCTCGGTGCCCGCGCGCAGCAGGTGGATACGGCGGCAACGTCGGAACTGTTTGGCGTTGCACTGATCCCGCTCGAGAAGAACACCGTGCCGTTCAACGGCACCGCCTTCCGCGCCAGTCCCTATGCCGGCGTCAACTGGCAATTCGCTCCCAAATGGGTCGCCGGTATCGAGGGCGACGCCGGCTTTGCCGACCGGACCGTCACGCTGAGCGGATATCCGGTGTCGCCGGCGTTCGGCACCTTCCACGAGAGCGCCGATTCCCTTGTGGTGAAGTCAACATGGGACGCGAGCCTGCGCGCGCGTCTCGGCTTCCTGGTGACGCCGGCGACGCTGCTATTCGCGAGCGGCGGTGCGGCGTGGCAGCATGACGAGGTGATCTCGACCTGCGGGAGCGCGCCCTGCCGGACCTTGTTTAATTTATCGCCGTCGGTGATAGCGAACTCCACGACGAAACTGGGCTGGACCCTCGGCGGTGGCCTGGAGACGGCGCTGGGCCATCACTGGCTGGCGCGCGCCGAATACCGCTTCGCCGATTTCGGCACGTCGACTTACGCAATCGGCCGAACGTCGCATTTCGCGCCCAGCAACACCGTCGATACTTTCGATGTCACACTGCGCACCCACGTTGCGACTTTCGGTCTCGCGTATCAGTTCAACTGATCAGTGCCGGGTCTGGCGGTCCATCTGGCGGGGGCGTAACGACCGCGATGCGGTCTGCGCGCAGCTGTGACAATTTCCTTCAGGATTCGTTTCGAAGTTTCATGAAAGGCTAACTCGAAATTAAGGGGTCGGAAACGGCGGCCTTGGCATACTGGTCTTGATTGCTAAACGTTGCGCGCATGATGGAACGGCTTGAATCCTGGAAACTCGCACTCGAACGCCTGCGGTCGGCGGACGGCGCCGATTGGGCCGAGGCCGGCCGTCTCGTGACCGAGATCGCGCGGATGAGCACCGATACCATGCTGCGTCAGGCTGCCGAGCAGGCTCTTCCTGTGTTGCGTCAGGCCGTGGACAATGACGATCACAGCGTCACGCTTGCGGCACGGCGCCGTCTCGGCGTGGTGCTCGATGTCGTTCACGACCTGACCGCACCGCGCTTCGGCCGCCGCAATGCTGCGCCGAAGAAATTGTCCAGCGAGGATCGCGCCCGCAAGGTGCTCGGCCTGCCGCTCGCGGTGCAGCTCACCTGCGAGGACATCAACCAGGCCTATCGCCGCGCCGCCAAGGGCATGCACCCCGACCGGGGCGGCAGCGCGGAAGCGTTCATCGATCTCGCCGCCGCGCGCGATCTCCTGATCCATCCCCGCGCGTACAAGGACGCGTGAGGCCTCAGCTCTTGTTCACGCAGCTCGGATAGGGCGCGGCTTCGCCGGCCAAAATCGGACAGAGCTCGATCGGGCCGAGCGCGCGCAAACGCGCCTGCCAGCGGTCGTCGTTCACCGGCGGCTCGTCGCTTTCGGGGCCGCGTTCGGCCCACTGGATCGTGTAATAGTCGCTCGTGCCCTTCAGCGTGACCAGGAGCGCGGTCTCGCTGTGCCGGGTCGGGCCGCTGTCGACGCGGCCGCAGCCGATCACGGCGACGAAACCTTCGAAGCGGCCGAACGCGGTGGCGCCAAGCGACCTCGCCGCAAAGCTGTCGGGGCAGGCGGATTTGAAACCGCCTGCGATCGAGCCCGCGAATTTCTCCGGCGATGAACCGGGAGTGGTCGTCATGCCCTTCTCGCCTGTTACGGTGATCATCTCGGTCCAGCGTTCGGGCGTCTCACCCTTCAGCACGGCCTCGCGGATGTAGTGGCCGCCCTTGGTGTTCTCGAACACCGCGGAAAAATTCGACGGCATCGCGAAGCTGACAAGCTGGCCGAACACCGGCGAGATCACGCGGAAGGATTGCGGGGCCTGTGCGTTCGCCGTTGCTGCGATCAGCAGCGATGCGGCCAGAACCGTCGCTGTCGTCGGTGCGCGCATCGATTGGCTCCAAAGCCGCGAGGTGGAAAAAACGAGTGGGCAAAACAAGCGGGCAAGGATGGGGGGCGCCCCGGACAAGATGTGAGTAGGTCCGCCAACGGGCCAGGTTCAAAGCGCGTGCGCGGAAAATGCGCGATGTCGGCCGAAAAACCAATGGCGCGTCCAAAAGAAAAGGGCGGACCGCTTGCGCGATCCGCCCCTTGAAATCCGGTCTGTCGCCTCAGGCCTAGAGCGTGCAGCGGCGCTCCGCGCGCAGCTTGATCTGGAGCTCCGAAGCGGCCGTGAAGGTCGGGAGCGGCTTGCTGACGACCTTGTAGGTCGACACGCCCCACTGGAACGGCTTGTACTTCAGGTCCTCGTTCCAGACCTGGCAGATGCCGGTGTTGTCCCAGCGGATCACGTAATAGCCGACCGCCGCGGAGGCCGGCACGGCGAACACGGAGGTGGCGATGCCGGCAACGGCACAGAGGGCGAGAACGCGACGCATGAAATATCTCCTGATGGGAACGTGACACGGAAACTGGTGCGGCAAAATGGTGCGGCTGGCAAGCGGGGCGGCGACCGTTCACGGATATGTCAGCCGTTCGCCGGCTGTTCGAACGACCCTTATCCCTTGACTATCGCCTGACGAGCACACGTCTAGCCCTTGGCCAGCGACGCCACCGCCTCGATCTCGATCAGCATCTTCGGATCGGGCAACGCGTGGACCACGCAGGTGGTGCGGGCGGGGTAGGGCGGCGGGCCGAAGGCGCCGGCATAGAGCGCGTTCATGGCGGCGACGTCCGAGGCGCGGGTCAGCAACACGTTGACCTTGACGAGATCGCGGATCTCGGCGCCGGCCTCCGCCAGCACGCGCTTGATGTTGACGGCGACGTTGGCGAACTGGGCATCGAAGCCATCGGGCAGCGCGCCGGTCGCATCGAAGCCGGGAATGCCGGAGACGAACAGGAGATCGCCGGCGCGCGTGGCAAAGGACAGCGGCGGCGCCTTGACGTGCGGCGGGGGCGCGAAATGCTGGATCGGCATGGGATCACCTCGGATGGACGGCTGGACGCGCCAGCGTAACGGCAGCTCGGGGCGCCTCCAACAAGAAACGCGAAAACAACCCCATGCACAGTAGCCATCCAGCAGAAATCATTGATGTTTCTTTTTGACTTCGGGAAAAGCAAAATAATCGTTGCTCCGTCGGGCAAAACAGGGGCAGAATGGCATGATGGCGGGTGAGCGTCTTGTCGCCAAACTCCGCCGTCATGCCCCGGCTCGACCGGGGCATCCAGTACGCCGCGGCGTCTCGGTTCACCATCGCCCTCTCTGGAATACTGGATCGCCCGGTTAAACCGGGCGATGACAGTTGAGCGCGTTGCTACAGACCGCGACTCACGCGCAGCCCATCATGTTGCCGCCCCGATCCATCGGATAGATTCCACTCGTCTGATTCGCTTTCCCCTTGAAAGATAGCCCCCGGAGATTCTTCATGAAGTTCGCATCCACCCTTCGCGCCGCGCTGGTCGGCATTGCCGCGCTGGCCGGCCTCTCGACCTCGGCGCTGGCCGATGGCGGCACCGTGGTGCTGACGATCTACAAGGCGGGCTGGATCATCGGCGGCTCCGGCGGCTCGGGCGTTCTGAACTTCCGCGGCCGCGCCTATTCGCTCTCGACCGGCGGTCTCGACTACGGCCTCGTCTTCGGCGGCTCCAAGACCGTGCTGCGCGGCCGCGTCTCCAACATCAATCGGCCCTCCGACATCGCCGGCGTCTACGGCGCCGCCGGTGCCGGCATCGCAGTGGGCCGCGGCGCCCGTGCGATCGTGCTGACCAACCAGAAGGGCGCCGTGCTCGAGCTGTCCGGCACGCAGGTCGGCCTGATGGCGAATGCGGATCTCAGCGGGCTTGCGATCACGATGCGGTAGGGCGATCAGCTCAATTCGTAGCCCGCATGAGCGAGAGCGACATGCGGGTCAACCCTCGGCCCCGGATGTCGCTGTCGCTCATCCGGGCTACGTTCCCGTCACCATCGCATGCACCCGTTCGCAATGCGCGACGAGGTTTTCATGCGCATCGACGAAGGCCTTCAGCGGTGTCGGGATGGGAAAGTAATAGATGTTGGCGATGAAGCCGTAGATGCCGGCATCGACGCTTGTTGGCGACGCGCCGTGCACGAAGCCGTTCGCCGGCACGATCTCCGCCAGCACCTGCAGATCGGCGAGCCCCCGCGCATAGGCCTGCTCGGGCGTGTAGCGGCCGATGCCCTGGAAATGATAGCGCTGCGCATTATACGCCTTCGCCTTCTCGAACCCCGCCGCATCGATCTGCTTGTGCTGCGCGATGAAGGCGTCGCGGAATGCCGGATAATAACGCTCGTCCTTCCAGCGCGAATACGACATCACCCAATAGAGATCGTCGAGCATGCGCGTGACGAAGTGATTGGTCCGCCTTTGCTCGGCACTTAGCGCTGCATCGATGGTGATGCGATATCTCGCGGTCGCATGCGCGATGATGGTCTCGCTGTCGCCGATCGTCTCGCCCTCATCCACGATATAGGGCAGCTGCCCGCGCGGCGCGGCGGAGGCATCGAACACATGCTCATGCACGAACGGTACGCAAGCGATCTTCAGGAAGGCATAGACCTTGAGGCCGTAGCCGTTGTTGTCGGCGACGCCGAACAGCTCTGGATAGGAGTAGAGGGTCAGCATGGGCGGCTCCCCATCGATCTGCGGAGATAGCATGCGGGGGCATTGCGGCAGAAGCAATGCCCGATCAGTACACGAATTTGCTCGGCCTTACATTCGAGATGCGCTGTAGGGCGGCGTTCCCCAACTATCGGGATCTCACCGTGTGACGCGATGAACTGCTCAAAGCTGTGCGAGGCGCGGCGCCCATTGTATACAATCAAAGATTGAATTAGACTGTGAGGTGATGACAGCCCATGGTCATCGATTTCAGCAGGAGCTTTCCATGAAAGAGAGTGATCTCAAGGAGCTGGAAGCGCTACCTCATTCAAGCACTTGCAGGCTCATATCGTTTACGGATGCAGAGGTGGTTCCCGGTATCGTGCCCAATACGTTCATCCTGATCGTCAGCGGCGTGAAGCCATGGGCGACCATGAAGGTCGACTTGGTGCCGCTGATCTACATCCGACAACCGGAATACTGGGGCATCGAGGTCGTCGGATGTCAAAGCGGCATCGGATTGCCCACCCAAGCCCCCTATCACGTCAGCCTGGACATTTCCCATCTGCGCGGCACCATTGGCATCGAGGTGATCGGTGCGACGTCGCGCAAGCAGTTCAAGGTGCCCTGCGAGACGTGACCGCGCGACGGTGGGTTAGCCGATGACGACGCAGCCGCGGGGCTAACCCACCCTACGAACGCGATGCGGCAGTGAACACCGCCAATTGCGCCTCGAATGCCCGCCTGAAAGCGGGCCGTGCTTCGCCGCGGGCGACGTAGGCGGCGATATCTGGATATTCGTCCAGCAGGCCTGACGCGTTCAACCGGCGCAGCACCGTCACCATCATGAGATCGCCGGCGCTGAACGCGCCGTCGAGCCAGTCGGTATCACCGAGGCGGCGGGACAATTCGCCGAGCCTGACACGGACGCGGTCTTGCAGCATGGGAAGCCGCTCCGCGTACCAGCTCTTGTCGCGCTCGAACAGCATGGCCATGCCGAGCTCGACGATCGGCGGCTCCAGCGTGCTCAGCGCGGCAAACATCCACGCGATCGCGCGGGCGCGGGGGGTGGCGTCGTCAGGCAGTAGCCCGGCGTGGCGTCCGGCGATGTGCAGCACGATCGCGCCGGATTCGAACAAGGTGAGATCGCCGTCCTCATAGGTCGGGATCTGCCCGAATGGATGTAGCGCGAGATGCGTGGGCCCCTTCATGTCCGCGAACGAAATCAGACGCACGTCGTACGGCTGCCCCACCTCTTCGAGCGCCCAGCGAACTCGCATGTCGCGGGCCTGTCCGCGGCCGCGGTCGGGCGAGTTTGCGAAGGCGGTGATGGTGGGGGGCATCTGGCGGGCTCCGGGTGGTGGCTTGCGTTCGGAGGACGAATGGAATGAGTGGATTCCGACAGGTTAATGCGTTTTCGTGGACCCCGTAGCCCGCATGAGCGATAGCGATATGCGGGGCAGCTGCCGGCCCCGGATGTCGCTGTCGCTCATCCGGGCTACAAGAAAATCCCGCCGCCACTGTCGGATCGTTGCCTCCTGCCTCGTCCTTGGAACATCGGCGCGCCGCCGCGCGTCCGCCCGAGGCAAAAGGATTTCCATTCATGACCTCCATCACGCCGTTTCTCTGGTTCGACAACAACGTGCCGGAGGCCGTCGCCTTCTACAAATCGGTGTTTCCCAACGCCAAGGTTGAGACCGTCAGCGACTTCATGGCGGTGTTCGAGCTCGAAGGCCAGCGCTTCAACGCGCTCAACGGCGGGCCGCAATACAAATTCAACGAAGCGGTTTCGTTCTTCATCAGCGTGGAGACCCAGGCGGAAGTCGATTATTTCTGGGACAGGCTCACCGCCGACGGCGGCGAGGAATCCCGCTGCGGCTGGCTCAAGGACAAGTTCGGGCTGTCCTGGCAGGTGATCCCATCAGCGCTCGGCCGCCACCTCGGCGACTCTGATCGGACCAAGGCCAACCGCGTCATGCAGGCGATGTTGCAGATGAGAAAGATCGTGATTGTGGATCTGGATAAGGCGTATGCGGGGTGAGTTTGTCGCGGGATGCGTTGCCAAATCGGCAGTGTCGTCCCGGCGAAGGCCGGGACCCATACCGCGGAATCCATCGATGACGAATGGTCGCTGTACCGGACCTCGAGTCTCCGCCAAACCACTCCCTGAGGTTATGGGTCCCGGCCTTCGCCGGGACGACGCCTGAGGGTGGAGCGCTATCGCAAATTCACGCTACGCCGCTATCCACGCCGCAAGCTCCCGCCACGGCTCCAGCGTCCAATGCCCTGACGCAGCGCCCGACGGCGACGGCACCACGAATATCTCCGGCAAGCTTTCGTCGCGCGGTTGCCGACCCAGCGCAATCCCGCTCGACGGCTTGCCGTAAAACAAGCTCGCCGCCTTCTTGCTCGTGAACGCAATGGTCCGCGGCCGATACTTCTCGATCTTGGCCTTGAACCCCGCCACGTCGATCGTCTCAGCCGCGATCTGGTGATCCATTCCGGCGCCAGACTTGGACAGATCGGTGAAACCGATCCCGAGTTCGAGCAGCGCCGCGAACTCGCCCGGCTGATAACGCCGCGGCGTAATGCCGGCCTCATGGATCGCGCGCCAGAAGCGATTGCCGGGATGGGCGTAATAGTGCCCGAGCTCGGCTGAGAGCGTGCTGGCGGCAGTACCGACGAAGATCAGGCGGAGGTTGGGACGGAGTTGGTCGGGGAGGCGGTGGGGGAATGTATCGGGCACGTCAATTATCCGCGGCCGTAGCCCGCATGAGCGGAGCGATATGCGGGACGGCAAAGACCCGGATGTCGCTGCGCTCATCCGGGCTACACTTGCTCATAAGCATTATTAAGTCTAGCGCCTTAGATCGGCGGTTGTAGGATGTGCAAAAGGCGCGCGAGCGCCGTACCCACCAACTTGGTCGAGGTAAAGGATGCAAGACAAGTTCGAGTGGCCCGAGCCCGAGCACGAAGCCGACAAAGTCATTTTTCGCAACGTCTGCGATCATGGTTGCCATATTGTCGGAATTCCCGATGGGGCTCCGCCTTTTGCATTCTCAATTGGACTGTTTCTGAACTATGGCCAGCCCGAGCTTATCATCTTCGGCCAGCGCTTGGAGAATGCTCGGGCCATCATCAACCTTGTTCGCGATCGGGTAGCGGAGGGGCATAAATTTGTCGACGGCGATATCTCCGGCGATCTTCTGGAAAACGGTTATAGGCTCGGTTTCTGGCAAGTGCCGTTCAAGGCTTACCCGGAATATCTCGGCACGGCGATCTGGTTCTACTCCAAGTCCCGCCTCGCATTCCCCTGTCTGCAGGTCATCTGGCAGGACGTCAATCGCCGCTTTCCCTGGGAGGGGGAATGCATATCCGATGTGAAGGCCGACCAGCCGTTGTTAAAGAGGAAGGTTTCTTGATGAAAAAGCCGGGCTGTTTTGCCCGGCTTTTGTTTTCGATGGATGCCGGGTCAAGCCCGGGGCACGACGAGGAGAAGTCTCTCACAACACCCGATTGCTCTCCTTCACCTTCTCCGCATCTAGATACAAGTTCTCGCCCATCTCCTTGAACTTTGCGCTCATCTTCGCCATGCCGTCCTCGGCTGTGCCGCTCATCGACATGCCGACGCCGTTCGGATCGTTCAGCGTCGCCGCGTAATCCCGCACGTCCTGCGTGATCTTCATCGAGCAGAATTTTGGGCCGCACATCGAGCAGAAATGCGCGACCTTGTGGGCTTCCTTCGGCAGGGTCTCGTCGTGGAAGTTCTTTGCGGTGTCAGGGTCGAGGCCGAGGTTGAACTGGTCGCTCCAGCGGAAGTCGAAACGGGCGCGGGACAGGGCGTCGTCGCGCAGTTGGGCGGCCGGGTGGCCCTTGGCGAGATCGCTCGCATGCGCGGCGATCTTGTAGGTGATGACGCCGACCTTGACGTCGTTGCGATCGGGCAGGCCGAGATGCTCCTTCGGGGTGACGTAGCAGAGCATGGCGCAGCCGAACCAGCCGATCATGGCGGCACCGATGCCGGAGGTGATGTGGTCGTAGCCCGGCGCGATGTCGGTGGTCAGGGGCCCGAGGGTGTAGAACGGGGCTTCGCCGCACTCCTTGAGCTGCTTGTCCATGTTGATCTTGATCTTGTGCATCGGCACGTGGCCGGGGCCTTCGATCATGACCTGGCAGCCCTTGTCCCACGCGATCTTCGTGAGCTCTCCGAGCGTCTCCAACTCGGCGAACTGTGCACGGTCGTTGGCATCCGCGATCGAGCCCGGGCGCAGGCCGTCGCCGAGCGAGAACGAGACGTCATACTTGCGCATGAGGTCGCAGATCTCGTCGAAATGGGTGTAGAGGAAGCTCTCCTTGTGATGCGCCAGGCACCACTTCGCCATGATCGAGCCGCCCCGCGACACGATGCCGGTGACGCGGTTGGCGGTGAGGTGGATGTATTGCAGGCGCACGCCGGCGTGGATGGTGAAATAGTCGACGCCCTGCTCGCACTGCTCGATCAGCGTGTCCTTGTAGAGCTCCCAGGTCAGCTTGACCGGATCGCCGTCGCACTTCTCGAGCGCCTGATAGATCGGAACGGTGCCGATCGGCACCGGCGCGTTGCGCAAAATCCATTCGCGGGTGGTGTGGATGTTGCGGCCCGTCGAGAGGTCCATCACGGTGTCGGCGCCCCAACGGATCGCCCACACCATCTTCTCGACCTCTTCCTCGACCGACGACGTCACCGCCGAGTTGCCGATATTGGCGTTGATCTTGGTGAGGAAGTTGCGGCCGATGATCATCGGCTCGAGTTCGCTGTGATTGATGTTGCAGGGGATGATGGCGCGGCCGCGCGCGATCTCGGAGCGGACGAACTCCGGGGTGATGAAGGCGGGGACTTCCGCGCCGAAACTTTCGCCGTCGGCAAGGGCCGCTTCCGCGCGCTCGAGCTGCTCCTTGCGGCCGAGGTTTTCGCGGGCGGCGACGTAGATCATCTCCTTCGTGATGATGCCGGCGCGGGCGAATTCGAGCTGCGTGATCTTGTGGCCGTCGAGGCCGCGCAGCGGCTGATGATAGGCCGAGAAGGCGCGCGCGGCCTTGTCGGTGGAGACGCTGCCATTGTCCTCCGGCTTGATCTGCCGGCCCTGATATTCCTCGACGCCGCCGCGCTCCAGCACCCAGGCCTTGCGGCCGCGCGCGAGACCGGCGTTGACGTCGATGGTCACGCTGGGGTCGGTGTAGGGGCCGGAGGTGTCGTACACCGGCAGGTTCGGCTCGCCGGCGCCTTCGGACAGAATGATCTCGCGCAGGGGCACGCGCAGGTCGGGCGCGGCATCGGGCGAGGCGAAGATTTTTCGCGACGAGGGCAGCGGGCCGGTGGTGACGGCGGGGACGGTCTTGTCGGGATTGGAGCGGATGTTCATGGGATCCTCCGGTTTAATTCGTATGTGTGTGCGTCTGGGCGAGGGCGGTGAATTCTTGCTCCGTCATTGCGAGCCCAGCGAAGCAATCCAGAATCTCTCTGCAGAGACAGTCTGGATTGCTTCGTCGCAAGTGCTCCTCGCAATGACGGGTGGAGAGACTGCGCATCACGCGGCCTCCGCGGATAGGCCGAGCCACTGCCGCACCCGCGCATCCGGGTCGGCGTTCTGCGTGACGTCGCTGACGACCGCGATGGAATCCGCGCCGGCGGCAAAGATCTCCGCGGCGTGCTCGAACTTGATGCCGCCGATCGCGACCAGCGGGATGGGGCCGATGCGCTTCTTCCATTCCGTGATCTTCGGAATGCCCTGCGGCTCGAAGCGCATCGACTTCAAGGTGGTGAAGAAGATCGGGCCCAGCGCGACATAGTCGGGCTCGGCGGCGAGCGCGGTGTCCAACTCGTCCTCGTCGTGGGTTGAGACGCCGAGTGACACGCCGGCCTCGCGGATGGCAGCGAGGTCGGCGTCTGCCAGGTCCTCCTGACCGAGATGCAGATATTTTGCGCCGGCGACGATCGCCGCGCGCCAATAGTCGTTGACGACGAGCTTGGCTTGCGTGCCCGCGGTGATCGCCAGCGCGTCGGTGACCATCTGCAGCGACTGCGAATCGTCGAGGTCTTTTGCGCGCAGCTGAATGGTGCCGACGCCGAGTTTTGTCAGCCGCTCGACCCAGGCGAGGCTGTCGACGACGGGATAAAAGCGATCAGGATACGCGTTGCGATCAGGATACGGCATGCCAGAACGGTGTCCCAACGACAGGGGTGGAAGGGGAGGCGAAATCGCGGGCGTTCATCAGCCCGGCTTCGTAAGCGGTGCGGCCGGCCTCGATCCCGAGGCGGAAGGCATTGGCCATGGCGACGGGATCGGCGGCTTTGGCGATGGCGGTGTTGAGCAGCACGGCGTCGTAGCCGAGCTCGAGCGCCTGCGCCGCATGCGACGGCGCACCGATGCCGGCGTCGACCACCAGCGTGATATCGGGCAGCCGCTCGCGCATCAGCTTGAGCGCGTCACGGTTGGTGATGCCTTTGGCGCTGCCGATCGGCGCCGCCCACGGCATCACCACCTTGCAGCCGGCATCGACCAGGCGGTTGGCGACCGAGAGATCCTCGGTGCAATAGGGGAACACTTCGAAGCCGTCCTTGATCAGGATGCTTGCTGCTTCCACAAGGCCGACCACGTCGGGCTGCAGCGTATCGTTATCGGCGATGACTTCGAGCTTGATCCAGGACGTGCCAAACAATTCGCGTGCGAGCTTGGCCGTGGTCACCGCCTCGCGCACGCTGCGGCAGCCGGCGGTGTTCGGCAGCACGGTGACGTCGAGCTCGCGGATCAGATTCCAGAACGCATCGCCGGTCTTGCCCCCGGCGGATTCGCGCCGCAGCGACACCGTGACGATGTTCGAGCCCGAGGCGCGGATCGCCGACTGCATGATCGCAGGCGAGGGATAGAGCGCGCTGCCGATCAGGAGGCGGGAGGGGAAGGTTTTGCCGTAAAAATTGACCATCAGTGTCTCCGCGCTTCGCGGTTTGCTCCCTCGCCCCGCTTGCGGGGAGAGGGTTGGGGTGAGGGGCTGTATCCGCAAAGGAGGTGAGAGACGGACTCGCGGAGAGTCCCCCTCACCCGAAATTCGCGCTGGCGCGAATTTCGACCTCTCCCCGCAAGCGGGGCGAGGTGAAGAAAGGCGATTGCATCGTTCACATCACCCTCCCTGCCGCGGCGTGATGATCTCGATCTCGTCACCGGCCTTCAGCGCGGTTTCGGCCCAGCGGCTCTTCGGCACGACATCGTAGTTCAGCGCGATCGCGAAATGGGTGCCTTCGTAGTCGAGCTCGCCGAGCAGCGCGTCCACGCTGGCCGAATTCACCTCGCGCTGCTCGCCGTTAACGATCACGCGCATTGCATCACCTCATTGTCGATCTGGCCGCGCTCGACAAAGCTCAGCGTCAGCTCGGCCAGCGCCGGCGCGATCAGGAAGCCGTGGCGGTAGAGGCCGTTCACGCTGATCGTGCCGTCACGGATGCCGATGCGCGGCAGATTGTCGGGAAAAGCGGGGCGCAGGCCGGAGCCGAATTCGACGATGCGGGCCTCGCCGAAGGCGGGGTGTACGGCATAGGCCGCGCCCAACAGCTCCAGCGCCGAGCGCACGCTGACGCCGGTATCCTCGGCCTCGATCGAGGTCGCGCCCAGCATGAACAGATTGTCCTCGCGCGGAATCACATAGAGCGGCCAGCGCGGATGGATCAGCCGCACCGGGCGCGCGAGCTGCACCTCGGCGGTTTCGATCAGGATCATCTCGCCCTTGACGCCGCGAAGCTCCGGCTGCTCGTCGCGCGCAGCAAGGCCGCGGCAGTCGATCACGATGCCTTTAGGATCAAGTTTTGCGAGTTCGGCCGCGGCGACATCGCTTTCGAACTTGATGGTGCCGCCGGCGGCGCGGATGCGCTCGTGCAGTTTCGGCAGCACGCGGCGCGGCTCGACATGACCCTCGGTCGGAAAGAACAGCGCGTCGCGGAAGCGGCCTTCGAGCGACGGCTCGAGCTCGGCAAGGCTGGCGGCATCGAGCCGGCGATGGCCTTCGGTCATCCGGGCAAAACGCTCGAAATCGTTGCGCTCGCGCGGGTGGGCGACGACCAGCGAGCCGTTGAAGGGCGTGTCGGGCAATTCGCGCCGCCAGATGTCGAGCGAGCGCAGGCCGAGCCTGGAGATGATGGGTTCGGAAACCTCCGCCTCGCAATAGGGCGCGAGCATGCCGCCGGCCCAATGGCTGGTGGCATCGGTCATGTCGGCGTCACCGCGCTCGTGCAGGGTGACGGCGTGGCCGGCCTGCGCGAACAGCAAGGCCTGCCAGGCGCCGGCAATGCCTGCGCCGATGATGGATACCGGGGAATCCGGTCGCTTGGTCGTCTGCAACATCCCTGTCCCTTCGCCGGCATGACCCGGATCAGGTTCAAAGGGTCACCGCGGTCCTGGGCGGATTTGCCCATTTAGCGGTATCTCAGCTCCTCCTCGGAGCACCCCTCGGAACGGCTCTAATGTATGCCAGCAGGGCTGGGTGGTCAACGCGCTTGGTGGGAACCGCGCTTACTTGGGCGTTTACTTGGGCGCTTACTTGGGCGTTTATTTGGGCGCCTGGGCCCGGGCGTTGCGGACGCGCTGGGCGAGCTTGCGATGTGGGACGCTGCCGAACATCGGCTGCGGATTGCCGTTTGGCTCGAGCCAAGGGCCGCCCATATTGGCCTCGCCCATGTTGGCGACCTGCACGGCCTCCTGCCGCTGCCGCTTTGCGGCGTAGTAATAGCCGCCGGCGAAATAACGAACGGCGCGGCTATGGTCGCCATTGGCGGCGTGATAGGCGCCGGCGAGATATTTCACGGCATAGGTGAGGTTGGTGTTGGGATCGCGCAGGCCGGCGGCGTCGCCGGTGTAGCCGACCCCGCGGGCGGTCGCGAGCTTGATCTGCATCAGTCCGATGGTGCCGCCATGGCCGACCAGGCCGGGCTGATAGCGGCTCTCGCGCATGATGACGCGATGCACCAGCGCCTCCGGCACGCCGTTGGCGCGCGCATGGGCCGCCACCATCTCGGCGTACTCCGCCTGGCCCGCGAATGCGGCCTGCGGCAATGTCAGTCCGGCCGCGAGCAGCGCGGCAACATGTAAAATTTTCATCAGATATCCCGGAGGTCCCTGAGACTGATTGAAGGCCTGCGCCCGGCTGCCGTTTAGGCCTCGCGAACGCGGCGATGATGTGACCAAACGCCGCCTTTAACGTTTTCGCGGCGCCGAGCCGCTGTGACGACTTAATGCTGGCGCCAGAGTTTCCTCAGGCGGACAACTCGCGACAGCAGGCCTGTCTATTCGCATGGGCGCACGAAAGCGAGTATGTCACGGCCAGCGAATCGGGAGAGGTGCCATGACAAAATCAACCATGGTCAAAGCCCACAGCGGCGACATGTCAGAACACGATTTGCCCAGAAACAACCCCTGTGCCCAATGCGGCACGCTGATCCCGACGCCCGACTGGATCGAGCCGGGCGAAGGGCGCGTCTCCTATCTCTGGACGTGCCACGCCTGCAATTATCGCTTCGAGGCGATTGCGATCTTCGACGAGGCCGCCCTCGAGCACCCGCCGCTCGCTGCCTGAGGTTTATTCTTCGGGCATGATCATTCGGAAAACCGCTGCACACTTTTCCGGATCTCACCGCCATGGGCGATCGCGATCGCGCGCCGCGTGATCCTTGAGGGGAATCGTGCGCTGCAAAATGTTCCTGAGTGACTTAGGAACAATCGCACCCCACTCCGATACTCGCGCAGCACGCGACGAAATTGCAGCACGCGCGGAACTGGGACTGATCCGAACTGTTTTCTCCGCACAAGGTTTCTGCTGAAGGAGAGGACAATATGTTGATGAAATCGATCGCGGCCGGTCTCGCCGGTACCGCACTGCTCGCAACCGTTGCGTTCGCGCAAAATCCGACCGCCACCACCGACAAGGCGCCGGCTGCCGCCGCCTCTACGACCACCACAACCGCGTCGGGACAGTGGCGTACGTCCAAGATGGACGGCATCAAGGTCTATAACGACGCCAACGAGAACATCGGCTCGATCAGTGATCTGCTGATGGACAAGAGCGGCAACATCAAGATCGCCGTGATCGGCGTCGGCGGCTTCCTCGGCCTGGGCGAGCATCTGGTTGCCGTGCCCTATGAGAAGCTGAAGTTCGTCAACGAGGCGGTGGCCTATACCGGCGCTGCCGGGAACAACCCGAACAGCGCAGCCAATCGGCCCGCGGCGACCACCACGACCGGTGCCGCGACCGGCACCGACAACAAGCCCGCGACGACGGCCACGTCCTCGTCGAAATGGTATCCGGACCATGCCGTGTTCAATGCGAGCAAGGATGAGCTGAAGAACATGCCCGAGTTCAAGTACTCGGAGTAATGCGGTTCTGAACGGCTAAACGAAGCGCGCCCGGTTTTTGCCGGGCGCGCTGTCGCGTGTTTTTTCGCCTCCCGTCGTTGCGAGGTGTCGACCCTCACCCCTGAGGAGCGCGCTTTTGCGCGCGTCTCGAAGGGCGAGGCCACCGGCCGGGCCTTCATCCTTCGAGACGCGCGAAGACGCGCTCCTCAGGATGAGGAATTGATGCCGGCCCGTTATCTATCCCTAATTTCCCTTCACCAGCGGGCAGCCGCCCTTATCGAGCGGGCGGAAGGCTTCGTCGCCGGGCACGGTGGCGATCAGCTTGTAGAGGTCCCACTCGCCCTTGGAGTCCTCGGGCTTCTTGACCTCGAACAGATACATGTCGTGGACCATGCGGCCGTCGATGCGGATCTTGCCGTTCTTGGCGAAGAAGTCGTTGACCGGCGTTTTGCGCATCTGCTCCATCACCTTCGGTGCCTCGTCCGACTTGATGGCGTCCACCGCCTTCAGATAATGCATGGTCGCCGAATAGAGCCCGGCCTGGATCATGGTCGGCATGTGGCCGACCTTCTCGTTGAAGCGCTTGGAGAAGGCGCGCGTCTCCTCGTTGGTGTCCCAGTAGAACGCGTCGGTGATGATCAGGCCTTGCGTCGACTTGATGCCGAGCGAATGAACGTCGGTGATTTCCATGAGCAAGGCGATCATCTTCTGGCCGCCCTCCGTCAGGCCGAACTCGGCCGCCTGTTTCAGCGCGTTGGTGGTGTCGCCGCCGGCATTGGCCAGCGCGACCACCTTGGCCTTGGAGGCCTGGGCCTGGAGCAGGAAGGACGAGAAGTCCGACGAGTTGAGCGGATGGCGGACCTCGCCGAGCACCTTGCCGCCCGTTTCCTTGACAACGTTGGCGGCGTCGCGCTGCAGCGCCATGCCGAAGGCGTAGTCGGCGGTGACGAAGAACCAGGTGTCCTCGCCGCGCTTGACCATGGCCTTGCCGGCTACGTTCGACAGCGCATAGGTGTCGTAGGTCCAGTGCACCGTGTTGGGCGAGCAGGCGACGCCCGTGATGTCGGATGAGCCGCCGCCGGAATTGATGTGGATCTTGTTCTTCTCGCGCGTCAGCGCCGAGATCGGCAGCGCCACCGACGACGTTGGCACGTCGAAGATCGCGTCGACCTTGTCGTTGTCGTACCAGTTGCGGGCGATGTTGACGCCGACGTCAGGCTTGTTCTGGTGGTCGGCGGAGACCACTGCGACAGGCTTGCCCGCGACCTTGGCGCCGTAATCGGCGACCGCCATCTCGACGGCAGCGAGCGAGCCTTTGCCGGTCGCGTCCGCATAGAGGCTCGACATGTCCGTGAGCACACCGATCTTGACGACGTCGTCGGAAATCTGCGCCTCGGCGGCGCCTGACGTGGCGGCGAGAGCGAGTCCGGCCGCGACCGCGGCGATGAGTTTTTGCATTTTGTTTTTCTCCCTCAGCGTTGTTGTTTGGGCTTTGTTGCGGGAGCCGTTCTAACGACTATCGGTCGCGGGAGCAAAGCCCGGAATGCGCGAGGAGGGTTGAGAAATAAGCAGGGCGCTGCGGTGTTTTTGCCCTCTCCCCGCAAGCGGGGAGACGGGTGAGGGGTTCTCTCCGCGAGTCCTACTGTCATTGAATGGGCGGAGAAAGACCCCTCATCCGGCGCTTCGCGCCACCTTCTCCCACAAGGGGAGAAGGAGAAGACACCGCGCGCTCACGCGCTGCCCCTCAGCCGTTCATTGCGCCGGCGCAAGCCTTCCAATGTGGCGAGCAGGATGACCGAGACCGTGGTCAGGATCACCGCCGCTGCCGTGATGGTCGGGCTGATGTTCTCGCGGATGCCGCTGAACATCTCGCGCGGCAGGGTGCGCTGTTCCGGACCTGCCATGAACAGCACGATCACCACCTCATCGAAGCTGGTCGCGAAGGCGAACAGCGCCCCCGATGCCACGCCGGGCAGAATCAGCGGCAAGATCACGCGGCGGAACGCCTCAAGCGGCGAGGCACCGAGCGAGGCGGCGGCGCGCGCCAGATTGGTGTCGAAGCTTTGCAGCGTCGCACCGACCGTGATCACCACGAAGGGTGTCGCCAGCGCAGTGTGGGCCAGGATCAAGCCGAGATAACTGCCGGTCAATCCGATCGGCGCGAAGAAGAAATACAGGCCGACCGCGGTGATGACGCCGGGCACGACGACAGGCGACAGCACGAAGGCCAACACGAGCGGCTTGAACCGGCTCTTCCACTGCGCCAGCCCCAGCGCCGCCAGCGTGCCGAGCACCATCGACAGCAGGGTCGAGGCCACACCGATGATCATGCTGTTCTTCAGCGAATTCATCCAGCGCGGCGAATTGATGAAGTCGTCGTACCAGCGCAGGGAAAGGCCCGGCAGCGGATAGGTGAGGTACGAGCCCGAGCTGAAGGACAGCGGCATGATCGCAAGGATCGGCGCGATCAGGAAGATGAACACCAGCGTGGAGATCACGATGGTCGCGGTCCACGCGATACGCTGGCTCGACGTGCGGATGGAGAAATTGTCGCTCAATTCTTCATCCCTCCCGTCACCTGCTGTCCCTGCACCAGCTTGCCGTAGACGAGCGCGAGCAGAATAGTGGCGAGCAAGAGCACCGCACCCAGTGCCGACGCAAGGCCCCAATTGGCCGTCTCGGTCGTGTAGAGCGCGATGAAGTAGCTGATCATTTGATCGGCCGCGCCGCCGACCAGTGCAGGCGTGATGTAATAGCCGAGCGCCAGGATGAAAACGAGCAGGCTTCCTGCGCCGATGCCAGGCAGGGTTTGCGGCAGGTAGATCCGCAGGAAGGCGGTGAGGGGTGGCGCACCGAGCGAGGCGGCGGCACGCATGTAAGCAGGCGAGATCGCCTTCATGCTGCTGTACAGCGGCAGGATCATGAACGGCAGCAGGACGTGGGTCATGGCCACGCAGACACCGAAGCGGTTGTAGATCAGGCGCAACGGCGCGTCGATGATGCCAAGCCAGAGCAGGCTGTCGTTCACCACGCCTTTGCTCTGCAGCAGCACGATCCAGGCGCAGGTGCGGACCAGCAGCGACGTCCAGAACGGCAGCAGGACGAAGATCATCAGCAGGTTCGACCGCCCCGGCGGCAGCGCGGCCAGCAAGTAAGCGACCGGGAAGCCGAGGATCAGGCACAACACCGTGACACTGAGGCTGATGAGGAAGGTGCGGGCGAACACGTCGCGGTAGATGGCCTGATCGGGCGGAGCTGCGATAATCGCGCCCTCCACATTCCGCGTCAGATCGAGCGCCGACAAAAGATAGAAGCCGGTCACGGGGCCACTGGCGTCCTTGATCGTGGTCCAGGTGGCGCGTTCGCGCCAGGCCGGGTTGATCTTGCTCAGCGTCTCCCTGGCCGTGCCGGGCTCGGGCGCGGTCTTCAGATTGCGTGCGGTGCTGGTCAGGATCGTGCGGAAGCCGTTCAGTGCGTAATTGAGCCGCTTGGCCGCAATCGCAATGGTGCCGGAAGCGCGCGCCGCCATGATGTCGCCCGCCAGCGCCGCGTAGGCCTTTTCGTCCGGCAGATCCCTGCCGTCCCAACTGGCGAGAGCCGCGATGGTCTGAGGCAGAACCAGACGCACCTCCCGGTCATCGACGGCACGCCACAGCATGCCGGCGATGGGCCCAGCGAAGGTGAAGAGCAGGAAGACGAGAAGCGGTAGAACCAGCGCCAATGCTTTGATCTGGCGTGCTCGCTCCGCCCGCCGCAATCGGCGCTTGAGCGGCACCTCGGTCGACGCATCGGCGCCGGTCAAGAGCGCATCCGTCATTGGTGTTACCTTCGGTCGAGCCCTGCGGAGCGCGCTACTTCGCGGCCCATTTGTTGAAGCGCTCGGTCAGGCGGTCGATGTTCTCGAGCCAGAAGGCAACGTTGATCTCGACCGCGTTCTTGATGTTGTCAGGCGCCGTCGGCAGGTCCTTTAGAACGGCAGGCGCGAGCAAAGCGGCTGCGTCCTTGTTCGAGGTGCCATAGGCAATGTTCTCCGACAGTTTCGACTGATTCTCCGCTTTGCCGGCGAAATCCAGGAACTTGTAGGCCGCGTCCTTGTTCGGGCTGCCCTTCAGGATCACCCAGGTGTCGAGGGTGAAGAGCGCGCCGTCCCACACCATGCCGAAATTCTTCTTCTCGTTCTTGTTCGCGGTGTCGATGCGGCCATTGTAGACCGAGGTCATCGCCACCTCGCCCGAGGCGAGCAATTGCGGCGGCTGAGCGCCGGCCTTCCACCAGACGATGTCGCCTTTGATGGTGTCCAGCTTCTTGAACGCGCGCTCGATGCCTTCGTCGGTCGCCAGCACCTTGTAGACGTCCTTTGGCGCGACGCCGTCGGCCATGAGGGCGATCTCCAGCGTGGTCTTCGGGCCCTGACGCAGGGCACGCTTGCCCGGGATCTTCTTGGTGTCGAAGAAGTCGGCCCAGCCTTTGGGAGCCTCTTTCAGCTTGTCCTTGTCGTAGCCGAGAACGAAATCGTAGAGGATGGCGCCGACGCCGCAAGCGTTGACCGACGGTGGGATATAGGCGGCCTCGCCGCCGATCTTCGAATAGTCGAGCTTTTCGAACAGGCCTTCCTCGCAGCCGACCGCCAGTTCATCGCTCTCGACCTGGACGACGTCCCAGGTGGCGGCGCCACCCTGCACCTTGGCGCGCAGCACGCCGACGCCGCCGTCCCAGGATTCGTCGTTCATGGGAACACCGGCCGCTTTCTTAAACGGCTCGAAATAGACCTTCTTCTGGGCATCCTGATAGGCGCCGCCCCACGACACGATTGTGAGGTCACGCGCCTGCGCGACCGTGGCCAGCGCCGCGCTGGCGGTGAGTGCCGCGGCGAAACCCAGGACAATCTTGCGCTTCAGCATGGTCTTTGTTCCTTCTTCTTCACGTGACTTGCGTTGAGCTTGGTCGGTGCAGGCCCGCCCGCGTTGGCGAGATGCTGCATGGTTGGATCAGACGGGATCGAGGGCCAGGCAGTCCTCCGGGCGGAAGGTGATGAACACGTCATCGCCAGGTGTAAGGCTCCCAGCTCTCAGGCTGTCATGTCTAAGGCTGTCATGCGTCCCCGGCTGAAGCTTGACCATGAACTCCCTGTTGTCGGCGACGTCGAGCACGGCCAGCGCGTGGTCGCCGAGATAAATGGTGTTCTGCACCCTGGCCGGCAGACGGTTCGGTTCGTCGCTGGAGGTGCCAACCGGGATAATGGCGATCCGCTCTGGCCGCACCGACAGCGAGGTCGATGCGCCTGCGCCCGATACGTTGACCGCGCGTGCGGTCACGGCGCCGCCGCCCGCCAGCGCAACGCGGCAATATTGTTTCTCGACCGTCTCGACGGTGCCGGACAGCACGTTGTTCTCGCCGATGAAATGGGCGACGAAGCTGTTCACCGGATGCTCATACAGCGCGTCGGGCCTGTCGATCTGCTGCACAATGCCATCGTTGAACACGGCGATGCGGTCCGACATGGTGAGCGCTTCACTTTGATCGTGGGTGACGTAGACGACGGTGATGCCCATCGTCTCGTGCAGTTGCTTGATCTCCAGTTGCATCTGCTCCCGCAGGCGCTTGTCCAGGGCGCCCAGGGGTTCGTCCATCAGCACGAGTTGCGGATTGAAAACCAGAGCGCGGGCCAGCGCCACGCGCTGCTGTTGACCGCCGGACAGCTGCCCGGGTCGGCGCTGTGCTAGGTTTTCCATCTTGATCATGCGCAACGCCGCTTTGACACGATCCTGCGCTTCGGCCTTGTTCGTGTTGCGAACCGAGAGCGGGAAGGCGATATTTTCCGCAATCGTCAGGTGCGGAAACAAGGCATAGTTTTGGAACACCATGCCGATATCGCGCTTGTGTGGCGGCACATTCTTGATCGGCCGGTCCGCGAGGTAGATCTCGCCATGGGTCGGAACCTCGAAACCCGCCAGCATCATCAGGGTGGTCGTCTTGCCCGAGCCCGACGGACCAAGCAGGGTGACGAACTCGCCCTTCCTGATGTCGAGATCGAGGTTCTTCACCACGAGGTGCTCGCCATCGTAGGTTTTCTGAATGCCGGAAAAGCGCACCAGCGCCGGCGCAGGCGTGACCATGCCGGCTTCCATGTCGTCCTCGCGTTGTCAGCCACAGTGCTGTCAGCACCTCGTCCCCGGGGTGCGAGGAACAGCTTAGCATCCTCCGACCAGATTGCCAGCGGCGCAAGCGGCGACGCGCGCGGGCCGTCGAGGGAAGGCGGCGCGCTACATGCCCGACAGTTTCGTCACGGACACATTCAGCGAGCCGCCGGCTTCCGCGATTACACGCAGCGTCCTGGAGTCGAAGGCGATGTCGGCTAGCGTCAGGCTGTCGATCTTCGCCTCGACCTTGACGCCGTCCTCGCTCTTCTGGAAATCGGCGATCGCGGCGGCGATCTTCTCGCGTGCATTGGCGGCAATCGGCTTCAGATCGACCGTCGCTTTCTGCACCAGCGCCTGCTGCATCTGCGGAACCACCGCGCGCGCCGCCGCACCCAGCAGGCCGAAGGCCGCCTCTGATTCCACCGCGAGCTGGATGTCGGCGAGCCGCAACGTCTGCTGCGCCTGGTCGAGCATCGGCCGGCCCCAGATGTGCACGGTCGCTTCGGCGCCGAGACCAAGCCAGCTCTTCTTCTCCTTGGCGCGCACCAGCAGCGAGATCAGGAGGCGTTCGCCGGACGGGATCACGTTGACGCTCTTGACGGTGACGTCCACGGGACCGGAGCCGTCCTCGGGATAGGTGTGGCCGACCATCTGCGCCGCGATCAGCTTGTTGATCTCGGTGAAGGGCACGTCGATCGGTACGCCGATGTTCACACCGGTGCCGGTCGGCGGCACGATCGAGATCTTGTCGGGGAACGGGCAGTCGGGTTTCGTCGGCGTGGAGGTGACGCGCGTCTCCGCTTCCAGGCCCATCAGCAGGGTCACGGCCTGCGCATCGACGCGCGGCTGCGCCGCGATGGCGCGGATCGGCTTCATCTCCAGCCAGAGTGGCGGCAGCGCGGCCGAGGAGCCCGAGCCTTGCAGCGGAATCGAGCGGCAGGCCTTGGCCCATTGCAGCTTCGCGTTCTCCCGCAAGGTCGGATCATTGCGCATGCGTTCGGAGACGGCGTTGATCTGTTCGCCGACGGTCTTGTCGATCAGCGGCTTCACCTGCGCAGGTACGTTGACCTTGGCGCCCGAGATGTTGAGGTTGGTGTCGCCAAGGTTGACCTGGGCGCCGAGATTGGGCTCGAGATGCCAGTTGGCCGCAATCTTCGGCCGCGAGGTGACGACGACGTTGCCCTTGATCTCGGCGCTGGCGTTCAAATTCTTGATGTTGACCGCGCCGATCTGTTTCGCGGCATTGCCGCCGAGCACGCTGCCGAGCGCCTCGCCGAGCGCGCCGGTGGCTTTCGACGAGAGCGAGCCCGTCACGTTCAGCTTGCCCGTGAGCGGCGTCGAGATCGTCAGCACGTCCTTGTCGCCGGCAGTTGCCATCGGCCCGCGTACGGCGGACCAGCCGATGTCGGCGTTCTCCAGGATTTGCGAGATCGGGTTCTCGGCCTTGCCGGCGAAATTGCGCGGAGCGGCCTTCTCGGCCTGCTCGCGGATCGCCGACAGCGCGATGGCGACCGGCGCCACCACGATCGAGCTCTTCGAAACCGGCGGCAGCGGCGGCAATTGCGCGACCGGCGGTGCGGAATTCGTCGCCCGCGGCGACAGCCAGTCCATCGCCTTCAGGCTGACGAAAAACGACGCCGCGAGCACCGCGACGGCGATCAGGACAGTTTTCAAGTTCAGCGTCAGTCGCATCAGTCCCCCAGGCCGCCCGGGCAGAAGTCTACAGGGCAGGCGAGGAGGGCGCTAGAGCCCACCGATGGGGTGGAATTGGGGCAAACAAATTAACGGCTGCGATCGCGCAATTGCCGCGCATTCGTCATAGCGCATCTAGCCGCGCTTCGGACGGCGCACCGCCCTCACATTGCCGCGATCTCCGCCCCCGCAGAAGAAGCGGTCGCCGCCATCGGACTCCAATCCCGATACCATCGTTCCGGCGGGCAGGTCGAGCTGCTCCAGCACCTTGCCCGTCTCGGGGTCGATCCGCCTGATGTCGCTGTCCTCGCCTTCCCAGGTGCCGTGCCAGAGCTCGCCATCGACCCAGGTCACGCCGGTGACAAAGCGCTTGCTTTCGATGGTGCGAAGAATCTTTCCCGTCTGGGGATCGACCTGATGGATCTTGCGCTCACGATACTGTCCGACCCAGAGCGAGCCCTCGGCCCAGGCCAATCCAGAGTCGCCGCCACCGCCGGGTGCGGGGATGGTGGCGAGCACCTTGCCGGTCGCAGCGTCAATCTTCTGGATGCGGTCCTCGGCGATCTGGAACAGGTGGCGGCCGTCGAACGCCGTTCCCGCATGCGCGGCGACATCGATGGAGCGGGCGATCTTGCCATCGGCCGGATCGACCGCGTTCAATCTGTCGCCGGACGCGAACCACACATGGGCGCCGTCATAGGTGACGCCGTGCACGGCTTCGACGCCGGCAAAGGGCCCGTATTCCCTGACGATCTCGGCGGCTGAACGTTTCATCTGCTCGGTCCCTGTGGTGTGGATCCCACTTTACGTCTTCATGAGTGGTCCGGGGAGTAACAAGCCTGTCGGGAAACCCGGGACGGGCGGCGTCATCCAGCGCCGCGCCCGCCCGTGTCCGAAGGACTGCACCTTGTTCGATCGCGCCAGCTCGTCGAGGGACCGCTGCACGGTGCGCGCGCTCGTTCCCAGCGCCAGCGCGAGCGCCGAGCTCGACCATGGCTCGCCATCGGAGAGGAACGCGAGCACATTGGCGTGCTTTTCCTCGACGGGCCGCGCCAGCACGAGAACCTGCCGCGTCTTGCGCGGCGTCAGTGCAAAACCTTGCCGGGTAGCGCTGACATCGGCGAGCGGCTTGAGTTTTGTGCGGAGCCGTCCGATTTCGACGCGCAGCCGCGCGCGATGCGATTCATCAACATGCCTTGCCTGAAACGCTCCCGTGATCAACGCTTCGCGCGAGACATCGGCGGGCCAGGCCTGCGCCAGGATGCGGGCGAGCGCGAACAGCACCGGCCGCCTTCCGAGCGGCACGAGGATGCCTCGCCTTCGAACCGCGTGATGAAACGTGTCCACCACGAGCGCCTCCGATGTCGCGAGGTCCTCGACCTCCTCGAGCAGTAACGGCCGTTCGTGCCCGCGCGTGATCAGGCGCGCTGCGGGCGTGTCGAGCGCGCGGCTCGTGCCTTCGACCTCGGCTGCAAGCGCTGGAATGCCGGCCTGCCGTGCTGCGCTCGCCGCGCGCCCGAGCGCCGCGCGCGCGTCCTTCGTTCGGAGCCGCCTGATGGCAATGCCGGCAATCACGAGCTCGCGGGCGACCTGCGCGGCCGGGGGCAGCGGTGTGGTGTTGATCTCGGCCAGCGTCCGTTCGGCCTCATCGAGGCGCCCGAGAAGGAGAAGTCGGCGCGCCTCGATGTGACCCGCATGGGCGGCGTTCACGAGGTCACCGTGGCTTGCGAGCGTCGCTCGCGCGGCCGCGAGCGTGTTGGCCGGCCAATTCAGGTCGCGCGAGACGAGTGCGATCTCGGCCTCCGCGACCACGCACCTGGCGCGCGCGACCGCCTCTTTCGGGCCGAAGGCGCGTGCGGCGCTGCGCAGCAATGTCTTCGCCTTTGTGAGATCGCCGAGCTGCGCCATCGCGATGCCGCGCAGCGCCAGCGAAGGCGCATCGTTGCGCAGTGCGACGCGGTTCAGCGCGCCCAGCGGATCGCCGGCTTGGAGCGCGCGGGCCGCGGCCGTGATCAGCGACTCCATTCAAATCCCGCCACACTTGTTACTCCCACCACGCAACCGTCCGGTGCGAGAGATCGTTGACCGCCGACAATGTGCGGCCAGGGGCGAGCGGTTCCGCATCTTCCATCGCGAGATCCGGAACGGCCGCCCGGGAAAAGTTGGAGAGCCATGATGACATCAGCTGACAACGCAGGAAATAACGGACAGGCCGCCATGCAAACACCGCCGGTGGTGTCGCCGCAGGACTGGGAGGCCGCCCGTCAGCAACTGCTCGTGAAGGAAAAGGCGCATACCCGTGCCCGCGACGCCCTGGCCGCCGAGCGCCGGCGCATGCCGTGGATGGAAGTCACCAAAACCTATGCGTTCGAGGGGCCCGGCGGCAAGGTCAGTCTGCACGACCTGTTTCAGGGCCGGCGGCAACTGATCGTCTACCGCGCCTTCTTCGAGCCGGGCGTGTTCGGTTGGCCCGATCATGCCTGCCGCGGCTGCTCCATGGTGGCCGACCAGGTTGCCCATGTCGCGCACCTGAATGCCCGCGACACCACGCTGGTGTTCGCTTCGCGCGCGCCCCAGGCCGATATCAGCAGGCTGAAGCAGCGGATGGGCTGGACCATGCCATGGGTCACCGTCACCGACAGTTTCGATGCGGATTTCGGCGTCGACGAATGGCACGGGACCAACGTGTTCTTCCGCGATGGCGACCGGATCTTCCGCACCTACTTCGTCAAGAGCCGGGGCGACGAGCAGATGGGCGGCACCTGGAATTACCTCGACATCACGCCGCTGGGACGGCAGGAGGTCTGGGAAGATTCGCCGAAGGGCTATCCGCAGACGCCGACCTACAAATGGTGGAACTGGCACGACAGCTACACCGAAGGTGCCGAGCCCGACAAGAAATGGGTCGAGATCTCGACCGCCGGCGAGAAGGCTTTTCGCGAGGAGGCGGCTGAAGGACGTGACTAGTCCCGTCAGCGCAAGCGCCGGCCCGAGCCGCAACGGCGTGGTGGCCGCGCGCCACCTCGCCAGATGGCTGGCGCTGGCGGCCACGCCGACCTTTGCCATCATGGCCGTGCTGACAGCCGTGCTCGATGGCCCGGCCGACATGCTGTGTGGCTCCGGACATTGGGCGATGCTGGGCGGGATGGTGCCGATGTATCTCTTGATGAGCGCGTTTCATTCGGCGGCATGGCTGAGGCTGATTGCAGAGCGGCGGGGAAGGGCGGCGTAAGTAGTCCCGCGTGGTGCCCGCCTCGTCCTTCGAGACGCCCGCTCACGCGGGCTCCTCAGGATGAGGCTCAACGGGCATCCTGCGGGTCGCGGTAGGCATTTGCCGAGGTCTCGCTTGCAACTCGGAGCCTTACACTCCGCCCTCATCCTGAGGGCCCGCCGCAGGCGGGCGTCTCGAAGGATGATGAGATCCGCGCCTGGCCAATTCATGCAGCTCGGCAAAATTGCCGCGCATGAAGGCTTCTTTCTTGGCGCGGCTCCATTTCTTGAGCTTCCTCTCACATTCGATCGCATCGGTGATGCGGTCGAACCACTGCGAGTAGACCAACGTCACAGGCCGGCGAGACTTTGTGTAACCGCCGAATGTGCCGGCGTTGTGCTGCGCGATTCTGATCTCAAGCTCCGTGCGCGTCGTTCCGATGTAGTAGCTGCCATCGGCGCATCTGAGAATGTAGAGGTAAGCGCCTTCTGTCATCGTGCCCGCCTCGTCCTTCGAGACGCGCGCAAGAGCGCGCTCCTCAGGATGAGGCTAACTGACATCCGTGACATGGTGCAAGGGACGAGTCGTGGTTGAACCGGCTGAGCCGCAAGTACGGTCCTCATCCTGAGGAGCACGCCGCAGGCGGGCGTCTCGAAGGATGGCCGCAATCACCGACGCCCAGCGAAAACGGCCCGGCATCAATCGCGTTGTTATTGCAACCCCGCCGCCTCTAAATAAGCAACGATCTTGCCGGCCTCCTCCGCCGAGACGCCGCCATAGGGCTGCATCTTGTTGCCGGATACGACTTCGTCCGGCTTGACCATGAAGCGGGTGAGCTTGTCCTTGTCCCAGACGAAGCCGGCTTCCTTCATCGACGAGGAATAATTGTAGTTCGGCAGCGAGCCCGCCTTGCGTCCGACGATTTTATTGAGGTTGGGGCCTAGACGATTGTCGCCCTCTTTCACCGAGTGGCAGGTTCGGCAGGAATTGTTGAAGGCTTGCTGGGCTGCGTCGTCGCTCGCCGGCTGCTGTGCGCGCGAGGCGGGCGCGGTCAGCAATAGCGTCAGAGCGCCGGCGCTGACGATCGCGCGCAGCCATGTGCCTTGCGGCGTTTGCGGATTTGATTGCACTCGCGCCTCCATGGGGGATCGCGCCGCAGCGCGCGCATCGGGATGCCGAGGGCAAACGAAAACGGCCCCGGTGGGTTCCGGGGCCGTTTGCGTCACAATGTCCTGTTGCTTACCGCGTCGCGGCGCCGAGGTCGGCGCGGCGCTCGGTCATCGGCAGCACGATGACCTTGGTGCCGACGTTGACGCGGGAGTAGAGATCCGCGACGTCGTCATTGGTCAGGCGGATGCAGCCGGAGGAGACGTGCTTGCCGATGGTGTCGGGCGCGTTGGTGCCGTGGATGCGGTAGATGGTGCCGCCGAGATACATGGCGCGGGCGCCGAGCGGATTCCCGGGGCCGCCGGCCATGTGGCGCGGCAGATAGGGCTGGCGGGCGATCATTTCCGGCGGCGGGGTCCAATCCGGCCACTCGGCCTTCTTGGTCACCGACTGGGTGCCGGACCACGTGAAGCCGTCGCGGCCGACGCCGATGCCGTAGCGCATCGCCTGGCCGTTGCCGAGCACGAGATAGAGATAGGTGTTGGGTGTATCGATGATGATGGTGCCGGGCGCCTCACGCGTCGCATAGGAGACGGTCTGGCGGCGGAAGCGGGCCGGCGTTTCGACGGCGTCCTGATCTTCGGACGGCGCGGCCTGATAGGGCGCGGCTTGATAAGGCTGGTACGGCTGCGCTGCGATCGGCGGCAGCGGCTGGAAGAAGGGGAAGAGCTGCACGGGCGCGGCCTTGGCCGGGCCGGCGAACGCGATCGCGGTCACAGCTATTGCGCCACACGCAACGGCGCGCGAATAGGTCTTCAACGTCTCCAGATTGATCATTGGTCGCCCCTGTTTGCGCGGTGTTTCTTGGCCGCCCCGGCACCGTTTCGGTGCTCTGTTGCCTAGATCACTAACGACAAGAAGTTTCGGGACGTTTGCGCGGAAAACCGAAAACGGCTTCATGGCGGCAAGGATTGTTTCATGACGGTTTCGTGGCTGCGCGGACCCGTTAACGAACAAAACAGTGGGCCGACACTTCCATGACGTCACACGCCTGAAATATCCGTGGTTGATGGTCGTAAGCCGAGAATCATAAAAATCTCGGGAATTTCCCATGCGGGTATTAATCGCGACTGACGCCTGGCATCCGCAGGTCAACGGTGTGGTGCGGACGCTGACCTCGCTGGCTGGCGCGGCCAAGGCATTGGATGTCGAGATCGACTTCCTCACGCCGGACGGCTTTCGGTCGTGGCCGCTGCCGACCTATCCGGGGCTGCGCATTGCGCTGCCGAGCGGCAAGGAGATTGCGCGGCGGATCGAGAAGGCGGCGCCGGAAGCGCTGCACATCGCGACCGAAGGGCCGATCGGCTGGGCGGCGCGGGCTTATTGCCGCCGCAACCGGCTCGCCTTCACCACCTCCTACACCACGCGCTTTCCCGAATACGTCTCGGTGCGGACCGGCATTCCCGCGAGCGTTGGCTACGCCGTGCTGCGCCACTTCCACGACGCGGCCGCGATGACGATGGTCGCGACGCCCTCGCTGCGGCAGGAGCTCTCCGAGCGCGGCTTCAAGCGGCTCGGCTTCTGGACCCGCGGCGTCAACACCGAGCTGTTCCATCCCGGCTCTCCGGCCAGGCTCGATCTGCCCGGGCCGATCTTCATGACGATGGGCCGCGTGGCGGTGGAGAAGAATCTCGAGGCGTTCCTCTCGCTCGACCTGCCCGGCACCAAGGTCGTCGTCGGCGACGGCCCGCAGAAGGCCGCGCTCGAAAAGAAATACCCCGACGCGGTATTCCTCGGCGAGAAGAAGGGCGCCGATCTCACCGCGCACCTCGCCGCCGCCGACGTGTTCGTGTTTCCGAGCCTGACCGACACGTTCGGCGTGGTGCAGCTCGAAGCGCTCGCCTGCGGCACGCCGGTTGCGGCGTTTCTGGTGACGGGTCCGAAGGACGTCATCGCCGATCATCCGATCGGCGCGATCGACCACGATCTGCGCGCCGCGTGCCTGCGCGCGCTCACCATGTCGCGCCAGACCTGCCGCAACTTCGCGCTGGAGCGCTCCTGGGAAAACAGCGCGCGCCAGTTCGTCGGCAACCTCACTTCACTCCAGCCCAGCCGTGCCTTGCGCGCCTCGCCGATCATGGCGCGGCGGCCGGTGCGCGGCTGATCCCGTTCGACCACAGCGAGAACCTCATCGATGGCTAAGATCATGAACCTTGACGGCACCCAGCAGCTCGACCTCACCCGTGGCACGGTCGAGCAGGCCTATGATCGCTGGGCACCGGTCTACGACCTCGTGTTCGGCGGCGTGTTCGCCAAGGGCCGGCAGGCCGCGATCGCGGCCACCAACAAGATCGGCGGCCGGGTGCTCGAGGTCGGCGTCGGCACCGGCATCTCACTGCCGCTCTACGCGCCGCATCTGCGCATCTTCGGCACCGACATCTCGGAGGCGATGCTCGACAAGGCGCGCCAGCGCGTCACCGAGGGCAAGCTGAACAACGTCGAAGGCCTCGCGGTGATGGATGCCGAGAAGCTCGAATTTCCCGACAACTCCTTCGACGTCGTGATGGCGCAATATGTCGTCACCGCCGTGCCGAATCCGGAAGTCGCGCTCGACGAATTCGCCCGCGTACTGCGCCCGGGCGGCGAGCTGATCATCCTCACCCGCGTCAGCGCCGATACCGGCATGCGCCGCTTCATCGAGCAGAAGCTGCAGCCGGTGGTGCGTCCGCTCGGCTTCCGCACCGCCGAGTTCGCCTGGTCCCGTTACGCCAAATGGCTGGCCGGTGCCAACGGCATCGAGCTTGCCGAGCGTCGCCTGATTCCGCCGCTCGGTCATTTCTCGCTGGTGCGCTTCCGCAAGCTCGACGTCGCCAAGGCGGCGTGAGCCGCCGTTCGCGTGCGTCACCGCGTCGCTGCACATCGTCACATGACAAAATGATGATGTCACACGGCCTACATCGAATCTCTGTAAATCCTGAACCCGAAAGCATTTGGGGGAGAGCATGATCAAGAACTATCTCGAGCAGCTGCGGATCCAGCGCTGGGACGACCATCGCTACTATCACCACAGCCGCATCAATCAGAGCCTGCACTTCGTCAGCGCGCTGAGCTTCCTGTTCGCCTATGTCTGGCTGTTCGTCGATCCCATGATCTCGGCGCTGGTCGGCTGGCTGGTCTCGATGACCTCGCGCCAGGCGGGTCACTTCTTCTTCGAGCCGCACGGCTACGACCAGATCAACCAGGCGACGCACGAGCACAAGGAAGAGATCAAGGTCGGCTACAACCTTCAGCGCAAGGTGGTGCTGATGTCGATCTGGGCGCTGTCCCCGGTGGTGCTGTTGGTCGATCCCACGCTGTTCGGACTGTTCACGCCCTGGGTGGGCGCGACCGACTTCATGCGGCAGGTCGCCAAGATCTGGCTCGTGGTCGGCGGCGGCGGTCTCATGTTCCGGACGGTGCACCTGTTCTTCATCCGCGACGTCGAGACCGGCCTCGTCTGGATGACGAAGATCCTGACCGACCCCTTCCACGATTTGATGCTCTACCGTAACGCGCCGCTGGCGCTGATGCGCGGCGAGCTGATGGACCCCGGCCTGCACCTCAAGCCCGAGCACACGCTGGGGCTGATCGGCGAGCCCACGCTCGAAGAGCAGCACGCCTGAGCGCGCCGTTCTCACCAAGGCCTCCGATGTCTGATGGTTGCGTCATGCCCGGGCTTGTCCCGGGCATCCACGTCTTGGGGGCCGCGAACGCGGTGCTTCCTTCACCTCTCCCCGCGTGCGGGGAGAGGTCGGATTTGCGTGTCACGCAAATCCGGGTGAGGGGGGCTCTCCGCGAGTCCAGCTCTCACCGTGATTGCGGAAGCAGCCCCTCACCCCGACCCTCTCCCCGCGAAGAGCGGGGAGAGGGAGAGGAGAGGCTGTGCCCCGGACTGACCGTGGTGGAAGGAAGAACCTCAGCGCCCGAGGCGCTTGGCCAGCATCTCTTTCAGGATCTGCCGCTTGATGGTCTTGTTGGTGAGCACGCCGTCGTGCCACCAGAAGCCGTCGGCCTTCATCTTCTCGGCCGCGCGGACGAAGCGCTCGGCGACCTCGGTGAAATCGGCGTCGGTGTAGTTGAGGCTGAAGATCAGCCGTCCGGTGCCGACCCAGCTCAGCGCCAGGCCCTCGGCGCGCAGATAATATTGCAGCATCCAGTTGTAGCGGGACGGGGTGGTGTATTTCACCGTCCAGATCGAGGAGAAGTTGGCGAACCGCACCGGCAGGTCGGCGCCCTCCATCATCTGGTTGAGCTTCTGCGCGCGGCCGTTCCAGGTGGCGTCCAGGCCGTCATAGATGGCGCGGAAGTTCGGGCTGGCCAGGCGACTCAAGAACTCGTCCATCGCCGTCATGACATAGGGATGCGAGTTGAAGGTGCCGCGGGCGAAGCAGATGTCGGCGGGGCGATCGTCGTTGAAGCGGCGCATCAGCTCCTTCTTGCCGCAGACGACGCCGACCGGCAGGCCGCCGGCCAGACTCTTGCCGTAGGTCACCATGTCGGCCTTGATGCCAAAGTATTCCTGGGCGCCGCCGGCGGCGAGACGGAAGCCGACGAAGACCTCGTCGAAGATCAGCACGATGCCGCGCTCGGTGCAGACGTCGCGCAGCTTCTTCAGCCATTCGGTGTAGGAGGCGCGGTCGAAATTTCCGCCGCGGGAGCTGTCGACCAGCGAGGAATCGCCGGGCGCGTTGCCGTTCGGATGCAGCCCCTGCAGCGGGTTGACCAGCACGCAGGCGATGTCTTTGCGCGTGCGCAGCACGTGCAGCGTCTTCTCCGACATCTCGGCGAGGGTGTAGGTCTCGTGCGCGGGAATCGGATTGCCAACGCCGGGCTGCACGTCGCCCCACCAGCCGTGATAGGCGCCGGCGAAACGAACCAGATGGGTGCGCCTGGTGTGGTAGCGCGCGAGCCGCACCGCCTGCATCACGGCTTCGGTGCCGGACATGTGGAAGGACACTTCGTCGAGGCCCGAGATCCGGCACAGCCGCGCCACGTTCTCGAGGATGACGGGATGGTAGGGGCCGAGCACCGGTCCGAGCGCATGCGCCCGCTTCTCGGAGCCCTCGATGCACTCCTTGTAGAAGTCGTTGCCGAAGATGTTGACGCCGTAGGACCCGGTGAGGTCGTAGGAGATGTTGCCGTCGACATCCGTGACGGTGACGCCGCGCGAGGACTCCACGAAGGTCGAGGTGCCCAAATGCTCGCGAACGAGACGCGAGAACTGGAACGGCACGCGGTAGGTCTCGGTGAAATGCAGGTCGGAAATCTTCTCCGCCGCCTCCTTCGTCATCGCGCGGCCCTTGGGGTAGCGCTCGGCATAGAGGCTTGCGAGACGGAAGAAGGCGTCCTTGCGCTGGGTTGCGACATTCGCCGGCGCGCCGTCGCAGGCGAAGTACGCATCGCCTTCGAATTCGTAGAACGGAAGCAGCTTGGCCACGCGGCGGGACATCTTGGAATGTCCGGCGAGCGAGCGGTGCTTGGCGCGGGACAATTCGATCCGCGCCTTGATTTTCGGGAAGGCGGCGGCAGCGGACGCTGCGGCGGCCACGGACAAAGAAAGAATCGGGAGTGTCGTTTCCATGACAACAAGCGCTAATACTGCGAGCTGACAGATTCATGACAGTCAAAGCCCTCATCGCCTCTTTCACCCAGCAGGAAGACCTCAACTTCCTGTTGACCAACCGCATCCCCCGCGCCGCGCTGACCCGCTTCATGGGCTGGTTCTCCAAGATCGAGAACCCGCTGGTGCGGGACGGCTCCATCGCGTTGTGGAAGCTGTTCTCCGACCTCGATCTGTCGGAGGCGCGCAAGACCCATTTCAGGAGTCTGCACGACTGCTTCACCCGGGAGCTTAAGCCCGGTTTGCGGCCCTTTGATCCGGACCCCTCCATCGTCGCCAGCCCGTCCGACGGCATTGTCGGCGCCCACGGCCGGATCGCCGACACCGAGCTGTTCCAGGTCAAGGGCGCGCCGTACTCGCTGCTCGATTTGCTCGGAGACTCCGTGCTGGTCGACCAGCACCGCAACGGCTCCTTCGTCACGCTGCGGCTGACGTCGAGCATGTATCACCGCTTCCACGCGCCCTTTGACGCGCATATCGAACGCGTCACGCTGATCCATGGCGATGTCTGGAACGTCAACCCGATCGCGCTGAAGCGGGTCGAGCGTCTGTTTTGCAAGAACGAGCGCGCGGTGATCCGCACGCGTTTGCCGACCGGCGAAGCCGTGACGCTGGTACCGGTCGCCGCGATCCTGGTCGCAAGCATCCGTCTGCATTTCCTCGACATGGTGCTGAATGCGCAGACCAGGGGGCCGGTCAATTTTCCCTGCGACGTCAACGTGAGCAAGGGCGAGGAGCTTGGCTGGTTCGAGCATGGCTCGACCATCATCATCCTCGCTCCCGGCGATTTCACCTTCTGCGACGGCATCGCCGAAGGCACGCGCATCCGGGCGGGTCAAGCGCTGCTGAGAAAAAACTAGCCTTCAATCCGGCGCCTCGGCCGCCTATATCGTTCGTGGGGACGTTTCGACGACGACGGATTGGGTGATGGCACGGGCGCCGGTGATGGCGGCGGGTGGTATTGTGCTGCGGCGAGGTGCGCCGCCGCTGATTGCCGTCGTGCGCCAGCGCAAGCGCAACGAATGGGTCTTGCCCAAGGGCAAGCTCGACGACGGCGAAACGCCGAGAGAAGCCGCGCATCGCGAGGTGCTGGAAGAGACCGGCCACGACGTCGCCATCCACGAATTCCTGGGCACGCTCGTCTATCAGTCCGGTGGCCGCTCCAAGGTCGTGCATTTCTGGCGCATGGAGGCCGGGGACGGTCCCGTCCGCAAGCTGATGAACGACATCAAGGCGGTCGACTGGCTGACGCTGGAAGACGCTCTCGCGCGCCTGTCGCGCGAGGACGAGCGCGTGTTCCTGACCCAGGTTGGCCCGATCGCGCTCGCGGCGGCGGGGCTTGCATCCTCGCCTGCGCCCGAGCCGACGCTGGCAACCGACGATGTCGATGCAGCTTTGCAGACACTGAGACCCGCTGAAGCGGCCTCGGTGGGCGAGCTGCGGCACGGTCTGTTGCAGAAGATGAAAGCCTGGCTGCGCGGCGAGGCGTGAGTTTAGCAACATCGCCGTCGAGCCGCGCTGACAGTTCCCCTCTCCCCTTGTGGGAGAGGGTGGCTCGCCGCGAAGCGGCGAGACGGGTGAGGGGTTCTATCGGCGCGCGAATCTGTTGCAGTTGAGTTCGCTGAAGCGACCCCTCATCCGGCGCTTCGCGCCACCTTCTCCCACAAGGGGAGAAGGAAGAAGTCACCGCCGCTCCTTCTCCTTCGGAACTGGCGCTGGCCTTCGCGGCGCTGCGGGGCGTTGTGCTGCGGGGAGGCGCTGCTGGAATCCGCCCGGGCGCTGCATGCCTGGCTGTTGAGCGGCGGGCGGCTGCCCTGGCTGCATGCCGGTGCGCGGAAGTTGTGGCTGCACGTGGGGCTGCTGCTGCGATCCGCCCAGCTGCGGCGGTACGACTCCGCCGGGCTGCGTCGGAATCTGTCCACCGCGCTGCGGCTGGTTGTGTGGCCTGCCGTCAGGCTGCGTGCCTTGACCGGCGCGCGGTGCGCCTGCCGGACGTCCCGCGTCCTGCTTCTGGCCTTGCTGTTGCTGACCTTGACCCACGCGCGGCGTACCGGGCTGCACGGCGCCGCCTTGGCCCTGCCGCTGCGGCGGCTGGCTGCCTTGGCGACCCGGCGCGCCCGGCTGTTGCTGGCCTGGACGGTTGTTCTGGCCGGGTTGACCGTTCGGCCGCTGCGGCTGTTGCGGCTGTTGTCCTGGCGCCGTGTTCGGCCGCAATTGTTGCTGTTGCGGCGGCTGGAACGGTCGCGGAATACGCGGGCTCGCGGTCGGATTGGCGCGGCGGAAGTCGCGCTGCTCGGTGACGATCTGCCGGCCCGTGGTCTGCGCCAGATGCACCTGGCTGAGGAAGCCGCGGTCGCGCGCGATCTGCTGTGGTGCGATCGTGATCGGCACCGCGGCAAAGCGCATGACGCCGGCCGCGGCTGCGCCCGGCCGGATCGCAAAACCGCTCGCGCCTTGCGTCAGCGCGCCGAGCCGCGTCCCGCTCGTGCGGTCGTCGACGTCGATGTGTCCGACCCGGCCGTCGGCGTCGGGATAGAGCTTGATGTTGACGTTGCTGGTCTTGTTCGCGGCCGCGCCTTCCGGCACGTCGACGACGCCGGTGGTGCCGCGGATACCGAGCGTCGCCGTCGGCGTCGTGATCTTCATGTCGCCGGTCTTTGCCACCGCCGCCGCGACGAAGGCGACCGTGCCCTTGCCGATGTCGAAAATGCCTGCGTTGTGCTTGCCGCCGTCCTCATAGACGTAAGTGTCGATGGTGATCTTCGTGCCGGCGGAGAGGTTGAACGTGGTCGCGTCGTCGAAGGTGATGCCGAGCGAGGAGTTCGACGAAGTCTGCACGACGTCGTTGAGAAAGATGTCGTCGCGCACGCGCAGCGGATAGGAATTTTTGTCGCGGATCACGGTCGCGATGCCCGTCACCGTCGCGACGTTGCCGATCGGCTCGACGGCGGCGGGCTGCGCCTCCGTCGTGGGAGCGGGTGAAGCCGATGGCGTTGACGAGGGGGCGGGCGACGGCTGCGCTTCTGGCTGCGCCTGCGCAAGCTCGATCGCATCGGATGCGAACGCAACGCTCGCGCCGGCCGGCGGCACCGCCAGCAGCGCAAGCGCGAACATGAAGCGGCGCCAGGCCACGATAAATGTCACAAAGAGTCCCGGTGAGAAACGTGAGGCGAGATCGACCGATATCAGCCTGATGCAGGTGAACGGCGGATGAATGTCTATCGCACGGGGGCGGTGAAGGTTCAAACGGCACGCGATGCTGGCTTGTCCAAGCCTCTCCACCGTCATGGCCGGGCTTGTCCCGGCCATCCACGCCTTGAAGCGCGGGACTAAGAACGTGGATGCCCGGGACAAGCCCGGGCATGACGAAGAATGTGCATGTATTGGAGACGACGCCTGCGGGGTCAGCTCACGCGCTTCCAGGTCTGGCCGCCGCAGAACATGCCGCCGAAGGCGCAGCCCTGCACGCGCATTGCATTCGGGCCCTTCATCGCGATCGTCGAGTCGTAATTGCGGCCGGAGTCGGGATCGTGGATGCGGCCGCTCCACTTCGCGCCGTCGGGCTTCATGTTGATCAGGATGCGCTCGTTGGTCTTTGCGGCGTAGCCGCAGAGATTGACGCCGCACTGTTCGACGCGGACATTGCCCTTGTTCTCTTCGGTGGCCCAGACGCCGATCGGCGTGTTGGCGGCCGCGACAGGCGCGGCAACGACCGGAGCCGGAGCGGGGGCCGGAGCAACCGCGACCGGCGCGGGCGCAGCAGCGGGAGCGGGAGCCGCAACGGGCGGGGTCTGCGTCGTGGCGTCGTAGCCGACGGACGGAGCAGCGGCAATCGTCGTGCTCGGCGCGGCCGGCGCAGCAACCGCAGGCGCGGTCGCCTGCACCGGCGTCTGCTGCATGGGCTGCTGCTGCACCGGAGCCGGCGCCGGCTGAGCGGTGGTGGCCGGAGCCGGCGTGGTGTCGACGTCGTCGTCCTTGGAGCTGGAGCCAAGGCCCTTGAGGTTGATGTTGTTCAGCTTGATCGGCTTGTCCGACAGGCCCGGCGCCACGATGGTCACGCAATTGAGCGAGGCACAGTTGCGCGGCGTCTCGATGCGGATGTTCTGGCCTTCGATCTGGAACGAGATCGCATTGCCGGCATGCGCGGCGGCGGTGGACGCGAGGAAGAGGGCAGTGGCGGCGATGGTGAGCTTGTTCATGACAACCTCCGAAGAATGTGTGGGTCCCGATGGGACTGAAGTCGCGGGTGGATGAAACGTGGTTCGACCCTACGCCTGGCGGGCCGGACGTTCTGTGATGGACGTCACAACGGCTCGCCGCCGCTGGGTGAGGCAGCGCACATTCAGCCGCGATTCCATCTGTGTAACGTCGTCGCCACACAGAGGGAGGCGCCGATGATGCGGCTTGTGACTTCGCTTGGCACATTGATCGCGTTGCTGGCGATTGCGCCCGCAGCCGAGGCCGGGTCCTACGCGTTCTCGATCGGCGGTCATCGATTCCAGGTCGAGTCGCCCAGGAATTGCCGATCGGCTTCCTGTGTCTCGGTTTCCTCCCATCGCAGCTTTCGGCCGGGCGTCGATACGACACCGGCGCCGACGCCGGTGCTACCGCCGCCGCAGCCGCTCTATCCCGTGGCTCCGGTCAGGCCGGCGCCAGCCATTGCGGTCGCGCCTCCACTGGCGCCGGCGGCTCCTGTCCTTGCCTCGACGACGTCGCAGCCAATTGTCCTGCCGCAGGCGCCAAGCTCCAATCCGCCACGGGTGGTGCTATCGCCGATGGATCCGCCGAAGACCGTCGCGCTCGATCCGCCGCGCATGGAGGCGCCGGTCGTCGCGCCAAGGCCGGAGCTCAATCAGAGTACGGCGATCGTACAGCGCAGCGAAGATGAACTCGCCTATTTGCCGCTCGGCGAATGGGAGAGCGCAGGCGCCAAGGGCACTGTCCGCATCGAACGCTGCGGTCCTGCACTGTGCGGCTTCGCGCTGACGGAAGCATCGACCAGGGGCGAGAGCGTGCTCGTCAACATGAAACCGAAAACGCACGACGTCTGGACCGGCAACATCTACAGCCGCTCCAGCGGCAGCACCTATTATGCGACCATGACGCTGAAGAGCTCCGGCAAGCTCCACGTCGAAGCCTGCGCTCTGGGCCACTTCTGGTGTTCCGGAAACGACTGGACGCGAGCCGAAGAGCGGCCGCAGGAGCTGGTCACGACGTCGCGGCAGGGGAGCGCGCGGTCGTAAGGGATTCGTTCGATAGCTCCGACTGAAGCCGCTAGATCATGCCGAGCACGATGGCACCGACAAAGGCCATGGCGAGGTACGCGGTGATAACGCTCAGTCTCCCGGCGAACGTCATGAGGTCGCTCCCGCTGCTCGCGCCGCCCTGCGCGAGAGCGTCATGGTTAACAGAAAGTCTCTTTCCGAAAAAGTCAGCCTTGCTGTCGCTCGTCACCGGCAGGGCATTAGGCGCGCGTGGGCCGACATGGTTAAAGAACACTGAAATCAACACGTTGAAGAGTCTTTAAGTAAATTCACCGAACGTGCGTGCATGACGCGCGGAGTTCGTTTGTATCTCGTCGGCTCCATCGTCCTTGTTTCGTTAGCGGGTTGCGGACGCGGCGTCTTCCAGGCCGAACGTGAACCGTGGCGGGCCGAGGCCGAAGCCGCATGCCTGAAATCGGGCGCGGTGAAAGAAGGGCCGGATCTCGTTCGCATCGACCCGATCTCCGGGCCGGGCATGTGCGGCGCGGAGTTTCCGCTCAAGGTCGCCGCCCTCGGCGAAGGCTCGAGCAGCTACGGCTTTGCCGATGAGGATTTGCGACCGCCCGGGAGCATCGGCAACCAGCCGCGCTGGCCGGTGACGCAGCCACGATCGAATTACCCGCAGAGCCAGAACTATCCGCAACGCTCAAACTATCCCGAGAGCGCGGTGCGGCAGCCGTCCGGCTATGGCGCCTCGCCTGGTCCAATGCCTCTGAACGCGCCCGGCGTGGCGCAGCAGGAAGACGAGATCGATCTGCCGCCCGAGGGTACCGATGCCGCGGGCGCGTCGCGCTACATGAATGCGCCGAGCTATCCAGCGCGACCGGCGCCGTACTCGCAGGCGCCCGCGCAGCAGCCGCCGCCGCGTCTAGGTCCGGCACGGGGCGATCCCGTCACCGCCGTCGGCCCCGTTGCGATCAAGCCGGTTGCGACACTGGCCTGTCCGATCGTGTCCGAGCTCGACCGCTGGCTCGCCGACACCGTGCAGCCCTCGGCGATGCGCTGGTTCGGCAGCCGCGTCGCGGAGATCAAGCAGATCTCCGCCTATTCCTGCCGCGGCATGAACGGCAATTCGCATGCCCATATTTCCGAGCACGCCTTCGGCAATGCGCTCGACATCGCCGCCTTCGTGCTCGCCGACGGCCGCCGCGTCACCGTGAAGGACGGCTGGCGCGGCATGCCGGAGGAGCAGGGATTCCTGCGCGACGTGCAGTCGGGCGCCTGCGTGCATTTCACCACGGTGCTGGCGCCGGGCTCGAACGTCTATCATTACGATCACATCCACGTCGATCTGATGCGTCGCGCCAGCCGCCGCCTGATCTGCCAGCCCGCCGCCGTCTCCGGCGAAGAGGTCGCCGCGCGAGCGGGCGGGCGCAATCCCTATGCGAATGCGCGCGATCCCTCCGTGACCGGCTCGCTCGGTACGCGCAAGAGCATGGCGCGAAAACACGAAGAGGACGAGTACGCCGACGATTGAGGCTTGCGCGTCGCCGGCGGCCTCACGCTGACCCCGGCCTGTTCAGCCGACACCGTGTCTTCGGCAGAGCGCATCTCGGGCGCAAAAATTTGCGCACACCCAATTCTTGCCTAAGTCGTTGAAATTGAAGGCACAGTTGTGCCGTGGCTGGCTTTTTCGGCAGTTGGCACAGTCGCTGCAATGAGGAGGCTGCCACGAAGCGGCGCTGCCGGCGCCGTGAGCCAGCGGATCCCGTCATGCAGATGCCTGTCAGCCCTCCTTATTCGGATCTCGAACAGCGCGTGCTGTCGCGCATCACGGAGGAGCGCTGGCTTGAACTCGCGTCCGAGCTGATCCGCACCGGCCAGCCCCGTTCCGGCAATCCGCTGGATCCCGATTTGCCGCCTGCCGAGGAAGAGGCGATCTCGATGCTGGTCGCGGGCAAGCTCGAAGCGCTCGGCATGGCGGTCACCAAGCACAGCGCGCAGCCGCACCGGCCGAACGTGCTGGGCGTGCTCAAGGGACGCGACGGCGCCCCCTCGCTCATTCTCAACGATCACCTCGACACCTATCCGGCCGTCGAGCCCGAGAAATGGCACATGACGGATTTCGATCCGTTCAAGGCGACGCGCCATGGCGATCTGCTCTACGCGCGCGGCACGTCCGACACGCGCGGAAATCTCGCTGCATCGTTGCTCGCAGTGCAGGCCCTGACCGAAGCGGGTGTGAAGTTCGATGGCACCTTGATGTGCTGCTACACCGTCGATGAAGAGCGGAACGGCACCGAGGGCTCCATCTACATGTTGAACAAGGTTGGCCTGACCGCCGACTACGAGATCACGGCCGAGCCGACCGCCTGGGGCGACGTCAACAAGGACTGGGGCATGAACCTGTCGGTGGCCAATTCCGGCCACTGCCTGATCGAGCTCACCGTTCACGGGATCAAGTCGCACATCTGGCGACCGGACATCAGCGTCAACGCCATCATGGAAGCGGCAAAGCTGTTGCCGAAGTTGAAGGACATGGCGTTCACGCATGTCCCCAGCAAGTTCATGGGACATACGCCGCCCTGCTGCGCCGTGGTGCGCATTCGGTCCGGCCTGCCTGGCGAGATGCAGTTCTCGCCGGATGCCTGCACCATCACGCTCGCCGTGGTCGGCATCGTGCCCGGCATGACGCTATCGAGCGTGATTGCGGACATCGAGCGTCTCGGACGGGACACTTTTGCCGGCGTGAACGACGTCAAGGTCGAGGTGCGCCAGGTGCCGGGCTCGCTGTTCGTCAACGCGACCGAGCCGGTGCCGGTCGAGGAGGAGCCCTGCCGCTCCTTGCGCGCGGTCTATCGGCGTCTGATGGGCCGCGAGCCCGGGGTCAACCGCAAGAACGCCTTCAACGACACGATCCGCTTCCGCGAAGCCGGCATCAATGCGGTGACGTTCGGTCCCGGAGAAGACGGCTGGGCCGTCGACAACGAGAACATCTCGATCACCAAGTCGGTGATGGCGACGCGGATCTACGCGCTGACCATCATGCAGATCCTGGGAGTGCGGACATGAGCGTCGAGGCGACCCACATGACGATTCCAATCTCGCCGGATCGCACGCGACGCGGCAGCTTGCGGCTGCGGCTTCCGAAGGTCTCGCGATCGGTGCTGCTCTCGACGCTGACCGTCGCCGTGCTGCTGGCCGGCTGGGCCATCGTCACGGAGATGGGCTGGGCCAACGAGCTGTTCCTGCCGAAGCCGCAGGCGGTCTGGGCCGCGTTCGTCAAGACGATGACGAAGGGATATCAGGGCGCGACGCTGCTTCAGCATCTCGGCGCAAGCCTGTATCGTATCCTCACGGCCTTCACGCTGGCCTGCCTGATCGGCATCCCGCTCGGCGTCCTCATGGGCGTGTCGCGCAACGCACGCGCGCTGCTCAATCCGTTGATCGAGTTCTACCGGCCACTGCCGCCGCTCGGCCTCTATACGCTGCTGGTGATGTGGCTCGGCATCGGTGAGAGCTCGAAGCTGTCGCTGCTGTTTCTTGCCGGTCTGCCGGGGATCGTCATCTCGACAATCCAGGCCGTCACCAGCGTGGACCCGGTCTATGTGCGCGCCGCCCAGTCGCTCGGCGCGACCCGGCGCCACCTGCTGTTTCACGTCTATTTGCCGGCGGCGGGACCGCTGATTCTCGCCGGCATGCGCATCTCGCTCGGATTCACTTACACCGTTCTCGTCGCCGCCGAAATCGTCGCGGCATCCGCCGGCATCGGCTGGATGATCTGGGACGCCGCAAAATTCCTACTCTCCGACGTCGTGATCATGGGGCTGATCGTGCTCGGTCTCACTGGCGTCGTGCTCGATCTCATGATGCGCGGCATCGCGAAACTGTTGATGCCGTGGGCCTGAATCCAATTCTGATCGTAGGGGAGACCTCCATGAAGAGACTGATTGCGACGCTCGCGGTTACCACGTTGGCGCTCACGGCCGCAGTCCGCGCCGAGGACAAGCCGGCGAAGGTGACCGTCGGCTATCTGAACCTCGTCAACGCGCAGCTGGTCACCAAGCATCTTGGCCTGCTCGCCAAGGAGATGCCGGGCGTCGACATCAAATACGTCAAGATCGGCGGCGGTGGCGACATGCTGCGCGCGATCGCCGGCAACGACGTCGATTTCGGCGGCCTCGGCAATCCGCCGACCGCGATCGGCGCGACGCGCGCCCTGCCGATCAAGGGCATCCTGGTGATCAACATGCTCGACTACGTCGAGTCGCTGGTGGTTCGCACCGACAAGAACATCGCCTCGCTCAAGGATCTCAAGGGCAAGACGGTCGCCGCGCCGTTCGGCTCTACGACACACTACCTCCTGCTCCAGGCGCTCAAGGACGAGGGTGTCGATCCCGCCTCGATGAAGATTCTGGACCTCGCGCCGTCGGACATCGCGGCGGCCTGGCTTCGCGGCGACATCGACGCGGCCTGGTTCTGGGAACCAAATCTTGGCAAGGCCGTGAAAAACGGCGGCAAGATCCTCGTCACCTCGGGCGAGATGGCCAAGCGCGGCTACCCGACCTGGGACATCGGCGTCGTCATGAACGCGTTTGCGGAGAAGTATCCGTCCTACGTCGACAAGTTCATCAAGGCCGAATGCGAAGGCATCGATTTCTGGCTGAAGAACCCGGAGAAGACCGCGGAGATCATCGCGGAAGAGCTTTCGCTGCCCATCGAAGACGCGCAGCGAATGATGAAGGGCACCGGGATGATCCCGTGCAACAAGCAGCTCACGGAGGAGTATCTCGGCACATCCGCGAAAAAGGGCAAGTTCGTCGACACGCTGATCTCGACCGCCGATTTCCTGGTGAAGCAAGAGCGTCTGCCGAAGCTGCTGCCGCGCGCGGACTTCGAAGCCTTCATCCAGCCCGCCTATCTGGAGAAGGTGATCGGCCGCTAGGGTCGGTGCCGGCGGGCCTGTCCCGCCGGCACATTGCCAGTTCCCGCATGCACGTGACCGATATGAATCTCGCACCTCGCCACCTCCGTGCCGCCTATCGCCGCGGCGAGCTCAAGCCGTCCGATGTCGCCGCGCATGTGTTGTCGCGCCTTGACGACGCCGACCAGAGCGGCGTCTGGATCTCGACGGCAAATCCCGAAGGCGTCATGGCGAAGGCCCGCGCGCTCGATGCCCGCATTGGCGAGATCGGCGAGCTGCCGCTCTACGGCCTCGTGTTCTCGGTCAAGGATTGTATCGACGTGACCGGCGAGCAGACCACCTCGGCCTGCCCGGAATTCGCCTACACCGCGAAGGCAACGAGCCCGGTTGTCGCCGACGCCATCGCCGCCGGCGCGATCTATCTCGGCAAAACCAATATGGATCAGTTCGCGACCGGCCTCGTCGGCGTGCGCTCGCCCTATGGCGTTGCCCGCAACCCGCATAATCCCGACTACATCCCCGGCGGCTCCAGCTCCGGCGCCGCGGTGTCGGTCGCGACAGGCACCTCGTCGTTTGCGTTCGGCACCGATACCGGCGGATCGGGCCGGGTGCCGGCGTCCTATTGCGGCGTGACCGGCTTCAAGCCGGCGCCCGGCGCCTTCAGTCAGCGCGGCATGGTCTACGCGTGCCGTAGTTTTGATACCATCTCGCTCTACACGCGCGATCCGCGCGATGGCCACGAGATCTATCGCGTGTTGGCGCGGCGCGATGTCGAGGACTGTTTTTCACCGGAAGCTTTCGCCGGATGGACGGAGCAGGCATCTCCAGCGCGGCCGCTCAACATCGCAACGCCGCGTCCGGATCAGCTCAGATTCTTTGGCAATGCGGAGACCGAGGCGCTGTTCGGCGATGGGCTTCGCAAGCTGCGGCAGCTCGATCTGTCGGTCGCATCGGTCGATTTCTCGCCGTTCATTTCGGTCAACGATTTGATGTTTTTCGGACCTTTCCTCGCCGAGCGGGACGTCTCGGTCGGCGCGTTCCTCGACGCCAATCCGGACGCAGGCGTGAAGATCGTGCGCGACCTCGTCATCGGCAGCCGGAAGTTCACGGCGGCCGATGCCTATCGTGCGCTCTACAAGGTCAAGGAGGTCCAGCGGTCGCTGCGCGACTTCTGGCAAGTTCACGATGCGCTGGTCGTGCCGACGGTCGGGACCGTGCTGAGCATCGACGATGTCGCGCGCGATCCGCTGACGGCCAACTTCAACAACGGCTATTACACCAATTACGCCAATCCGCTGGGCCTGGCCGCGATCGCCGTTCCGAACGCCGTCACCGCAGCCGGCGTGCCCTATGGCGTTACGTTCCTGGCGCCGGCCGGCCGTGAGCGCCTGCTCACCGATCTGGCTTGCGCTTTCGTGGAGGCTTCGGCCCAGCCCGAACTTCTGCGCCGCGTTGCAATCTGAGCGGAGACCTCCTAGCCTTCGAGCCGTCACTCGAAGGGAGACCGATCGTGGGGCGCAGCGATGCGCATGAGGTGGCCGATCCAACTGAGCCGCGCGCCGAACTGCCACGGCCCGGGACCGGACGTTATGTGCTGAAGGCGTTGGACAAGCCCGATCTGGAGCTGGTGATGCGAACCGGCAGGCTCGCGACCTACCAGAACCGCGAATATCTGCTGCGGGAGGGCGAGCCCGCAAACGGCGTCCACATCATCCTGAACGGGATCGTCGAAAGCACCCATGCCGGCACGCAGGGGCGCGAATTGATGCTGTCGACCTGGGAGGCAGGCGACTTCGTCGGCGCGCCCTATATCCTCGGCGATCACCGCCACAGCTGGTCGGCCCGCGCGCTGGGGCGCGTCGAAGCACTGCATCTCGACCAGGATGCGGTCCGCCGCTTGATCGCGCAGTCGCCGTCGTTCGCAATCGCGCTGATCGAGTGCCTCGGCTTCAAGGGCGAGACCTATTCGATGCTGGCGCAGACGCTGGCGGGACAGAAGGCGGCGGAACGGTTGGTGCTGCTGCTGGTCAAGCTATGCGAGAACGCGGCCCAGGACGAGAGTGGCCCGATCTCGCTCGGCCGCATCACGCAGGCCAATCTCGCGCGCATGATCGGCGCCACGCGCCAGTCGATCAGCCTGATCCTCAGCCGCCTCCAGGACGACGGCATCATCTGGACCGGCCCAACCAAGATGGTCGTCAACGATCTCGCTGCGTTACGGAAGCAGGTGACCGACTAGGTCGTGTACTCATAAAGGTCAGCTACCGGCGCAAGACGGAAGTCTCCCGCGTTGAGCATGATGGGCAGCCTTCCCACTTCGGACATGGCGCGGCTCGCGCAATGCGCGCGAACACTCGATTGCCAGATTCACGCACGGTCTGGCTCAGGCGATTGAATCTGCTATACGCGGTGCAGGACGAATTGGAGTCGCCAGTGCCGGAACGGGCCAGTTAACCTCAAACGGCCATCTCACCAGCGAGGAAGGTCTCTTGATTCAGCCTTGGACACTACTGTCGAGCGAAATGGCCTTCGACCACCGCTGGTATAAGCTCCGGCGAGACACCGTTAAATTGCCCAATGGGCGCGTTGTTGACGACTACTTTGTCTCGCAGCGGCCTAATGTGGCTATTGCGGTCCCGCTCACAAGAGAAAACGATCTTATCCTCGTTCGGCAGTATAAGCATGGCGTGCAGGCAATCACGTTGGAATTCCCGGCCGGCACCTTTCAGTCGGAATCACCGATGACGGCAGCAGCGCGGGAGCTTGAAGAAGAGACCGGCTATTCGCCGAGCGACATGATCGACCTCGGAACTTGCTTTGACGATTCAACCAAGAATTCGAATCTAGTGCATATTTTCCTTGCGAGCGGATGTGCGCTGACAGGCAGGCAACGCCTTGACGAATTGGAAGAGGCGTCAGGAGTCGAAGTTGTATTGATGTCGCTGCAGGAAGTGATTAAAGCGCTCGAAGACGGAAGAATCAAATCTATGGCGTCGGTTGCCGCGGGCTATAAGGCGCTCCGCGCAATCGGAGCATAAGCGCAAGACGGATCAGGCTTTCCAGCGGCAAAGCCGGTTATCGCTGCACCGCATATGTCCGGTTCTCGGTACCTGTTCTTCACGTATTCCGGCGCCGTCGAAAATCATTTTCAGCCCGACTTCGACGGTGCTGGGACCAGCCCCATGCACAGCTGCACCTCGGACGGGACGTTGTAGGTCCGCATGATGTGGCGGCTGTCGCGAAGGCCGGTCGCCTCACGCTGCACCACGAACATCCAGAGCGCGTGGCCGGCGTCCATCACCAGCTTGCGCCTGGCTGGCTGCATCGAGGCCGGCGCCTCAGGGAGGGCATGGGCGGCGTCGAACTCGCGCAAGCGCGCGAGCGCCTGCTCGAGCGTGCGGCCCATCCGTCCAAGCGCGGAGGCCTGTTCCTGGACAATCTCGTAATGGAGGATATCGACCGGCGGGCGGAGATCACGGGACATGAGCCCAAATATAATGCTGAGACTTCTACAGGCGCAACTCAGCCGTCATTGCGAGGAGCGAAGCGACGAAGCAATCCAGAGTGTTCCCGCGGAGAGATTCTGGATTGCTTCGCTGCGCTCGCAATGACGGCGAGAGGTTATTTTGCGCGGCTACTTCGCCCGATAAGCCGCCAGGAACATCCGTGTCGCGCTGTCGACGACTTCGCTCATTCGCTCTTCGGACGGCGCAGGCGCGGCCTGGAAGACGAAGGGAAGGAACAGCGAGGCCTTGCACAGTTCCATGAACTGCGACGCCGCCAGATCGCAATCGTCGATCGCGAGATCGCCGGAGGCGACATGGGTGTTGAGATAGTCGGAGAGGCGGTTGATGGACTTGTCCAGCACCCGCGCATAGTAGCGGCGGCCGAGATCGGGCATGCGCTCGGCGATCGCCATCACGGTACGGATCGCCGATCCGCCGCCGGGCCGGCACAGCAGACGGTTGTAGGCCCGGCCGAAATCCTTCAGCGTGGTTTCAACATCGCGTGCCGGATCGAAATTGAACGCGACCTGCCCGTGCTGGAGCGCCTCCTGCTCGAGGATGGCTTCGAATAGCGCGCATTTGTCGGCGAAGTAGACGTAAAGCGTGCCTTTGGAGACCTGAGCAGCGCGGGCGATCTCGCCCATGCTGGCGCCGTCAAACCCGAGATCCATGAACACCTTGCGGGCCCCGTCCAGGATCTGGCGGCGTTTGGAGCTGTCCTCCTCCTGGATGACGTGCAGATGTTCGCGGTCGGCTACAACCATTGGTTCAGGGTCTCGGAAGGTTTTTGCATCGGTCGAGGGTCATGAAACCGAAATAAAGGATTCGGGCCAGTAGGGTCTGCCCGGGAATATTATCTATATTGACCGAACCGTTCGGTCAATGATATTTGGGATCGGCGAGAGGGACCCGGCCGCACGGCGGCCGTCCCTCATCGCGCTTTTTTTGGGGAGGCCTTCATGGCCGTAGTGAGAGACCAGGCTGCGCGCGTCCTTCGCCCGGACGCCGTGGAGACGCCGACGCCCGCGGGTGGTGACGCTGCCACCGAGACGTCTGTGGTTCTCGCCGAGCAGTTGCGCTCTCATGTGGCCGAGGAAACCAAGCGCCGCCCCAGCGAGGCGCCGGAGCAGCCCGTGACCGACAAGCCGGCCGCAGCCCCAGACGCGCCCGCCGCCGCCGGCGCGCCGAAGTCCGGCAAGCGCAAATTCGTGATGATGGGAGTGGGGCTGGTGCTGGCGCTCGCGGCCGCGAGCTATGCCGGCTATTACACCCTGGTTGGCCGCTTCTACGTCGCGACCGACGACGCCTATGTCCGCGCCAATAACACCATGCTGGGCGCGCGCGTTGCCGGCCACGTCTCCTCGATCCTCGCCGGCGACAACACGAGGGTCCGCGCCGGCGACATCGTCTTCCGCATCGACGACGGCGACTACAAGATCGCGGTCGACGCCGCCGCGACCAGGATCGCGACCCAGCAGGCCACCATCGATCGCATCGGCCGCCAGGTCGCGGCACTCGACAGCCAGGTCGCACAGGCCAAGGCGCAGCTCGTCTCCGCCGAAGCCGGCCTCAAGCGCGCCGACCTCGATTATGAGCGCCAGCAGGCGCTGAGCAACAAGGGGTTTGCCTCGCGCGCCACCTTCGAGAGCTCCGAAGCCGGACGCGACCAGGGCGCCGCCGCGGTCAAGGCTGCGCAGGCCGCCTACGACGTCGCGCTCAGCAATGTCGACGTCGCCAAGGCGCAGCAGGCCGAAGCGCAGGCGCAGCTCGCCGAGCTCAAGACCACGCTGGCCAAGGCCGAGCGCGATCTCGCCTTCACCGCGGTGCGCGCGCCGGTCGACGGCACGTTCTCGAACCGGCTCGTCAGCGCCGGCGACTTCGTCGCGGTGGGCCAGCGGCTCGGCAACGTCGTGCCGCTCGACAACGTCTATATCGACGCCAATTTCAAGGAGACCCAGCTCAAGCGCATCCGCCCCGGTCAGCCGGTGACGATCAAGGTCGACGCCTACGGCATGCGCAAGTTCTCCGGTGTCGTCGACAGCATCGCGGCGGGCTCGGGCTCGGTATTCACGCTGCTGCCGCCTGACAACGCCACCGGCAACTTCACCAAGATCGTGCAGCGCGTGCCGGTCCGCATCCGCGTGCCGAAGTCGGTCGCGAAGCAAAACCTGCTCCGTGCCGGCATGTCGGTCACTGCGACGGTCGACACCAACAAGGGCGCGGCCGACGCCGACAGCGAGGTCGATCTCGACGACGCCACCATGATCCATCCGCAGTAGCGCGCCTGCGCCGCGAGGTTAGACCATGGCCAACGCCACGACCGCTTCACCTGCCATGATGGCGGACACCGCTTCGGAGCGCATCGCGCCGAAGCGGCTGTTCGCCTTCATCATCATGGTGTTCGGGATGTTCATGTCGATCCTGGACATCCAGATCGTCTCGGCGTCCCTGAGTGAAATCCAGGCCGGCCTGTCCGCAAGCTCCAGTGAAGTCTCCTGGGTCCAGACCGCTTATCTGATCGCCGAAGTGATCGCGATCCCGCTGTCGGGATTCTTGTCGCGCGCCTTCGGCACGCGGCTGTTGTTCGCGATCTCGGCGGCCGGCTTTACCGCATCGAGCCTGCTCTGCGGCTTTGCCACCACCATCGAGGAGATGATCCTCTGGCGCGCGCTGCAAGGTTTTCTCGGCGCTGGCATGATCCCGACGGTGTTCGCCTCCGCCTACACCGTCTTCCCACGCACCAAATTCCACATCGTCGGTCCCATCATCGGGCTCGTCGCGACGCTGGCGCCGACCATCGGACCGACCGTCGGCGGCTACATCACCGACCTGATGTCCTGGAACTGGTTGTTCTTCATCAACGTCGTGCCCGGCATCGGCATCACTATCGGCGTGCTGGCGCTGGTCGATTTCGACGAGCCGCATTTCGAATTGCTCGATCGTTTCGACTGGTGGGGGCTGCTGTTCATGGCCGGCTTCCTGGGCACGCTGGAATACGTGCTGGAGGAAGGGCCGCAATATGAATGGATGCAGGACCCCTCGGTCGCGATCTGCGCCTGGATCTGTGGCATCTCCGCGATTGCCTTCTTCTGGCGCGTCTTCACGGCGGCCGAGCCGATCGTCAATTTGCGCACCTTTTCCAATCGCAATTTCGCGATCGGCTGCGTCCTTCAGTTCTGCATCGGCATCGGCCTCTACGGCCTCACCTACATCTATCCGCGCTACCTCGCCGAAGTGCGTGGCTACAGCGCGCTGATGATCGGCGAGACCATGTTCGTCTCAGGCATCACCATGTTCCTGGTCGCGCCGGTGGTCGGCCGTCTGATGGCGAAGTACGACATGCGCTACATGATCGCATTCGGGCTCGTCGTGTTCGCGCTCGGCTCCTACCAGATGACCTGGATCACGCGCGACTACGATTTCTACGAGCTGCTGATTCCGCAGATCCTGCGCGGCATCGGTATGATGTTCGCGATGGTGCCGACCAACAACATCGCGCTCGGCACGCTCGCGCCCGACCGGGTGAAGAACGCCTCGGGCCTCTTCAATCTGATGCGCAATCTCGGCGGCGCGGTGGGTCTTGCCGTCATCAACACCGTGCTCAACGACCGCACCGATTTGCACATCACGCGCCTGCAGGAGCGCGTGACCTGGGGCAACGCGACCGCGACCGAAACCCTGACCATGTTCATGCAGAAGTTCCAGGGGCTCGGCGATTCCACCCTGATGGCGATGAAGCAGCTGTCGCAGCTCGTGCATCGCCAGGCCGTGGTGATGGGCTTCGGCGATGCCTTCTTCATCCTGACGCTGTTCTATCTCGGCCTCACCCTGCTCGTCACGCTGTTGAAGAAGCCGGCCTCGCCGTTCGGCGCCAGCGGCGACGCGCATTAAGCCAGCCACTCATTCGGTGTCATCGCCCGGCTTGACCGGGCGATCCAGTATTCCGAAAAGCATGTAATAGAGCCGAGGCGCCGCGGCGTACTGGACGCCCGCCTACGCGGGCATGACGGAGGAGCGCGCGGCGACGCGCACCAATTTGCAACACTCGTGCGTGATCTCGCGCGAGCCCCGTTGCAAATCACCACTGACACATCTATAAAGCGCACCTCATTCCATCGAACCGGGAGGATTTGCATGATTTCGTCGCATTCGCAGATCGCACGCCCGCGCTCGATGATGTTCTGGCTCGGTATCTGCTCGGCCTCCTAGAGGCCTCTTCCGCCAGCTTCGATTGGGCTTCCAGTCCCGATCGCTCCGCTTCCCAAGTCAAACCCAACTTCAAGTGACGCCGTCTCGGCCCTCGCGGCCGGCCTGCGTCCATCAATGGAGCCGGCCCGCGGCATAAGCGGCCGGATGATGCCATGACCGCTCTGTCAAAAAGGCCCGCGGCGATACGCGTGGTGCTGCCCTTCGTGTTCCGGCACTGGCTGAAGCAGCCGGGGCGTACCCTCGTCGTGGCCGGCGGCTTGTTGGGTGCGACCATCGCCGACCTGTTCATGCCGGTCTTCTCCGGACATCTGGTCGACGCCCTGACGCGCGGCCCATCCGATCCCGCCGCGCGTCACGCGGCGCTGATGGCGCTGGGCGGTATCGTGGCGCTGGGCGCAGCCTCCATGGTGCTGCGGCTGACCGGCCTCCAGGCCATCGTGCCGTTCTCGCTGAAGATCATGTCCGAGGTCGCGCAGGAAGCCTTCATGCGCGTGCAACGGTTCTCGACCGACTGGCACGCCAACTCCTTCGCGGGATCCACGGTGCGCAAGGTGACCCGCGGCATGTGGGCGCTCGACCTGTTGAACGACACCATCTTGATGGCGCTGGCGCCGTCGCTGCTGGTGCTGATCGGGTCGATGATCCTGCTCGGCGTGCACTGGGCCTCGCTCGGCGCGGTGATCGCGCTGGGCGCGCTGGCCTATGTCACGATGACGGTGCTGTTCTCGACGCGTTACATCGCGCCAGCAGCGCGCATCTCCAATGCCTGGGACACCAAGGTCGGCGGCACGCTGGCGGATGCGCTGACCTGCAACGCCGTGGTGAAGTCGTTCGGCGCGGAGGCGCGCGAGGATGCGCGGCTTGCCCGTGTCGTCAACCGCTGGCGCGTGCGCGTGCGGCGGACCTGGCTGCGCTACAACTACACCAATCTGGCGCAGCTCTCGGTGTTGCTGGCCCTGCGCGCCTCCGTGATCGGCGGCGCCGTGCTGCTGTGGATGTCGGGGCGGGCCTCGCCCGGCGACGTCACCTATGTGCTGACGAGCTATTACGTCATCCATGCCTATTTGCGCGACGTCGGAATGCACATCAACAACCTGCAGCGCTCGGTCAACGACATGGAGGAGCTGGTGGCGATCCACGACGAGCCGATCGGGATTGCGGACGCGACGGACGCGCGGCCGATCGCGATCGAGCGCGGCGAGCTGGTGTTCGACGACGTCACGTTCCATTACGGCGGCCATCACGCGCCGCTCTATGACGGACTGTCGGTCACGATCCGCGCCGGCGAACGCGTCGGTCTCGTCGGCCGTTCCGGCTCCGGCAAGACCACCTTCGTCAAGCTGGTGCAGCGGCTCTACGACGTCACCGGCGGCCGCGTTCTGATCGATGGGCAAGACATCGCTAAGGCGACGCAGCATTCGCTGCGCAGCCAGATCGCGATCGTGCAGCAGGACCCGATCCTGTTTCACCGCTCGCTCGCCGAGAACATCGCCTATGGCCGGCCCGGCGCCAGCCTGGAGGCGATCGAGCAGGCGGCACGGCTGGCCAACGCGCACGACTTCATCGTGCGCCTGCCCAAGGGCTACGGCACGCTGGTCGGCGAACGCGGCGTCAAGCTCTCCGGCGGCGAGCGGCAGCGCGTGGCGCTGGCGCGCGCCTTCCTGGCCGATGCGCCGGTGCTGATCCTGGACGAAGCGACCTCGAGCCTCGATTCGGAATCCGAGGCGCTGATCCAGCAGGCGATGGAGCGGCTGATGCGAGGCCGCACCTCGATCGTGATCGCGCACCGGCTGTCGACGGTGAAGAGCCTCGATCGCATCCTGGTGTTCGACCGCGGCGAGATCGTCGAGCAAGGCACGCATGCCAGGCTCGCGGCCAAGCCCGGCGGCATCTATCGCGGCCTGTTCGAGCGCCAGGTGGTGGAGCTCGGACAGATCGCAGCAGCGGAATGAGGGGCGCGCGGCCGGCGAGACGAAAGCCCGCCGTCGCGCCGCCAGAGGATGGATGACATGAAGGACCTGACACGCGGCTCCATCGTGAGCCACATCCTGAGCATGGCGCCACCGATCGTGGTCGGCATGATCACGATCATGATCTGCCAGCTCGTCGACCTGTATTTCGTGTCGGGACTGGGCGATGCGGCAATCGCAGGCGTCGCCGCGGCCGGCAATGCCGGCTTTCTCGTCAATGCGCTGATGCAGGTGCTCGGCGTCGGCACGGTGGCACTGATGGCGCACGCGGTGGGGCGCAAGGATCGCGGCGACGCCAACCTCGTCTTCAACCAGTCGGTCCTCCTATCGGTGCTGTTCGGGCTCCTGACCCTGGGCGCGGGCTTCGTATTGTCGCGCCCATATATGCGCGCGGTCGCGGCCGATGAGGCCACGGTCGAAGCCGGCGCGATTTATCTGCTCTGGTTCATGCCGGCTTTGGCGCTGCAGTTTGCGTCGCAAGTCATGGCGTCTGCGTTGCGGGCGACGGGCATCGTGCGACCGAGCATGGTGGTTCAAGCGCTTGCAGTGGCCATCAACATCGCGCTGGCGCCGGTCCTGATCTCGGGTTGGGGCACCGGGCACGCGCTCGGTGTTGCCGGAGCGGGCCTCGCAAGCTCGATTGCCGTCTTCATCGGTGTGCTGATGCTGCTGGTGTATTTCCTGAAACTGGAACGCTATGTCGCCTTTAATCCCGCGCAATGGCGACCGCAGCTTCGAGAGTGGAAGAGGATCCTCAATGTCGGCCTGCCTGCAGGCGGCGAGTTCGCGATGGTCTTCATCATCATGGCCGTGGGCTATTACGTGCTGAGCGTTTTCGGCTCGGCGGCACAGGCCGGATTTGGCATCGGGACGCGTCTCCTCGGCCTGATGCAGATGCCGGCGCTCGCCATCGCCCTTGCCGCAGGACCGATCGCCGGCCAGAACTTCGGCGCCGGCAATGGAGCGCGCGTGAGGGAGACGTTTGTCAAGGCGGCGCTTGTCGCGACCGCCGTGATGATTGTTTTCTTGATCCCGGCGCAGCTCGTGCCTGGTCTGTTGCTTACCGGCTTCTCGAAAGATCAGGAGACGATGGCGGTTGCCTCGCTTTTCCTGCGCATCGTCTCGCTCAACATGGTGGCGCAGGGCCTGATCTTCACCTGCTCCAGCCTGTTTCAGGGGCTCGGCAACACCAAGCCGGTGTTGTTGACCTCGGCAACGCGGGTCCTCACCTATTCCCTGCCGTCGATCTGGCTCTCGACGTGGCCAGGCTTTCGGATGGAGCATGTCTGGTACCTGTCGATCGCGACGACCACGCTGCAGGCGGCCCTGAGCTTGTGGCTGCTACGGCGTGAATTCAGGAAGCGCCTTGTGGTGCTTCGGCACGAGGAGTCCCCCGAGCAGGCTGCCCCCGAGCCCGTGGCGTCTCCTGTACGCGCGCCCGCGTAGCGAGCGCTTGTCCCCGGATCTGGGCGGCGCGCTCTCGCGCGCCAGGCCGCTCCGTCGCGCTGATCGCGTTGCTGTTGCCGAGGGGGAGGATCTACGTGCTTGGCGTCGGAATTGCCGGCGGCGTGGCGCTCGCGGCGAAGACAATACGGAGCTAGTGCGTGCCCAAACTGTTCCAGACGAGGCCGAGGCCCGACAGGAACAACAGACCGAGCACGACATCGCCGAAATGCTTGTCGCTCAGCGCGTGATAGACGCGCGCGCCGGCCCATGCGCCGATCAGCGTGCCCGGAAATGCGACCACCGCGAGCCAGACCACCTTGAACGCGACGAGGCCCGAGGCCGTCTGCAACACCAAAGCGGTGGCGAGCACGGTGAAATTGAAGAGCTGGAAGATGCCGCGCCGCTCGTGCTTGTTCCAGCCGCGGATGTTGGCCCACAGGATCGGCAGTGGCCCCGACAGTCCGGCGAGACCGCCAAGAATGCCGCCGGCGAAGCCGATCGCGCCGTCGGCAATGCGGCCGCCGAAGGTGACGGCGAGCGGCTTCTTGTTGAGGTACAGCGCGGTCGAGAAGATCAGCAGCAGCACGCCGACGCTCAGCTTGAAGACTTTTGGATCGGCGGAGGCGACCAGCATGGTGCCCAGCGGCACGCCGATCAGTCCTCCAATCAGGAACGGCCAGACCAGCGAAAGATCAAAACTTTTCCACATCGACGGCAGCGTCGAGCTCTGCGCGATCACCGAGCAGATCAGCACCAGCGGCACCGCGAGCGAGGGCGGCAGCACGTAGAGCCAGATGCCGAGCGCCATCAGCGCCGTGCCGAATCCGGCAAGGCCCGAGACGAAGCCCCCGGCCAGTGCGCCGAGCAGCAGCAGCGCGTAGGTGAGTATTTCCAACAGATTGTCCCTGTCGCCTGGGCGATCCCGAACTGTTGATCGCCATCGCTCGCATAGCACAGCTGCGGCGGTGCAGGTCAATTTCAAAACCGCACGCAAGCGTGATCCGCAGTGGCGGGCGTTCGCGAAAGACAGGCCTACATGATGCTCGTACTTCAACCTGGGGCCCGCTCGACGCTATCATGCGGTTCGATCGGCCAGACTCCCGAATGAGCATATCGAGAAGGACGATGACCCGCACGAAGATAGCCGTCGCGGCCGCGCTGGTGTCGGCGGCCGCCTTGATGCCGACAATAGCGCAAGCCCAGTTTTCCGAGCCCGCGGCCTATCAGGCTGCCCATCCCGACCGCGATGTTCTGAATGGCGGCCAGCTCACGCCAGCCGGGCGCGGGGCCCGCGGCGAGTCCGTCGCGCCGAGCGAAGCCTATGCGGCCTATCCGTCCCCCGTCGCGCCGGTCGTGCGCTCGCGGCATCGCCGCCAGCATCAATAGGCTATTGCTAGACGATCTGTCTGGTGTCGGCGGGCCTGTGCAGCGCGCCGACCAGGATGCGTAGCGCTTCCGTCAATTCCGCCCTGTTGCGCGCGGCGCCAAGCGAGACGCGTGCCGCGTGTGGCGGGGTCCCGTCGACGGTGAAGGCCTCGCCGGCGACCACTGCAAGTCCATTCCGCAGCAGATGCGCCGCGACGTCCGGACGGCCCTCCGGCAGCCGCAGCCACAGATGGTGAGCGGCGGACTTGGCCTGGAACTCGAATCCTTTGAGCGCCCGTTGCGCGAGCTGCTGGCGGCCGACGGCCTCGCTCCTGATGGCGGTGATGATGCGGTCGGCGATGCCGGTCTCGATCCAATGCGTCACCAGCGCGACCATCAGCGGCGCCGGCATCTGCACCGTCGCCTGCAAATAGTTGCGCATCTCCCGCTGCGAGCTGCTGTCGGGCGTCGTCAGATAGGCAACTCGTAGCGCGGGCGCGATGCATTTTGACAGCGTGGTCGCGAGATATGTCCGTTCCGGAATGAGATTGGCGATCGGCGATGCCGAGCGATCGAGCAGCCCGTAGGCGTCGTCCTCGATCAGAATCGTATCGGCATCGTTGATGATCTTCGCGATGGCGCTGCGGCGTTCGGGAAGAAGCGTCGCGGTGGTCGGATTGTGCAGCGTCGGAATGAGATAGACCGCTTTCGGTCTATGCGTGCGGCAAGCTTTCGCCAGCGCGTCGGGCAGCATGCCGCCGTCATCCATGGCGACGCCGACGAGCTTGACTCCGAGCCGCGCCGCGGCGGCCTTGATGCCGGGGAAGGTGAGGGCCTCCGTGAGGATCACGTCGCCGGGGCGTGCGAGATGGGCGAGCAGGTTGAACAGGATCGTCTGCGCGCCGGGAAAGATCACGAGCCTGTCGGCATGCGCATGCGGTACGCGTGCGCGCATCCATCGCGCCGCGACCTCGCGCTCGTGTGCGCTGCCGCCGGGCGGCTGATAGTTGAGATGCGCCGTCAGGCCCGATTTCGCGCGGATGGCTTCCATCCCGGCGATGATGCGCTCGTCGAGCTGCGCTTCGAGTGGTTGCGGCGGCACGTTCATCGAGAGGTCGATCGCGACGGGATGCGGCAGGTCGACTGCGCGGCGCGCGCTGGTCTCCGACACGAACGAGCCCTGGCCGACCCGGGCCTCCATGATGCCGCGGCGCCGCGCCTCGGTGTAGGCGCGCGTCACCGTGGTGAGGTCGACGCCGAGCGCCTTTGCCAGCGCCCGCTGCGTCGGCAATTGCTGCCCACGCACCAGCCGGCCGGCCGCGATATCGGCCTCCATGGCCTCGACGATGCGCTGATAGCGCGGCCCGCTCAGCTCCGAGATTGTAGGGGTCCAATCCATGCAATTAAGGCCTATATCCTTTGAATGTATGGATGCAATATATTATTGTATGGATCGTAGAAAAGGAAGAGGTGGGGTCATGGCGACCGGTTCAGTCTCTCTCACGAAAGCGATGTGGCGCGGTTTCTTGGGCAAATGCCCCAATTGCGGCGAGGGGCACGCGTTCGGCCGTTTCCTGAAGGTGGCGGATACCTGCGACCATTGCGGCGAGGAGCTGTTTCACCAGCGCGCCGACGATTTCCCGGCCTATCTGGTGATGGTCGTCGTCGGCCATCTCGTGGTGCCGGCAATCCTCGCGGTCGAGACCGCCTATGCGCCGGCCGTCTGGCTGCAACTGGCTGTGTGGCTGCCGGTGACCTTGTTCGCCTCGCTCGCGCTGCTGCAGCCGACCAAGGGTGCCATCGTCGGGCTGCAATGGCAGATCGGCATGCATGGTTTTGAGGCGGGCAAGCTGCGGCGCAAAGCTGGTCAGGGTGCACCCGTTTTCGTCAAGGTGAACACGCGCGCGGCTTAAGGAGCCGTAGCGTTTACATCGCGCGACCGGCCGCTACACTCCATCGTACAAACAAGAACGATGGAAACGCCGATGGCCGCACGCTCAAAAACCTTCCTGCTTTGTCACGGCGCGTGGTCCGGCGGGTGGGCCTGGAAGAAGATGCACCCGCTGATGGCGCAGGCCGGCCATCGCCTGATTGCGCCGACCTATACCGGGCTCGGCGAGCGCGCGCATCTGGCCAGTCCCGCGATCGATCTCGATACGCACATCCAGGACATTCTCAACGTCATCAGATTCGAGGACCTCGAGGACATCGTGCTGCTCGGCCACAGCTATGGCGGCATGGTCGCCACCGGCGTCGCCGATCGCGCGCGCGAGCGGGTGACGCAATTGATCTATCTCGACGCCTTCGTGCCGCGTGACGGCCAATCGCTGTTCGATCTCCATGAGGGCGGGCGCGAGCCGATGCGCAAGGCTGCAAGCTCAGGCGACGGCTATCGCATCCCGCCGAACCCGCCGCCGCCGGATACGCCGCAGGCCGATCTCGATTGGCTCAACGCGCGCCGGATCAACATGCCGATCAAATGTTTCGAGACGAAGCTGAAGCTCGAACATGGCGAGCCGGTGATGCCGCGGAGCTACATCTATTGCACGCGCATTCCGCCGGGCGACGTGTTCGGGCAGTTTGCGAAGCGCACCAAGAGCGAGGATGGCTGGCGTACTTTCGAACTCGACGCAAGCCATGCGCCGAACGTGACGGCGCCGGAGGCGTTGATGGGCGTGTTGCAAGAGATCGTCGGATAGTGAGCGCCCAAATGGTGAGGGGCCCGATGCGGTCAGCATCGAACCCCTCGTCACTTCTTGGTAAGACGCGTTTTCTTCACGCGAACCGGAAAACCACTTCGCTCGAAAACGCGTTAGGATATCAGCCGGCCTGTAAGCCGGGTTCTGTAAGGCACCGTCCGCTTGCGCGAACGATACGTGACGGCCATTCCTCTGGGACCATGTTTGCACATGGCCTCGAGCAACCTACCCGGACGGCGGGCCTGACATCGCCCCGCGGCGTTATCGCTTTCGCGAACAGCCCGCTACGCCGTCCCTATTCGGTTTTGCTCCCGGTGGGGTTTACCATGCCGGCTCCGTTGCCGCAGCCGCGGTGCGCTCTTACCGCACCTTTTCACCCTTACCCGTCTACGCAGCTGACGCTGCTACGACGTGGCAAGCCTTGCGGGCCTGCCTCGCCGAAGCCCCGAAGGGGCGAAGGCGGGCGGTTCGTTCTCTGTGGCACTTTCCCTGGGGTCGCCCCCGCCGGACGTTATCCGGCACCGTATGTCAAGGGAGCCCGGACTTTCCTCCCCGGCGGCCTTTCGGCACTTGCCGGAGCGGCCGTCCGGCCGACTGACGGCTTACGCATGAAGCATTTGTGTCGGTTCCGCAAGCCGATATCGCCATGCACGGTTCGCCCGAAATAATTTATCCTGAAGATGTCGTTGGGCGCGGGCTCCGTTCGACTGGATGTCGGCGATCAAGCCGTGCAACAGGAGTTAAGCGATGCAGTATTTGCTGATGATCTACCAGAACGAAGCCGAGTACGCGAATATGCGTCCGGCGGCCGGCCAGCAGATGACGGCGGAATATCAGACCTTCACGCAAGGCATCATCCAGAGCGGCAATTTCAAGGCGGGCGACCGGCTGCAGCCGACCACGACCGCGACGACCGTGCGCGTGCGCGATGGCAAGACGCTGACGACCGACGGCCCGTTTGCCGAAACGCGCGAGCAGCTCGGCGGCTATTACCTCGTGGAGGCCAAGGATCTCGATACCGCGATCGAGATCGCGTCGCGGATTCCGTCGGCGCGCATCGGCTCGATCGAGGTGCGGCCGATCTGGGTCTACGACAAGTGATAGCGCGGCCGCGCATCGACATATGACATTGTCCGAGACCGACAAGATCTTCCGCGACGAGGCGGGGCGGGCGCTGGCTACGCTGATCCGCCTCGTCGGCGATTTCGATCTTGCCGAGGACGCGCTCCAGGACGCCTTTGCGGTGGCACTGGAGCGCTGGCCGGCGTGCGAGGTCCCCGACAATGCGCGTGCCTGGCTGGTCAATGTCGCCAGGCACAAGGCGATCGACCGTATCAGGCGCCAGGCCGTCTTCCGCGGCAAGGAGCAGGCGCTCGTGCACGAGCTCGAGCTGAACGCGCAAGCGCCCGCCGAGCCGCCGGCAATGCTCGACGACGACATGCTGCGGCTGATCTTCACCTGCTGCCATCCGGCATTTGCGCCCGAAGTCCAGGTCGCGCTGACGCTGCGCACCGTCTGCGGGCTCTCCACGGCGCAGGTCGCGCGCGCCTTCCTCGTCACTGAAGATGCGATGGGGCAGCGTCTCGTCCGCGCCAAGCAGAAGATCAGGCTCGCTGGCATTCCCTATGAGGTCCCCGAGCGCGACACGCTGGTGCCGCGGCTCGAGGGTGTGCTTGCCGTAATCTATCTGGTCTTCACCGAAGGCTATGTGGCGACGTCAGGTGCGGATTTGATGCGACCCGATCTTGCGGCCGAGGCGATCCGGCTTGGCCGCTTGCTCGACCGGCTGTTACCCGATCGCGCGGGGATCAAGGGCCTGCTGGCGCTGATGCTGCTGCACGATGCGCGCCGCGCAGGGCGTCAGACCGCTGCGGGCGACATCGTGCTGCTGGAAGAGCAGGATCGTTCGCGGTGGGACCGTGCACAGATCGAGGAGGGTCTCCGTCTGGTGGACGACGCACTGCGCGTGCCCGGCCGGCCGCAGCCCTATGCAGTACAAGCCGCGATCGCTGCGCTGCATGCGCGCGCGCCGAGCTATGAGCAGACAGACTGGCCGCAGATTGCCGGGCTCTACGAAGTGCTATTGCGCATCAATCCGTCGCCGGTGATCGAGCTCAACCACGCGGCGGCGGTGTCGATGGTCGATGGCCCCGCGCGCGCACTCGATCTCGTGGATGCGACCGCCGCACGCGGCGGGCTTCATGGCTACGAGCTGTTGCCGGCGGTGCGGGCGGATCTGCTGCGGCGGCTTGGCCGGAAGGAGGAGGCGCGCGACGCCTATCGCGCGGCGACGGAGGCGACGCAGTTGGAGCCGCTGCGACGGCTGTACGCGCGAAGGATGAGGGAGATGGAGTAGCCGCCACATACTCCGTCATTGCGAGGAGCACTTGCGCTTCGCTCGCAATGACGGGGTGTGGCAGTCGCCGTCACGTCGACGCGATAGTCGCTGTCTCCTGAGGGAGACTCCCCAACAGCGCCTGCAAGGTCGACAGTGTCGAGTGATCCGCGACCCCATCCAGTCGCGCCGGGCGGAAATGGCGCTGGAACGCAGTGACGACTTCCATGGTCGCGGCGTCGTATTTGCCGGTGAGGGGAACGCCGTAGCCGTATCGGGCGAGCGCCTGCTGCAGGCTCAGCACCTCGTCGCTGATGGTGCCGAGCATCAGGCTCTCGCCGCGCACCACCGGCGCGGGCGTGACCCAGTGGCCGACGCCGGAATTGGCCAGCGAATGCCACGGAAATTTTTCGCCGGGATCTTTCTTGCGCGCGGGCGCCACGTCGGAGTGGCCGAGCACCCGGTGCGCCGGCACCTTGCGGCGGAGCATGATGCCGCGGCACAGCGCGATCACGGCGGCGATCTGGCGCAGCGGAAACTCGGGATAACCCCAATCGTGGCCGCGATTGACGATCTCGATGCCGATCGAGCAGGAGTTGATGTCATCCTCGCCGGCCCAGGCGGACACGCCGGCATGCCAAGCACGCCTGGCCTCCGGCACGCATTGCACGATGCGGCCGTCTTCCAGCACGACATAATGTGCCGACACCTCGGTGCCCGCAGAGCAGAGCCGCGCCAGCGCACCTTCGACGTCGGGCATGCCGGTGTAATGTAGCACGATCATATCGGGCTGCCGGCCCTTGTTGCGGTCGCCATGGTTCGGTGAGGGGATGATGTCGGAGACGATCGAGGAATCCGGCTCGAACGTCCGCATGTTCGCGGCGGCCTTGGGAACCGGGAGAACGCGTTGACGCTTCGAATCAGATCCAGACGGCGTGGACGAACCGGACGACATAAACAGCTCGAGACAGACAGAGAGTGGGCCAAGCCCTTCTCTTTACTATTCCTTTACCCTCCGCCGTGCGCAACCGCGCGACGAGGTTAACGGATGCATTTTGGCGCATGTGTGTGGATGAAGCATCACCGCCGCGTCAGCTTTTCGACTTGTCGCGAGTCGATCAACGCTTTCTTAACGCTAAGGGCCGTTACTGAGAGATGAAGAGCCGACCTGCGTCCCGAGGCGGCCAAAGCGTATTTTGGCTCGAAATCCCATGGCTGCCCGACAAATTCCAAGGGGAATACTGGGTTGGTGGCCCGGGACGACCGGGCACGGTAACCATGTTGGACGGGGGTTGGGTCGTGGAACCGCCGCGACGCGGAATCATTCGAGGCGTTATGAGCTTGTTCGTCCCCGATCTCACTTGGGAGTCCGGCGGGGCGCTCGGCAGGCTTGGCGCATGAGCTCGGCTCCGCACATCCCCGTTCTTGGCCGCGAGGCCATCGACCACCTCGCCCCACGCGAAGGCGGCCTTTATATCGACGCGACCTTTGGTGCCGGCGGCTACAGCCGCGCGATCCTCGACGTGCCGGGAACCCGGGTGATCGCCATTGACCGCGACCGTACTGCGATCGAGGGCGGCGCCGAGCTGGTCGAACGCTCCGCGGGCCGGCTGACGCTCGTTGAAGACCGCTTCTCCAACCTCGCCGAAATCTGCGCGGCGCAAGGCCTCGACGGCGTCGTGATGGACGTCGGCGTGTCCTCGATGCAGCTCGACCAGGCCGGCCGCGGCTTCTCGTTCCGCCTCGATGGTCCGCTCGATATGCGGATGGGGCAGGCAGGCCCGACTGCGGCCGATGTCGTGGCGCGCGCATCGGAAGGCGATCTCGCCGACATCATTTATCTCCTCGGCGAAGAGCGGCAGTCGCGCCGCATCGCCCGCGCTGTCGTCGCGGACCGCCAGGAGACGCCGTTCGCGACCACGCGCGCGCTCGCCGATCTCGTCGGCAGGGTGGTTCGTTCCAAGCCCGGCGATATTCATCCGGCGACGCGGACGTTCCAGGCTCTGCGCATCTTCGTCAACGAAGAGCTCGAGGAACTCCAGAACGCACTCATTGCTGCCGAGCGTGTGCTCAAGCCCGGTGGTCGCCTCGTGGTCGTCTCGTTCCATTCGCTGGAAGACCGCATCGTCAAGAATTTCTTCGCCGAGCGCAGCAAGACAGGTGGCGGCTCACGCCATTTGCCGGAAGTGTCTCAGGCGGTGCCGAGCTTTCAGCTGCTGACGCGGCGGCCGGTGATCGCGGGCGAGGACGAAGTCGCGCATAACCCGCGCGCGCGGTCGGCAAAACTGCGCGCCGCCGAGCGCACCTCGGCGCCCGCGCATGACGATGGCGAGCAATCGTCCTGGCCAAAACTCTCCGACGTCATGAGAGGTGGCTAGCGCATGCGCTTCATCCACCTCCTCGTCATCGGCGCGCTAATCTTCGCGGCGGCCTATGTCTACCGGATCAAGATGGACTCCACGGCGCGCACCGAAAAGGTGCTGCGGCTGCATGCGGAGATCCGCGAGCAGCGCGATGCGATCGCGGCGCTGCGCTCCGAATGGGCCAAGCTCGATGCACCCCTGCGCCTGCAAGGCCTGTCCGACCGGCATCTGCAGCTCAAGCCGGTCAACGGCACGCAATATGATTCACTGAAGAATTTGCCCGAGCGTCCGCCGCGGATGTTCAGGCCGGGCGAGCCCGATCCGATCGGCGCCATGCTCAACACCATCGAAGCCGCGAGCGACCCCGATAATGTGACGGGCTCCGTGCCTCAGCCCGAGGACAAGCCATGAGTGCTGTGACCCCGGCCAAACCTGAAAAGCCGACCGAGCCTTGGCGGCAGCGGCTGATCCGCAGCCTGCTTTATGGGCGCAACGTCGATCGCGCGGCCAAGGCGCGGGCGCGCGTCGGCCTGGCGATGCTCGCCTTCGGCGCGGTCTACGCCCTGATCGGCGGCCGGCTCGTGATGTTCGCGATCGGCGCCGACGCCCACGGCGCGCGCCGTGCCGCAGCGCAGGAGGTGGTCGCGACCGCGAGGCCCGACATCGTCGATCGCAACGGCGCGATCCTCGCGACCGACGTCAAGGCGTCGAGCCTGTTCGGCGAGCCGCGCCGCATCATCGACAAGGACGAGGCAATCGAACTTCTGACCGCCACCGTGCCCGACCTCGACGAGGCCGAGGTGCGCGAGCGCCTGAAGACGCGCAAGGGCTTCGTCTGGCTCAAGCGCGAGATCACGGCGAAGCAGCAGCAAGACATCCACAAGCTCGGCATTCCCGGCATCGGCTTCCTGCGCGAGAACAAGCGCGTCTATCCGACCGGCAACGAGGTCGCCCACCTCATCGGTCTGGTCAACATCGACAACCAGGGCATCGCCGGCATGGAGAAGTGGCTCGACAATCAGGGGCTCGCAGATCTCCACCGCGCGGGCTTTGCCACCGACCGGCTGCAAAAGCCGATCGAGCTCTCGGTCGATCTGCGCGTCGAACACGCCCTGCGTGACGAGCTCCTGAAGGCCAAGGAGAAATACCACGCCAAGGCGGCGTCCGGCATCGTCTCCAACGTCAAGACCGGCGAGATCGTGGCGATGGTCTCCCTGCCGGACTTCGATCCCAACAATCCGAAGGAAGCGCACGACCCCGACCGCATCAATCGCCTGACCACCGGCGTCTACGAGATGGGCTCGACCTTCAAGGCGTTCACGCTGGCGATGGCGCTCGATTCCGGCAAGATCAATTTGAACTCGATGTGGGATGCACGGGGAAACCTGCACTACGGCAAGTTCACCATCCATGACAGCCACGCGCTCGGACGCTTCATCAACACCAAGGAAGTGTTCACCTTCTCGTCCAATATCGGCGCCGCGCGGATTGCGCTCGGCCAGGGCGTCGAGGCCCACAAGGCGTTCCTCGCCAAGATGGGCCAACTGACGCGGCTGCGCACCGAGTTGCCGGAGAGCGCGGCGCCGCTGATCCCTCGTCGCTGGGGCGAGCTGAACACGGTGACCATCGCGTTCGGCCAGGGCATGTCGGTGGCGCCGCTGCAGGCGGTGATGGGCATCAACGCGCTGGTGAACGGCGGCTATCTGATTCCGCCGACCTTCATGAAGCGCACCGAATCCGAAGCAGCGGCGATGGCCAAGCGCGTCATCAAGACGGAGACCAGCGACAAGATGCGGTTCCTGATGCGGCTCAATGCCGAAATCGGCACCGCCAAGACCGCTGACGTCAAAGGTTACTATGTCGGTGGCAAGACCGGCACGTCCGAGAAGGTCATCAACGGCCGCTATGCCAAGAAGCGGGTGCTCAACTCCTTCACCGCAATCATGCCCTGCGACGATCCAAAATATCAGATTCTGATCATGCTGGACGAGCCCCAGGCGATTCCGGAAACGAAGGGTTTCATCACCTCGGGCTGGAACGCGGTGCCGACCGGCGGCAAGGTGATCGAGCGGATCGCGCCGCTTCTCGGTGTCGAGCCGCGGTTTGACCTGCCGCCGTCCGACCGCCTTATTCTTGCAGCATCCAGGACAACCCAGTAATCAACCGGGTGGGCCGTTGCCGCTGCTGAGTCGGGATTTCCCTGGAGATTCGGCTTCCGGCGCGGCCATGTCGACTGGAAGACCATGAAGCTGCGCGACCTCCTCGATCAGAACGTTCAGGTCAATGATGCCGCAATCGAGCCCGCCGTCGCGGCGTTCGACGTGAGCGGCGTTGCCCTCGACAGCCGCGCGGTCAAGCCGGGCGATCTCTTCTTTGCGCTCGCAGGCAGCAAGACCGACGGTGCACGCTTCATCGATGCCGCGATTGCCGCCGGCGCGGTCGCGGTTGTCGGCGATCATGCGCCTGATGGCTGCAAGGTGCCGTTCATCACAGTCGCCAATCCGCGCCGCGCGCTGGCGCTGGCCGCGGCCAAATTCTACCCCGCGCAGCCTGCGACCATCGCGGCGGTGACCGGCACCAGCGGCAAGACCTCGGTTGCCGCATTCACCCGACAGATCTGGGAGCGGCTTGGGCATGCCTCCGCCAGCATCGGAACCATCGGCCTGGTCTCACCGAAGCGTACCGTCTACGGCTCGCTGACGACGCCCGATCCGATCGCGCTGCACCGGCAGTTGGACGAGATCGCGCGCGAAGGCGTCACGCATCTCGCCTTCGAGGCCTCTTCTCACGGACTCGACCAATATCGGCTCGACGGCGTGCGCGTGTCCGCCGGCGGCTTCACCAATCTCTCGCGCGACCACATGGATTACCATCCGACCGTCGCGCATTATCTCGCGGCCAAGCTCAGGCTGTTCCGCGAACTTGTTCCGCCGGGAGGCGCGGCCGTGATCTCGGCCGATCATGATTGCTCGGCGGAGGCAATCGACGCGGCAAAGTCGCGCGGCTTGCGCGTGATGGCGGTCGGTCGCAACGGCGACGGGGCCGGCGAGGGCATTCGTTTCGCCGGTGCGGAGGTCGAAGGGTTTTCGCAAGTGCTCGCGCTCGAACATCGCGGCAAGCGGCATACGATCCGGCTGCCGCTGGTCGGCGAATTCCAGATCGAGAATGCGCTGGTGTCGGCCGGTCTCGCCATCGGCACCGGCAGCGACGCAGCAGACGTGTTCGCGAGCCTCGAACATCTCGAGGGCGCCAAAGGCCGGTTGGAGCGCGTCGGCGAGCGCAACGGCGCGCCGATCTTCGTCGACTATGCGCACAAGCCCGATGCGCTGGCCAAGGCGCTGCAGGCGCTGCGTCCCTACGCCAGGCGCAGGCTGGTCGTCGTGTTCGGCGCCGGCGGCGACCGCGATGCCGGCAAGCGTCCGATCATGGGCGAGATCGCGGCCGTCAACGCCGACGGCATCATCATCACCGACGACAATCCGCGCAGCGAGAAGCCGGAGGCCATTCGCGCCGAGATCCTCGCCGCCGCCAAGGGCGCCCGCGAAATCGGCGACCGCGCCGTTGCGATCCGCACCGCGATCGCGGAATTAGAAGATGGCGATGCGCTGCTCATCGCCGGCAAGGGCCACGAGACCGGGCAGATCGTCGGCGGAGAGGTGTTGCCCTTCAGTGATCACGAGGCGGTCGCCGCCGCATTAGCGTCGAGGATTGCATGAGTGCGCCCATATGGACGGTGGCCGAAGTGGCGCGCGCGCTGGGCGTCGCCGGATCGTTCCCGGACACGCCGATCGACTTCGTCACCCAGGACAGCCGGCTGGTGAAACCGGGCTGCCTGTTCGTGGCGCTGAGCGGCACCCCGAGCGGCGGCTTCATTTCGGCCTTCGCCAGCGCGCGTGACGGCTGGGAGTTCGCGGACAAGGCGGAAGCCTCAGGCGCCGTCGCGATGATCGTGCCGCACGAGATCGCGGGCATCCGCATTCCCCAGATCGTCGTCAAGGACACGCTGATCGACGGACTCTGGGGCCTAGCGCGCGCGGCACGTGCGCGCTTCAACGGACCGGTGATCGGGCTCACCGGCAGCGCCGGCAAGACCAGCACCAAGGAATTCCTCGCGGCCTACCCCAATGCCTATGCCAGCCCGTCGAGCTTCAACAATTTTTGGGGCGTGCCGCTGACGCTGTGCAATGCGCGGCCCGATGCCAGTCTCTGGGTCGTCGAGATGGGCATGAACCAGGCCGGCGAGATCGCGCGGCTCAGCGACCTGACCCGGCCGACGGTCGCGCTCGTCGTCAACGTCCAGCCGGTGCATCTGGAGAAGCTTGGCTCGCTCGAAGCCATCCGCCGCGAGAAGGTGTCGATTGCACTCGGCCTGCCTTCGGAAGGCGTGCTGGTGCTGCCCGCCGGGATCAAGGCGCCGGACTGGAAAGGCAAGGTCATACGCTTCGGCGACAAAGCCGAGGTGCACGAGGTCGCGCACGCGCCGCATGGCGACAGCTGGCAGGTCGTAGCCGCGCTCGGCAAGAAAGAGATCGCGTTCAGCCTGACGCCGGGGGCGCCGCACCGCGTCCAGAATGCGCTCGCCGCGCTCGCATCGATCCGTGCGGCCAACCTCGATGCGGCGACGCTTGCGATCAAGCTCGACCGGGTCGGCATCATGACCGGCCGTGGCGTCGAGGAGGTGGTCGGCGGCATCACTGTGATCGACGACAGCTTCAACGGCAATCCGGCGAGCGTGGCTGCCGCGCTGCAAAGCCTGCAGGCGCGCAACACCACCGGCGGCCGCCGCATTGCCGTGCTCGGCGATATGCTGGAGCTCGGCGACGGCGCGCCGGCCTATCACACCGATCTCGCCAGGCATCTCGACGGCATTGACGGGGTCTATTGCGTGGGGCCCCTGATGCGTCACCTGTTCGAGGCGCTTCCAGCCGGCAAGGGTCTCGGCTGGCACGACGACCCCGTTACGCTGAAGCCGGGCGAGGTCGCAAATCTGCTGAGGGCAGGCGATGTCGTGGTTGTCAAGGGCAGCAAGAAGATGTTCTGGGTCAACAAGTTTGTGCCGGGCCTAGTGGCCGCCTTGCAGGCAAGGGCGTAAACTGCTTGGAAGGCGCTGTTCCCGAATCCCACCCTTTCCGGCGCGAAGCCGTTCGTTTTCTTTAGAGGTCGCCCGACCCCAGGATGAAGACCAGCGAATGCGCGTGAGACAGGTTGATAAGGCCAAGATCAAGGCGCGTGCAAAGGCGCCATAGGACCGTCTGAATGTTTTACTGGCTGATCGAGCTCTCCAACACATTTCCGGGCTTCGGTGCCGTTCGCACCTTCCTGAACGTCTTCCGCTACATCACCTTCCGCACCGGCGGCGCCGTCGTCACCGGCGCGCTGTTCGTGTTCCTGTTCGGGCCCTGGATCATCGACCATCTGCGCATCCGGCAAGGCAAGGGGCAGCCGATCCGGGCCGATGGTCCGCAATCGCATCTCGCCAAGAAAGGCACGCCCACCATGGGCGGGCTGATGATCCTGTCCGGCCTCACGGTCGGCACGGTGCTGTGGGCCAATCCGCTCAATCCTTACGTCTGGATCGTGCTGGCGGTGACGCTCGGCTTCGGCTTCGTCGGCTTCTATGACGATTATCTCAAGGTGACCAAGCAGACCACGACCGGGTTCGGCAGCAAGCTTCGCCTGCTGATCGAGGCGGCGATTGCGCTGGTTGCCTGCTACGCGCTGGTGCGGCTGAACCGCGATCCCGCGTCGACCGCGCTGACGATTCCTTTCCTGAAGGACACCGTGCTGCATTTCGGCTGGTTCTTCGTCGTGTTCGGCGCCTTCGTCATCGTCGGCGCCGGCAACGCGGTGAACCTCACCGACGGTCTCGACGGCCTTGCCATCGTGCCCGTGATGATCGCGACCGCGAGCTTTGCGATGATCGCCTATCTCGCCGGCAACGCGGTGTTCGCCGATTATCTCCAGATCAAATATGTTGCCGGCACCGGCGAACTCGCGGTGCTCTGCGGCGCGCTGCTGGGCGCCGGTCTCGGCTTCCTCTGGTTCAACGCGCCGCCGGCCTCGATCTTCATGGGCGACACCGGTTCGCTCGCGCTCGGCGGCATGCTGGGTGCGATCGCGGTCGCGGTGAAGCACGAGATCGTGCTCGCGGTGATCGGCGGCCTGTTCGTGCTGGAGGCGGTCTCCGTCATCGTGCAGGTGGTGTCGTTCAAGATGACGGGAAAGCGCATCTTCCGGATGGCGCCGATCCATCACCATTTCGAGCAGCTCGGCTGGACCGAGCCCCAGATCGTGATCCGTTTCTGGATCATCTCGGTGATGCTGGCGCTCGCCGGCCTGTCGACGCTGAAGCTGCGGTGAGCGCTCGATGATCCCCGTCACGTCCTTTGCCGGCAAGACGGTCGCGGTGTTCGGCCTCGGCGGCTCGGGGCTCGCGTCCTGTCACGCGCTGAAGGCGGGCGGCGCCGAGGTGATCGCCGCCGACGACAATGCCGACAACGTCGCCAAGGCCGCGCAAGCCGGCTTCATCACGGCTGATTTGCGCAATGTCTCCTGGGCGAATTTCGCGGCGCTGGTGCTCGCGCCCGGCGTTCCCCTGACCCACCCGGTGCCGCATTGGAGCGTGCTGAAGGCGCGCGAGGCCGCTATCGAGGTGATCGGCGACATCGAACTGTTCTGTCGCGAACGGCGCCGGCACGCGCCGGACGCGCCGTTCGTCGCCATCACCGGCACGAATGGCAAATCGACCACGACGGCTTTGATCGCGCATCTGACCAAGGTCGCCGGCTACGACACCCAGATGGGCGGCAACATCGGCACCGCGATCCTGTCGCTGGAGCCGCCGCGCATGGGCCGCGTTCACGTCATCGAGATGTCGTCCTACCAGATCGACCTCACGCCCTCGCTCGATCCCTCCGTCGGCATTCTGCTGAATGTCAGCGAGGACCACATCGATCGCCACGGCACCATCGCGCATTACGCTGCGGTGAAGGAGCGCCTCGTTGCCGGTGTGCAGCCGGGCGGCACGGCGATTGTCGGCGTCGACGACGGTTTTTGCCGCGATATCGCCGACCGGCTCGATCGCGCCGGCAAGAATGTGGTGCGCATCTCCGTCAAAAATCCGCTGGCCAGCGGCATCCATGTCGAGCACGGCACCATTGTGCGCAATTCCGGCGGCGCACGCAGTGAAATCGCGGCGCTCGGCGGCATCGGTTCTCTGCGTGGCCTGCACAATGCGCAGAACGCGGCGTGCGCCGCCGCCGCCGCGCTCGCGATGGGCATCGGCCTCGATGTGCTTCAGAACGGCCTGCGGAGCTTTCCAGGCCTGGCGCATCGCATGGAGCAGGTTGGCCGCCGCGGCAGCGTGCTGTTCGTCAACGACTCCAAGGGCACCAATGCGGACGCCACCGCGCACGCACTGTCTTCCTTTTCGGACATCTTCTGGATCGCGGGCGGCAAGCCGAAGGCCGGCGGAATCACCGGCCTCACCTGCTACTTCCCGCGCATACGAAAAGCCTATCTGATCGGCGAAGCCGCGCAGGAGTTTTCCGGCACGCTCGGCACGCAAGTGGCGCATGAGATCAGCCAGACTCTCGACGTCGCCGTCGAGCAAGCCGCACGCGACGCGGAGGCGTCGGGCATCACTGACGCGGTCGTCCTGCTGTCACCCGCCTGCGCGTCGTTCGACCAGTACCGCAATTTCGAGATTCGCGGCACCAGGTTCCGCGAGCTGGTGCAGGCGCTGCCGGGCGTGAAGCCGGTGGTGTAGGGATGCTGGTCATGAAACGAGTGCTCAATGACAAAGAGGCGCCCACCGGTAACGGCTGCTGAACTAGCCGCTATATTAGAATCTGATCCCGAATTTTTGGCCAGGAAGAGAGAGCGCGAGCTCGCCTTGGCTGAGCGGATGGCGCGTTTCAAGGAAGAACAGGCGCCAATTGTTAATGAACTTCAGGCGGCGGGCATTGGCATTAAGTTCCTCTCAGACCTCATTGTGAGGTCCGTTCCGTATCCCGCTGCCATTCCGGTCCTTCTGAAGCATCTTGTGTTGCCTTACTCAGATCCAACGCGGGAGACATTGGCCAGAATCCTTGCCGTTCCTGATGCGCGCTATGCTTGGCCAATTCTTGTCGCGGAATACCGCAAAGCTGCCTCCGGTCATGACAATGGTACTCGCCGTCGCGGCGTAGAGGACGGCCTCGCCGTCGCGTTGGCGGCAACAACAACCGACAGCACGATCAATGAACTGATTGCCCTTGCCAAGGACAGGTCACACGGTCCGAGCCGCCTCTTGTTATTGCGAGCTTTGAGAAAATCCAGGAGCGCGGCTGCGAAGCAAGCGATCGAGGAGTTGTCCACGGATCACGACTTGGAAAAGGAAATTTCTTCCTGGCGAAAGCCTAGAGGGCGTCGCTCCACAACTCCGAAAAGTTATCTCTCGCCTTAACCCCCCGGTAACCAACCTCGGCGACCAATGGACCGACCTCTGTCCGAAAGCGGCCGCCATGCTCTCCCGTGAAGAACGCACCCCCTTTTCCGAATGGTGGTGGACCGTCGACAAGCCGCTGATGGGCGCCATCCTCGCGCTGATGCTGACCGGCGTGATCCTGTCGCTGGCGGCGAGCCCGCCGGTTGCGACCCGCATCGGGCTCGATCCCTTCCATTTCTTCAGCCGCCACGTGATGTTCCTGGCGCCGTCCGGCCTGGTGCTGCTCGGGGTGTCCTTTCTGTCGCCGCGGGCAATCCGTCGCTCGGCGCTGATCATCTTCGCGGCCAGCATCGTCCTGATCGTGCTGACGCTCGCGATTGGCCCGGAGGTGAAGGGCTCGCGGCGCTGGATCACGCTGATCGGCGTCAACATCCAGGCATCCGAAATCGCAAAGCCGTCGTTCGTCGTCATCGCCGCCTGGCTGTTCGCCGAATCCACCAAGCGGCCGGAGATGCCGGCGACTTCGATGGCGCTCGCGCTGCTGTTGATGCTGGTCTCGCTTCTCGTCATGGAGCCCGACTTCGGCCAGACCATGCTGATCCTGATGGTGTGGGGCTCGCTGTTCTTTATCGCGGGCATGCGGATGATCTGGGTGTTCGGGCTCGCCGGCCTCGGCGCCGCCGGACTGTTCAGCGCCTATCTTTTTGTTCCCCACGTCGCCGGCCGCATCAAGCGCTTCATGAATCCGGCCTCGGGCGACACCTTCCAGGTCGATACCGCCATGGAGGCCTTCTACAACGGCGGCTGGTTCGGGCTCGGACCGGGCGAGGGTATTGCCAAGCGCAGCCTGCCGGACAGCCACACCGACTTCGTGTTCGCGGTTGCCGCTGAAGAGTTCGGCATCATCCTGTGCCTCGCGATGCTGGCCCTGTTTGCTTTCGTCGTCATTCGCACGCTGTCGCGCGCTTATGCCAACGAGGACATGTTCTCGCGCTTTGCTGCCTCGGGTCTTGCGATCCTGTTCGGCGTGCAGGCCGCCATCAACATGTCGGTCAATCTCCAGCTCATCCCCGCCAAGGGCATGACGCTGCCCTTCATCTCCTATGGCGGCTCCTCGATCGTGTCGCTGGCCTATGGTGTCGGCATGATGCTGGCGCTGACGCGGCTGCGGCCGCGCACCGAGGTCGAGGCGAGCGGCCACGCCGAGGCGATGCGCAGCTACGCGTAGTTTTTCGTCATTGCTTCGCTTCGCCGCTTCGCTCGCAATGACGGGGGAGACACTGTAAAACTCGCCACCATGGACACCTCCCCCCTGATTCTTCTCGCCGCGGGCGGCACCGGCGGCCATCTGTTTCCGGCTGAGGCGCTCGGCGTCGAGCTGATCCGGCGCGGATTCCGCGTCCGCCTCGTCACCGACGAGCGCGCGCTGCGCTATAGCGGCCTGTTCACCAAGGACATGATCGACGTCGTCTCGAGCGAGACTGCGCGTGGACGCAATCCGCTGCAGCTCGCCTATGCCGGCCTGACGCTCGCGGCCGGCACGTTGTCCGCCTACAGCCTGATCAAGCGATTGAAGCCGGTCGCCGTCGTCGGCTTCGGTGGCTATCCGACGCTGCCGCCGCTGGTCGCGGCAAAATTCGCCGGCGTGCCCGGCATCATTCATGACGCCAATGCCGTGCTCGGCCGCGCCAACAGGTTCCTGTCGAGCCGCGTCCGCGCCATTGCGACGTCGTTGCCCGGCGTGCTCGACCGCGATCCGGCGCTATCAGGCAAGACCACCACGGTCGGCACGCCGATGCGGCCGGCGATCCTCGCCGCAGCTGGCGTGCCGTATGCTGCGCCTGAAGTGAACGGCCCGCTGCGCCTGCTCGTCGTCGGGGGCAGCCAGGGCGCGCGCATCATGGCCGACATCGTGCCGGGCGCGATCGAGCGCCTCGAGCCTGCGCTGTGGAGCCGGCTCGTCCTCACCCAGCAGGTGCGCGACGAGGACATGGCGCGCGTGCGTGCGGTCTACGACGGACTGAAGATCAAGGCCGAGCTTGCGCCGTTTTTCACCGATCTGCCGGCGCGGCTGGCCTCCAACCATCTGGTGGTGTCGCGCTCAGGCGCCGGCACCGTGGCCGAGCTCGCCGCGATCGGGCGGCCCTCGATCCTGGTGCCGCTGCCGGGCGCGATCGACCAGGACCAGTTCGCCAATGCCGGCGTGCTGGCCAAGGTCGACGGTGCGATCCGCATTCCGCAAACCGAGTTTTCCTCCGATCGCCTCGCCGCCGAGATCTCCGCCTTCGCCGCCGAGCCCGCGCGTCTTGCCGCCATGGCGCAGGCCGCCCGCGGCGCCGGCCGGCTCGACGCAGCGGAGCGGCTGGCCGATCTGGTGGCCAAAATCGCGGGAATCTGACGCGAAAAAGCCCTTGTCTTCGCCTTCTAAAGCGGGGCATCCAGTAGGAAAGGCGCGCGGCTGATTTGCCGTGACCTTCGCCAGACGCCGCCCTTTCCGGCGGCGAGGTCAGGGAACAGAGCATGAGACTGCCGCGCGAGATCGGACCCATCCACTTCGTCGGGATCGGCGGGATCGGCATGAGCGGCATCGCCGAGGTGCTGCTTAATCTCGGCTATTCCGTGCAGGGCTCGGACGCGTCCGACAATTACAATCTCGACCGTCTGCGCAAGAACGGTGCGAGGGTCTCGGTCGGCCACAAGGCGGAGAACGTCGACGGCGCTGACGTCGTCGTGGTCTCCACCGCGATCAAGCGCGACAATCCGGAACTGACGGCGGCGCGCGAACGGCGCATCCCCGTGGTGCGCCGCGCCGAGATGCTGGCCGAGTTGATGCGGCTGAAGAGCTGCGTCGCGATCGCCGGCACGCACGGCAAGACCACCACGACCACCATGGTCGCGACGCTGCTCGACGCCGGCGGCCTCGATCCCACCGTGATCAACGGCGGCATCATCAACGCCTACGGCTCCAACGCGCGTCTCGGTGCGGGCAACTGGATGGTGGTCGAAGCCGACGAGAGTGACGGCACGTTCCTGAAGCTGCCGACCGAGGTCGCGATCGTCACCAATGTCGATCCCGAGCATCTCGACCACTTCAAGACCTTCGAAGCCGTGCAGGACTCGTTCCGGCATTTCGTCGAGAACCTGCCATTCTATGGCTTCGCCGTGATGTGCATCGATCATCCCGTGGTGCAGACTCTCGTCGGCAAGATCGAGGATCGGCGCATCATCACCTATGGCGAGAATCCGCAGGCCGATGTGCGCTTCGTCGACCTGACCCCGACGGGCGGCGGATCGAAGTTCAAGGTTGCGTTCCGCGATCGCAAGACGGGCGCCGTGCATGAGATCTCCGATCTCATGCTGCCGATGCCGGGACGCCACAATGCCTCCAACGCGACGGCCGCGATTGCGGTCGCGCGCGAACTCGGCGTGTCGGACGAGGCGATCCGCAAGGCGATCGCCGGCTTCGGGGGCGTCAAGCGCCGCTTCACCAAGACCGGCGAGTGGAACGGCATCACCGTGATCGACGATTACGGCCATCACCCGGTCGAGATCGCGGCCGTGCTGAAGGCGGCGCGGGAATCCACCGGCGGCAAGATCGTCGCCGTGGTGCAGCCGCATCGCTACACCCGCCTGCAGTCGCTGTTCGAGGAATTCTGCACCTGTTTCAACGACGCCGATGCGGTGATCGTCGCCGACGTCTACGCCGCTGGCGAGACGCCGATCGAGGGCATCGATCGCGACCATTTCGCCGCGGGCCTGCGCGCCCACGGCCACCGCGAGGTGATCCCGCTGCCGGCGGCCTCCGATCTCGCCGGCATCGTCAAGGGCGTGGCGAAGTCGGGAGATCTCGTCGTGTGCTTAGGGGCCGGCAACATCACGCAATGGGCGTATGCCTTGCCCGGCGAGTTGAAGGCGCTGGGGTAGGGCAGTGAGCTTCCCCGACATCACATCCGACCTCAAAGCCGCGATGCCCGATCTTCGCGGCCGGCTGCTGGCGAACCAGTCGCTCTCCGAGCTCACCTGGTTTCGTGTCGGCGGTCCCGCGCAGGTGTTGTTCACGCCGGCGGACGAGGACGATCTCGCCTACTTCCTCGCGCATCTCGCAAGCGACATTCCCGTCTATGTCGTCGGTGTCGGCTCCAACCTGATCGTGCGCGACGGCGGCATTGCGGGCGTGGTGGTTCGTCTGGCGCCGCGCGCCTTTGGCGAGGCGAGCGCGAACAGCGATGTCGTCACCGCGGGCGCGGCCGCGCTCGACAAGCGCGTGGCGGAAGTCGCCGCGTCGGCCAATATCGGCGGGCTCGAATTCTACTTCGGCATTCCCGGCACGATCGGTGGCGCGCTGCGCATGAATGCGGGCGCCAATGGCGGCGAGACCAGGGACGTGTTGATCGAGGCGCGAGGCGTCGGGCGCGACGGCGCGAAGCACGTCTTCTCCAATGCCGACATGAAGTTCGTCTACCGCAACAGTGGCGTCGATCCCTCCATCATCTTCACCTCCGCGCGGTTCCGCGGCGAGATGGGGGATGCCGAGGCGATCCGGACGCGCATGGCGGAAGTGCAAACCCATCGCGAGACCGCGCAGCCGATCCGGGAAAAGACCGGCGGCTCGACCTTCAAGAATCCGCCCGGCCATTCCGCCTGGAAGCTGGTCGACGCCGCCGGCTGCCGCGGCCTGCGCGTCGGCGGTGCCGAGGTGTCCGAAATGCACTGCAATTTCCTGATCAACACGGGCAATGCCACCGCGCACGACATCGAGACGCTGGGCGAGACCGTGCGTGAACGGGTGAAGGCAAATTCCGGAATTGAGCTACACTGGGAAATCAAGCGGATCGGAATTCCCGGCTAAATTTGGACAGGCGACAAGAGAACATGCGCATCACCATCCTCTTCGGCGGCTCCAACCGCGAGCGTCTGGTTTCGGTCGCCTCAGCCCAGGCGCTGCATCAGGCGCTGCCCGAGGCCGATCTCTGGTGGTGGGACGTCGAGGACAAGGTGCATGTCGTGCAGTCGAAGCAACTGCTCGAACATGCCCGTCCGTTCGAGGACGAGTTCAAGCCGGGCACGTCAGGCATTCCGCTGGAGCAGGCGCTCGACCAGGCCAAAGCGGAGGATCGCGTGCTGGTGCTCGGCCTGCACGGCGGGCGCGCCGAGAACGGCGAGTTGCAGGTGATGTGCGAGGCGCGCGGTGTGCCTTTCACCGGATCGGGCTCGGCCTCCTCGCATCTCGCGTTCGACAAGTTCGCGGCCAAACATTTCGCCGCGCTCGGCGGCGTGTCGCCGCCGGCCAACATTGCGCTGGACCAGATCGACGAGGCCTTCGCCGAATATGGCCGGCTGATCGCAAAGCCTGCCAGGGATGGCTCGAGCTACGGCCTGATCTTCGTCAACGCCAAGCAGGATCTCGTCGCCGTCCGCAATGCCGCCAAGCACGAAGAGTACGTGATCGAGCCCTACATCGCCGGCGTCGAGGCGACCTGCGGCGTGCTGGAGCGGCCGGACGGCTCCATCATGTCGCTGCCGCCGATCGAGATCATTCCGGGCGAGGGCAGTTTCGACTACGCGGCGAAATATCTCTTGAAGTCGACCCAGGAGATCTGTCCGGGCCGTTTCGCGCCCGAGATCACCGCCGCACTGAAGCAGCAGGCGATGCTGGCGCACCGGGCGATGTCCTGTACCGGCTATTCCCGTTCGGACTTCATCGTCTCGGACAAGGGGCTGATCTATCTCGAAACCAACACGCTGCCCGGGCTGACCAAGTCCTCGCTCTACCCCAAGGCGCTGAAGGCCGAGGGCATCGCGTTCGTTGACTTCCTGCGCGGCCTGGTCGAGCTCGCTGTGGCCGGTGTGCGAAAATAATTAGGACTGGTTAACGGCCGAACCGGCGAAACGGCCGGTTTTGGAACCCAAAACCGGTAAAATGCCGGATATTGCGGCATAAATGCCTCACAGGCCTGGGCAAAACGCTCACGTCGTTAACGAACTTTACCTTTTGTTTACCAGGACGTCCGAAGGTTAACGCTGGCGGCGCATATGACGCTTTGGCTGCCGGCGCGTGGACCGTTGCGGGTGTTGTCACTCCCAGCGAACGCTCTGAAGGGGAGAGGTTTTCTTCTGCTGAAGACCAGCACCCGGCCCGGCAAGTCCGAGACGTCATGTTCGCCAGGACCCGCGCGATGTCGCGGGCAAACTGTTGACGAGCTCGTGCAATGGATGGAGCAGGAAGCCTCACTCGGTCGCTTTTCAGATCGCTGAGGCCCCAAGCTGACCTGAAGGCGGCCGCTATCGGAGCGGTCGTGCTTCTGCGCGAGTGGGTGCAGGACAAGCGTCAGGAAAGAGTTCACGGCGCGCGTGCCGCCGCCAAGGAAAAGACCAGGGCCAAGGCCGTCATCCAGCGCGAGCCGCCGCCGCGGTTGGTCGCGCTGGTCGAGCGCTATCTGCCGCGCCGGGTCGGGATCACCATGACGGTGCTGCTCCTGATCGGAAGCTGCGGCTTCGGTATCGTCAAGGGCGGTCATCTCCAGGATTTCATCACGGCGGTCAACGACACCCGTAACGCGCTGGCCAATTCCGCCGGCTTCCGCATCACCTCGGTCGTGATCAACGGCCGCAAGCAGCTCAGCCAGGACGAGATCCTCGCGATCGGCGGCGTCAGCGGCCGATCCTCGCTGCTGTTCCTCGACGCCGACGCGGTGCGCGACAAGCTCAAGGCCAATCCCTGGATCGCGGATGCGACCGTGCTGAAGCTCTATCCGGGCCAGCTCATGATCGAGCTCACCGAGCGCAAGGCGTTCGCGCTGTGGCAGGAGGCCGGCCGGCTCTCCGTCATCGCCGATGACGGCGCCGTGCTCGAACCCTATGTCTCGCGCCGCTTCCTGTCGCTGCCGCTCGTGGTCGGCAAGGGCGCCGATACGCAGGCCCGCGATTTCCTCGCCTTGCTGGCGCGCTATCCGCAGGTCAATTCGATCACCAAGGCCGCGATCTTCGTCGGTGAGCGGCGCTGGAACCTCAGGCTCAAGGACGGCCTGGACATCCGCCTGCCCGAGCAGGACGTCGGCAACGCGCTTGCGATGCTGTCCAGGCTCGATAAGGAGGACAGGCTGTTCTCCCGCGACATCGTCGCGGTCGACCTGCGCCTGCCCGATCGGCTGGTGGTGCAGCTGTCCGAGGACGCTGCCAAGGCGCGGGACGATTTGTTCAAGGACAAGAAGAAGAAAAAGGCCGGGGACGCTGCATGACCGGTCTTGATCGCACCCAGACACCAAAGACACGCCCGATGCCGCACAAGCGCGGCGGCCTCGTCGCCTGCCTCGACATCGGGACCAGCAAGATCGCCTGCATGATCGCGCGGCTGAAGCCGTCGGCGCCGAGCGAAGCCCTGCGCGACCGGACCCATGCGGTGGAGCTGATCGGCTACAGCCAGATCCAGTCGCGCGGCATGAAGGCCGGCGCCGTGATCGATCTCGGCGAATGCGAGCAGGCGGTACGACAGGCCGTCGGGCTTGCGGAGAAAATGGCCAAGGTGCGGGTCGAGTCCGTGCTGCTATCGGTCTCCGGCGGCCGGCTCTCCGGTCAGCTGGTCGAAGCTGCCGCCGACATCCGCGGCGGCGCCGTGACGCCGGCCGATGTCAGCCGCGTCACCTCCACCGGCATGCGCCACGCCACCGGCGAAGGCCGCACCGTGCTGCACGCGCTGCCGGTCGGCTACACGCTCGACGGCGTCAAAGGCATCCGCGACCCGCGCGGCATGGTTGCGCATCAGTTCGGCATCGACATGAACGTCGTCACCTGCGACGCCACCGTGGCGCGGAACCTGATGCTGGCGGTCGAACGCTGCCACATCAACGTCGAAGCCATGGCGGCGAGCCCCTATGTGGCCGGCCTGTCGGTGCTGACCGACGACGAGGCCGATCTCGGCGCCGCCGTGGTCGAGATGGGGGCGGGCACCACCACGATCGCGGTCTTTTCCGGCGGCCGGTTCGTACATGCCGCGGGTTTTGCGGTCGGCGGGCAACACATCACGATGGATCTGGCGCGCGGACTCTCCGCGACCATTGCCGATGCCGAGCGAATCAAGACGTTATATGGGACCGTCATCACCGGCGGATCGGACTCGCGTGAGCTGATGTCTGTACCGACAGCCGGTGACGAGCAGGATCTGCCGCAGATCGTCTCCCGCGCTACCATCGCCAACATCGTCAAGCATCGTGCCGAGGAAGTCTTCGAAATGGTTCGGGACAAGCTGAAGGATTCGCCCTTCGCCTCGGAGCCCAACGGCCGTGTCGTGCTCTCGGGCGGGGCCTCGCAGCTCACCGGTCTCGTTGAGCTCGGAACGCAGATTCTCGGCCGGCCCGTGCGGGTCGGACGTCCGCTCGGTTTCGGCCGGCTGCCCAACGAGGCGAAGAACGCCGCCTTCGCGGTGCCGGCCGGACTGCTCGTCTACCCGCAATATGTTCACCACGAACATGTCGAACCGCGGCATACGCGGCAGCAGGTCAGGACGGGGACCGGCGGGTATTTCGGAAAGGTCGGACGATGGCTACGCGAGGGCTTCTGATGACTCCTTCCCGCAATATTCGATTTTCACCAACTCCCGCGGCCGCCGGCCGGGGCGAACCCACGCGCGCGTGATCGAGAGGCAAACATGACCATCAGCATCAATGTTCCTGATATTCACGAACTGAAGCCCCGCATCACCGTGTTCGGCGTCGGCGGCGCCGGTGGTAACGCCGTCAACAACATGATCACGGCGGGCCTCCAGGGCGTCGACTTCGTGGTCGCCAACACCGACGCGCAGGCGCTGACGATGTCGAAGGCGCAGCGCATCGTGCAGATGGGCACGGCCGCCACGCAAGGGTTGGGCGCAGGTTCGCAGCCGGTGGTCGGCGCGGCGGCTGCCGAAGAGGTCATGGACGAGCTCCGCGACCATCTCTCGGGCGCCAACATGGTGTTCGTCACCGCCGGCATGGGCGGCGGCACCGGCACCGGTGCGGCTCCCGTGATCGCCAAGATCGCGCGCGAGATGGGCATCCTCACCGTCGGCGTCGTGACCAAGCCCTTCCACTTCGAGGGCGGTCGCCGTATGCGCACCGCGGAAGCGGGCATCAACGAGCTCCACAAGGTCGTCGATACGCTGCTGATCATCCCGAACCAGAACCTGTTCCGGGTCGCCAACGAGAAGACCACCTTCGCCGACGCTTTCGCGATGGCCGACCAGGTGCTCTATTCGGGCGTTGCCTGCATCACCGACCTGATGGTCAAGGAAGGCCTGATCAATCTCGACTTCGCCGACGTGAGAGCGGTGATGAAGGAAATGGGCAAGGCGATGATGGGCACGGGCGAAGCCTCCGGCGACAAGCGCGCGCTGACCGCCGCTGAAGCCGCGATCGCCAACCCGCTGATCGACGACAGCTCGATGAAGGGCGCCAAAGGCCTCCTGATCTCCATCACGGGCGGCAAGGACCTCACTTTGTTCGAGGTCGACGAAGCCGCGACCCGCATCCGCGAGGAAGTCGACCAGGACGCCAACATCATCGTCGGCGCCACCTTCGACGAGGCGCTCGACGGCCTGATCCGCGTCTCGGTCGTCGCCACCGGCATCGAGCAGGCCGCGATCGCTCGTAACACCCAGGCCACCAGTGCGCCGGTTGCGAACCCGGCACCGCAGGCTCAGCAGGCTCCGGCCGCGGCTGCCGAGAGCCGCCTTGCCGATTTGACCGCGCGGCTGCGCGCCGACAATCAGCGCATGGCCGAGCGCGCCCAGAAGTTCGAAGCGCAGACCCCGGCCGCAGGAACGGGCCAGTTTGCCGCCGCTCCCACGGCTCCGCGTCCGAACGTGGAGCGCGCTGCGCTTGCCGCCATCGCCGCCGCCGTTGCGGACGTTCCGCAGGCTCCCGCGCCGATGCAGACCTATGGCGACGTCACCGTGCGCCCGATCGCGCAGAAGCCCACGCTGTTCCCGGAGCCCGAGCAGGCGCCGATGGCCATGCATGAGCCGATGACGCCGGAAACCTTCATCCCGCCGCAGGCCGAGCGTGCGCCGGTCCGCACACCGCGGATGCCGCGGATCGAGGAACTTCCGATGCCCGCCCAGGCCGAGCTTCGCCAGGCCCGCGGCGAGGTCGAAGAAGAGACCCCGCAGAAGACCCGGCTGTCGCTGCTGCAGCGCCTCGCCAATGTCGGCCTCGGCCGTCGTGACGAGGAGAGCGAGGCGCCGATCGCGGCCCGCACCGCCGGTCCCGCGATGCCGCCGCTGCCCGATCGCCGCCCCCAGAAGACCGTGGCGCAGCAAATCGCGTCCACCGAGCCGGTGTCCGAGTATGCCCGTCGTCCCGCGCCGCAGGGCCTGGACATGCACGGCCGTCCTGCGCCTGTTGCCCCGGCGCCACAGGGAGACGACCATCTTGATATCCCGGCCTTCCTGCGGCGGCAGGCGACCTGAGGATTGTTACAATAAGGCAGACGAAAAAAGGTCCCGGCGGGAAGCTTGCCGGGACCTTTTCTTTTGCCCCGTGCATATCCGGATTGCGCAGCCAAGCAACTGATTTTAAATCATTAATTACGTATTCGATGGTTCAGTAAAACTGCCGAAAACGGTCCCAAACTCCGGTCCAATTTGGTTAAGCCTTGGCGCGAATACGGCGGGTTTGGGGTAACAATCGGTAAAAAAGCGTGAGTTGGCGCTGTTTGAGGCAGTGACTATGGTTTGCCGTGACTTGGGGATACGGATTCGGAAGCGAGCGGTCTCAGCCGCTCAGTCGGGTCCAGTATAAGTCGCGGTGGTCGTAGTGGGGCGGTTCCTGATGAAATTTAGCCGGCAAACAACGCTTCGTGCGCAAGCCAGTGTGGCAGGCGTCGGCGTTCATTCCGGTCTTCCCGTCACGCTCACGCTTGGACCCGCGCCTGTCGACGCGGGCTTTGTTTTTATCCGTACCGGGCTCGAGGGAAGTGACCGCGAAGTTCAGGCCACCGCCGAGCAGGTGATCGCGACCGATTTCGCTACCGTCCTCGGAGATCGCAACGGCCCGCTGGTTTCCACCGCCGAGCATGTGCTTGCTGCGCTGCGGGGCATGGGCGTCGACAACGCCATCATCGAGATCGACGGGCCGGAAGTGCCGATCATGGACGGCAGCGCGGCAGCCTTCGTTGCGGCGATCGACCAGGCCGGCATCGTGACCCAGCCGGCACAGCGCCGCTTCATCCAAGTTTTGAAGCCGATCTCGGTCAAGATCGGCGACTCCTTCGGCGAGATCAGGCCCTATGCCGACGGGTTCCGTGCCGAGGTCGAGATTGACTTCACCAATCCTGTCATCGGCCAGCAGAGTTACGCCTTCGACCTCAACCCGGAGCGTTTCCGCCGCGAAGTCGGCCGGGCCCGGACTTTCGGTCTGATGTGCGACGTCGCGCGGCTCTGGAGCGCGGGCTATGCGCTCGGCGCCTCGTTCGACAACACCGTCGTGTTCGACGAGGAACGGCTGCTCAACACCGAAGGCCTGCGCTACGCCGACGAATGCGCCCGCCACAAGGTGTTGGACGTGATCGGCGACCTCGCGCTGGCCGGTCTGCCGCTGCTCGGCGCCTACCGCTCGGTACGTGGCGGCCACAAGCTCAACCACGCCGTCCTGACCGCGCTGCTCGCCGACCGCACCGCCTGGCGGGTGGTCGAGGGCGAGGCAGCCCGCCGCACCACGCGTCCGGTGGCCGAAACCGGTCGCGGCATCGTGGGTGGCCGGATCGCCGCGGTCTACGGGCCAGACGTTTCCTAAAAGAGAGACGTTTCCTGAAGCGAGACATTCCCGAAGAGACGGACCTGAAGAGACCCGTTGCCATGGGCGTTTGGCGGCGGCTTTCCCCGGGAAACTCCTGGTAACGATGATCGGTTAGGATTGCGGCGCGTTCGCCTTAATCCGGGCGGAATGCGTGCCTATCCGGTTGGTTGAAGATCGTTTTTCGGTTACACCGGCGTGGTCGCACGGCAGGCGCCACGGCACTATTTCGCGCCCAGGACGGGGTTCATGGGCTGGCGGACACCGCACCACAGGGCGTCAGGGCAATATTCATGTCGGCACAGCGTATGACGCGCGGATACTTCTCGGCCTTGTCTGGGATTCGTGGGCTGCTTCACGCCGCCGCCTTCATCACGCTCGCGCTGCCGCTGGCCGGCTGCGGCACCGGCGCGCTTTGGGACAAGTTCACCGCCAAGGACGACACCTTCGTCGAGGAGCCCGCCGACAAGATCTACAATGAGGGCCTGTACCTCATGAACGAGAAGAAGGACATGAAGGCGGCGAACAAGAAGTTCGAAGAGGTTGACCGCCAGCATCCTTATTCCGACTGGGCCCGCAAATCGTTGCTGATGTCGGCCTACGCGTCCTACCAGGGCGGCGATTACGACAGCTGCATCGGCGCGGCCACCCGCTACGTCACGCTGCATCCCGGCAGCCCGGATGCGGCCTACGCGCAGTATCTGATTGCCGCCTCGCATTACGACCAGATTCCGGACATCAGCCGCGACCAGACCCGCACTGAGAAGGCGATCGCCTCGCTGGAAGAGGTGGTTCGCAAATATCCGACCTCCGAATATGCGACCTCGGCCAAGGCCAAGATCGAAGGTGCGCGCGACCAGCTCGCCGGCAAGGAAATGAACGTCGGCCGCTATTACGCGCAGAAGCGCGACTACACGGCGGCGATCAACCGCTATAAGGCCGTGGTGACGCAGTACCAGACCACCCGCCATGTCGAGGAGGCGCTGTACCGCCTGACCGAGGCCTATATGGCGATCGGGATCGTCGGCGAGGCTCAGACGGCCGCCGCCGTGCTCGGGCATAATTTTCCTGACAGTCGCTGGTACAAGGACGCCTATAATCTTGTAAAATCGGGCGGTCTCGAACCGAGCGAGAATCAGGGGTCCTGGATTAGCAAGACCTTCAAGAAAATGGGCCTCGGCTAGGAAATAGAGTTCCATGCTGGCGCGTCTGTCGATCCGTGACATCGTCCTGATCGAACGGCTCGATATCGAATTCGCACCGGGCCTCGCGGTTTTGACCGGCGAGACCGGTGCGGGCAAATCCATCCTGCTCGATGCCTTTGCGTTGGCGCTCGGCGGCCGCGGCGATGCCGGCCTCGTGCGCCACGGCGCGGAGCAGGGGCAGGTCACTGCCGTATTCGATATCCCAAAAAACCATCCCGCGGCCAAAATCCTCGCGGAGAACGGGCTGGAGGATACTGGCGAGATGATTCTCCGCCGGGTCCAGCTCGCCGACGGCCGCACCCGCGCCTTCATCAACGACCAGGCGATCAGCGTGCAGACGCTGAAGGCGGTCGGTACTGCCCTGGTCGAAATCCACGGCCAGCACGACGAACGCGCGCTGGTCGATGCCGCCACCCACCGCCGCCTGCTCGACGCCTTCGCCGGTCTCGAAAAGGACGTCTCGGCGGTCGAAGGGCTCTGGGACGCCCGCCGCACCGCCAATACCGCGCTGGAGGAGCATCGTGCCGGCATGGAGCGCGCTGCGCGCGAAGCCGATTACCTCCGCCACGCCTCCGACGAATTGAAGCAGCTCGCGCCCAAGGACGGCGAGGAGACCTCGCTGGCGTCCCGTCGGACCACGATGATGCAGGGCGAGAAAATCGCCTCCGACCTGCGCGAGGCACAAGAGGCGGTCGGCGGCCACCATTCGCCGGTCGCCTCGCTGTCGGCGGCCGTGCGTCGACTGGAGCGTCGCGGCGTCAACTCGCCGGCGCTGGTCGAACCCGCGGTGAGGGCGATCGACATCGCGATCAACGCGCTGGAGGAAGCCGACCAGCATCTCCAGGCGGCGCTGGCCGCGACCGATTTCGATCCCTCGGAGCTCGAACGCATCGAGGAGCGGCTGTTCGCGCTGCGTGCAGCGTCGCGCAAATATTCGACGCCGGTCGACGGGCTCGCAGCACTTGCCGCCAGATATGCCGCCGATGTCGTCCTGATCGATGCCGGCGCCTCACGGCTGAAAAAGCTGGAGCAGGCCGCGATCGAGGCCGATGCGCGCTATGCGACGGCCGCCAAGAAGCTGTCGATGGCGCGGCAGAAATCGGCGGAGAAGCTCAACAAGGCGGTCAATGCCGAGCTCGCGCCGCTCAAGCTCGAACGCGCCAAGTTCATGACCCAGGTCCAGACCGACGAGGCAGCGCCAGGGCCGCAAGGGTTCGACCGCGTCGAGTTCTGGGTGCAGACCAACCCGGGCACAAAGGCGGGGCCGATGATGAAGGTCGCCTCCGGTGGCGAGCTGTCGCGTTTCCTGCTGGCGCTGAAGGTCGTGCTGTCCGACCGCGGCTCGGCGCCGACTTTGGTGTTCGACGAGATCGACACCGGCGTCGGCGGCGCAGTCGCGGACGCGATCGGCGGACGGCTGGCGCGGCTCGCCGGCAAGGTCCAGGTGATGGCGGTGACCCACGCCCCGCAGGTCGCCGCCCGTGCCGACCAGCATTTGCTGATCTCCAAGGACGCATTGGACAAGGGCAAGCGCGTCGCCACCCGCGTCAACGCGCTCGCCGCCGACCACCGCCGCGAGGAGATCGCGCGGATGCTCGCCGGCGCCGAGATCACCGCGGAGGCGAGGGCTGCCGCGGACCGGCTGCTCAAGGCAGCCACGGCTTGATTTCGTGTCCCGGACGCGCGCAAGCGCCGGGGCCCTAAACGTTATGTTCGGGGTACGAAACTGTAACCGCCTTTACCCTCCCGCCCGCTCCATCGTATCCAAGCACCATGGCCAGAGCAGCAAAATCCAAATCAACACCGCTTCGCGACGTCGCTGACCTCACCAAGGCGCAGGCCAGGGTCGAGCACATGCGGCTCGCGCTCGAGATCGAGGGGCATAACGAACGCTACTACCAGGACGACGCGCCCACCGTCACCGATGCCGAGTATGACGCGCTACGCCAGCGCTTCAACGCGATCGAGAAGCGCTTCCCGGAATTCGTCAGTGCGGACTCGCCGTCGCAGAAAGTCGGTGCTGCACCGTCGGGCCGCTTCAAGAAAGTGCGGCATGCCGTCCCCATGCTGTCGCTCGACAACGCCTTTGCGGAAGAGGATCTGCGCGACTTCGTCGGCCGCATCGTGCGCTTCCTGAAGCTCGACGACGACAGAATCGATTTCTCCGCCGAGCCGAAGATCGACGGCCTCTCGATGTCGCTGCGCTATGAGGGCGGTGAACTCGTCACCGCCGCGACGCGCGGCGACGGCGCGGTCGGCGAGGACGTCACCGCCAATATCCGCACCCTCGAAGACGTGCCGCAAAAGCTGAAGGGCCGCAACGTCCCAGACGTCTGCGAGGTGCGCGGCGAGGTCTACATGACCAAGAAGGCGTTCCTGGCGCTCAACGAGCGGCAGAAGGCGGAAGGCGGCACCATCTTCGCCAATCCACGCAACTCGGCCGCGGGCTCGCTCCGGCAGAAGGATCCGACCATCACCGCCTCGCGCCCCCTCGGCTTCTTCGCCTATGCCTGGGGCGAGATGAGCGCGATGCCGGAGGGTACGCAGAGCGGCATGATCGGCTGGTTCGAGCGCTGCGGCTTCAAGACCAACCCGCTGACGAAGCTTTGTCACTCCGTCGAGGAGCTGCTCGCGTTTCATCACGCGATCGAGGAGCAGCGCGCAAAGCTCGACTACGACATCGACGGGGTCGTCTACAAGGTCGATCGCATCGACTGGCAGGAACGGCTCGGCTTCGTCTCGCGCACGCCGCGCTGGGGCATTGCCCACAAATTCCCGGCCGAGCGCGCCACGACGGTGTTGCGCGACATCGAGATCCAGGTCGGCCGCACCGGCTCGTTCACGCCGGTAGGCAAGCTCGAACCGGTCGGCGTCGGCGGCGTGATCGTGCAGAACGTCACGCTGCACAACGAGGACTACATCAAGGGTATCGGCAACAAGGGCGAGGTGCTGCGCGAGGGCCGCGACATCAGGATCGGCGACACCGTCGTGATCCAGCGCGCCGGCGACGTCATCCCGCAGGTGGTCGACGTCGTCCTCGACATGCGGCCGAAGAGCGCTAAGGAATACCACTTCCCCAAGAAATGTCCGTGTCCGCTGCATACCGACGTCGTGCGAGGAGAGACGGCCGCTGGCGAAGAGGGCTCACGCGCTCGCTGCACCGGCGAGTTCGCCTGCCCCTATCAGAAGATCGAGCATTTGAAGCTGTTCGTGTCGCGGCGCGCCTTCGACATCGACGGTCTTGGCGAGAAGCAGCTCCAGTACTTCTTCGACGAGGGCTTTGTGAAGGAGCCAGCCGATATCTTCACGCTGGAAAAGCGCAATTCGAAACTCAAGCTGGAGGACATCGAGGGTTACGGCGCAACCTCGGTGCGCAATCTGTTCGGCGCGATCGAGAGCCGTCGGAAGATCGCGCTGGAACGTTTTATCTACGCGCTCGGCATGCGCCATATCGGCGAGACCACGGCGCTGGCGCTGGCCCGCGGCTACGGCTCCTGGGACGCCTTCCACGACGCCAGCCTCAAGGTCGCCAAGGGCGACGAGGAGGCGGTGGCCGAGATGGATGCGCTCGACCAGATCGGCGAGACCGTGATCAAGAGCATCGCGGATTATTTCGGCGAGAGCCACAATCGCGGCATCGTCGAGCGGCTGACCAGGGAGGTCGAGATCATCGACGCCGAAAAGCCGAAGGGCAACTCCGCCGTCGCGGGCAAGACCGTGGTGTTCACGGGCTCGCTGGAGAAGATGACGCGCGACGAGGCCAAGGCCACCGCTGAGCGGTTAGGTGCAAAAGTGTCCGGATCGGTGTCCAAGAAAACCGATTTCGTCGTCGCCGGCCCCGGCGCAGGTTCGAAGCTCGCGGAAGCCAACAAGCATGGCGTCAAGGTGCTGACCGAGGACGAGTGGCTGGCGCTGATCGGGGAGTGACGTTTCCTTTCGTCATTGCGAGCGCAGCGAAGCAATCCAGAATCTTTCCGCGGGTCGCAGTCTGGATTGCTTCGCTGCGCTCGCAATGACGGTGAGAGGGCATCCCGCTCCTCACATCATCCCGCTCTCTTCCTCCTCCGCCTGCCCGATCAGCGTCTCGCTCACCATGACCTCGCGGCGGGGGACGACGAAGATCATCGTGCAGGCGCACAGCAGGGAGATCGCCAGCACTGCGGCGGTGAGCGGCAGCGTGGTCGCGGAATGGCCGCCGAGATAGGCGCCGAATTGCGACATCAACGCGCCGATGCCCTGCTGGAGGAAGCCCATCGCACCTGAGGCGGTGCCGGCGGCCTCGGGACGGATGCTGATGGCGCCGGCGGCGGAGTTCGCCATCACGAAGGCATTGCCGACCATCACGATCATCTGCGTGCCGAACAGCCAGGCGGGTGCCTCGTTCCAGCCGGTGAAGCTCCACAGCAGGTTCAAGAGGCTGCCGCAAAGCTGGAGCGCGAGGCCGAACCAGATCAACTTCTCCAACGAGTGCCGCGGCGCGAAGCGCACGCAGAGCAGATTGCCGACGAGATAGGCAAAACCCGTCGTCGCGAACCACGCGCCGTATTCGGCGCTGGTCCTGCCCATCTGCGTCACCACGATATAGGGGCCGCCGCCGGCGAAGGTGAAGATGATCTGCGAGGCCAGCACCTGGCACATCACGTAGCCGACGAAGGCGCGGTTGCGGATCAGGATGCCGACATCGCCGCGAAAGCCGCTGCCGGCGGCGCGGTCTCGGCGGGTCTCGGGCAGCGCGAATGCGATGCCGACGGCGACAATGATCGCGGCGACGGTGATGGCGTAAAAGATCGCGCGCCAGCCGAACGCAGTCTCGATCAGGCCGCCGGTGAGCGGGGAGACCATCTGCCCGATCATCAGCACCGCGATGACGAGGCTGATCATCGAGGCGACGCGGTCGCGCTCGTAGATGTCGCGGATGATGGCGCGGCTCACCACCATGCCGGCGGCGCCGCCCAGCGCCTGGAAGAAGCGCGCGGCGATCAGCTGCGGCAGCGTTTCCGCGAAGATGCAGGCGACGCTGGCGACCACCATCAGCGCCAGGCCTCCAAGCAGCACCGGGCGCCGCCCGAAACGGTCCGACAGCGGGCCCATGATGAGTTGCGACAGCGCGATGCCGACCATGTACAGCGACACCGTCATCTGCGCGACGGAGATGTCGCTGCCAAAGGTCGTCGCCAGCACCGGCAGCGCCGGAACCAGCATGTAGAGCGAGATCGGCGCGATGCCGGTCATGACGACGAGCAGCAGCAACACCACGCGCGAGGTCGCGAGGTTCTTCGCCGTGTCCGCCGGCTTGCTGATCATGCCGTGCATGCGTGTCCGTCTCGTAGAAATTCGAATCTGACTGTAGCGCGCCCGCGCAAGACGGATATCGGCGTTTCGGAATGCGGCTATACGGATTCCGGGACGGTTATGATGAGGGCACCATGGCGCCGATTGGGCGCGTTGCTCGCGTCAAAAACTCGGTGTCATCGCCCGGCTTGACCGGGCGATCCAGTACGCCGCGGCATCTCCGCATACGTTTGATGTCTCTGGAATACTGGATTCCCCGCCTTCGCGGAGCATGACAGCGGGGGGTGGAAATGAGCCTTGCGCAAAGCGCGTGGTGCTATGCGTCGAGCCCGTAAATGGCGAACTTACGCCTTCAGCTCCGCCGTGGCCTGGTCCAGCCAGGCCTTCGTCGTCTCGTCCAGGGCCGGCCGCACCTCGGTCCTGACGCGCGCGTGATAGGCGTTGAGCCAGTCGAGTTCGTCCTTGCCGAGCATGCCGACATCGATCAGCCGGCGGTCGATCGGCGCCAGGGTCAGCGTCTCGAACGCGTTCATCGATTTTTCCGCCCCCTTGATATCGGCGGCGACCACCAGTTCGAGGTTCTCGATGCGGATGCCGAAACCGTCGGTCTTGTAGTAGCCGGGCTCGTTGGACAGGATCATGCCGCGCTTCAGCGGCGTGGTGCCGAGCTTCGATATCCGCGCCGGTCCTTCGTGCACCGAGAGATAGCTGCCGACGCCGTGGCCGGTGCCATGCTCGAAATCGACGCCGGCGGCCCAGAGATATTGCCGTGCCAGTGTGTCGAGTTGCGCGCCGGTGGCGCCGTCGGGAAAGATCGCCCGCGCGATCGCGATGTGACCGCGCAGCACACGCGTGAAACGGTCGCGCATCTCCGCGGTCGGCTCGCCCACGGCCATGGTGCGGGTGACGTCGGTGGTGCCGTCTTCGTATTGTGCACCTGAATCGATCAGCAGCAGATCGCCGGGCACGATCCGCCGGTTGCTCTTGCGGGTGACGCGGTAGTGCACGATGGCGCCATTTGGGCCGGTGCCCGATATGGTCGGGAACGACACGTCCTTGAGCGCGCCGGTGTCGCGACGGAACGTCTCCAGCGCCTCGACCGCGTCGATCTCGGTGAGCTTGCCGCTTGCCGCCTCGCGATCGATGAAGGCGAGGAAGCGCGCCAGCGCCACCGCGTCGCGCCGGTGCGCCGTTTGCGTGCCCTTGATCTCGGTCGTGTTCTTGACCGCCTTGAGCAGTGCGATCGGATCGCTGCCGCGCACCGGCTTGCCGCCGGCGCCCGTGATCAGCCGGCTGAGGGCGTCGGCCGCGGTCGCATTGTCGAGCGCGATCGATCCACCGCTCTTGGCGAGCGCCATCAGCGTCGGCGCCATCGCATCGGGCTCGCGCACGTCGGCGGACTGCTCGAGATGGTCGCGGCTCAGATTGGAGAGCTTGCGGTGATCGATGAAGATGGTGGGACGACCGTCTTTCGGCACCAGCGCATAGGACAGCGGCAGCGGCGTGTGCGCGACGTCGGCGCCGCGGATGTTGAAGGTCCAGGCCACGGCATGGCTGTCGGACAGCACCAACGCATCGACCCCGAGCTTGCCGATCTCGCTTCTGATCTGCGTCAGCTTCTCGGCTTCAGCCACGCCGGCATGTTGCATCCCGTGCACCGTGACCGGCGCAATCGGCGGCTGTGGTCGGTCTTGCCAGATCGCATCGACGGGATTGCTGTCGACGGCGACCAGCTCGGCACCGCCCTTGGTGCAGGCGGCGGACAAACGCTCGGCTGCCGCAAAAGTGTGCAGCCACGGATCAAATCCTAGGCGGTCGCCGGCCTTCAGGTGTGCCGATATCCAGCTTTCCGGCGGGGGATCGATCAGAGATTCCACGGCCCAGGCCCTTGAATCGACCTGCTTGGCCGCCTGGATCGTGTAGCGGCCATCGACGAACACCGCAGCCTCGTGCGTCAACACCACCGCCAGTCCTGCCGAGCCGGTAAAACCGGTCAGCCAGGCCAGACGCTCTTCCGACGGCGGCACATACTCATTCTGCTGCTGATCGGCGCGTGGAATCACGAAACCGGTCAGCTTGCGGCGGGCGAGTTCTTCACGGAGCGCGGCCAACCGCGCCGTCAACGCGACGCCGGCCTCGGGCTCCTCGAATGTCTGGAAGTGCGCTTCGAACATGGTGGATCACTTTAGGATCATGCGGATCAGTCCGCAATGTAGACGCATTTGAGGTCGCATCTGGCATGGACTGTGCTTGAACAAGTTCCATTCGAATTGAGTGGAGTACAGGATGCGGCAGTTGCGCTTCGTCCGGATAACAGGGAAATTCGAGCAAGTTGTTCATCTCAACGACGAGGGGACACTCGATGCCAGCGTTCACGTTTGAGAAGATTACGCCGCCGGTGCGCCGCGCCCCGGCTGCGGCAACACCGAAGAAACCGCGCGGCCTCATCAACCAGATGATCGACCGTTTCGCCGAACGCCGCGCGAGGCGCGCCTCGCAGGCTGAGCGCGCGATGCGCCGGGACGAGAAGGCGGCAAAGTAGCGGCATTTACGGCAGCACCGGTACTCACCCCATCTTCCGCAGCAACAGGCTGCTCCATCCTTCGATCCGCAAGTGCTTCAGAGGCACGAGGCCGCGCGCGCGGTAGGCGGCGATCACGGCGGGGACTTGGGGCGTCAACAGGCCGGAGAGGATGACACGCCCTCCGGTCGCGAGGTGCCGCGTCAACGGGCCCGCCAATTGCCGTAACGGATTGGCCAGGATGTTGGCCAGCACCAGGTCGAACGGGGCGCATCTGCCGAAATCGGCCGCAGCGAATCCGGTGGCACGGATCACGCGCACATGGTGACCGACCTCGTTCAACAAGGCGTTCTCGGCTGCCACCTTGACCGAGGCCGGGTCGATGTCGGAGGCCAGCACCGCGCGATGAAGCGCCTTCGCCGCCGCTATCCCCAGCACGCCGGTCCCGGTGCCGAGGTCGAGCACGCGGCCGGGCCGGGTGCTTTTCAGGACATGGTCAAGCAGGAGTAAACAGCCGCGTGTGGTGCCGTGATGGCCGGTGCCGAAGGCGAGAGCCGCCTCGATCTCGATGGCGAGCTTGTTTGGCGCCACGCGGTCGCGGTCATGGCTGCCGTGGACGACGAAGCGCCCGGCCGGCACCGGGACGAGATCTTCCAGGCTCGACTTGACCCAGTCCCTGGCTTCGACAGTGTCGAAGGCCAGCGTGTCTGCAATCTCATTTCCTGCTGAAGTTGCAACGAGTTCGTGCAGCCATGCCCGGTCCGGCGCGTTCGCGAAATGCAGCGCGACGTCCCACTGTCCGTTCGGCTGCTCGAAGGCGGCGACCGCCGCATCGTCCTCGAAGAACATTTCGGTGAGGACGTCGACGATGCGCTTGGCGGCGATCTCGCTGCCGATCGAAAAACTGGCGCGATGGGTGGGGGAAGGCTGCATTCTTAGGGTTCCGTCCGGTTCAATTTTTGGAACTTTTGTTCCCGATTTTTCTCATAACTTGCATCTAAGAGATTAACCCGACCGCAGGTTGTGCCCCGTACATTTCCGGGTGTTGGGCAACCCACACAGCTTGAAATAGAATAGGAGGCGAAACTTGAAGCGCATGATTTTGAAGTTCTGGACCGACGATTCAGGTGCAACCGCAATCGAATACGGTCTGATCGCAGCCGGCATCGCGCTGGCGATCATCACCGTGGTGAACGGCCTGGGCACCACGATGAACGAGAAGTTCACCTCGATTAGCACCTCCTTGAAGTAATTTCCGCCTTCCATCTCCCGGCGGGGCCATTTCTCCATACGACTGCTTTCGAGCCGCGCCCGTCGGGGGAATTGCCCCCCGGCGGGCGAAGTCGTTTTTGGGATTGGCTTTCACAGAATGCCCACAGGCTTTCCGGTGGTTTTTCCGGACTTTGTCCACGGATTATTCCGCCGCACATCCCCGGATTTTCCGCCGACTTGTACCAGGCCTGAAGGGGCGTTACCCACCGCTCTTTCACAGCTCTGCCAACAGCCTTGTCCACAGCCCATCCACGGGCTTATCTACGGCTTCCGAACAGGCTGCGGTGATCCCTCAAAATCGCCTGCGCGGCGTTGTGGCCGGGCGCGCCCGTGACGCCGCCGCCGGGATGGGCGCCGGAGCCGCAATGATAGAGGCCCCTCACGGGTCCGCGATAATCGGCATGGCCCAGCATCGGCCGGGCTGAGAACAGCTGGTTCAGCGTCAGCGCGCCGTGGAAGATGTCGCCCCCGAGCAGGCCGAATTGCCGTTCGAGGTCGAGCGGTGACAGGATCTGGCGGCCGAGCACGCTGGTCGCAAAGCCCGGCGCGTATTTGTCCACCGTCGCGATCATGAGGTCGGCGACCTCGTCGCGATGGTCGTCCCACGACTTTCCATCGGGAAGCTCCGGCGCCACGTGCTGGCAGAACAAGCTCGCGACATGTTGTCCTGCGGGCGCGAGCGTATCGTCGAGCGTCGAGGGGATCAGCATTTCCACGACCGGCTCTCGGCTCCAGCCGTGCGCGCGGGCATCGAGGAAGGCGCGGTCCATGTAGCCGAGATCAGGGGCCAGGATAATGCCCGAGGTGAGATGATCGCCGTCGCCCGGCAACGCCGTGAACGAGGGCAGGCGCTCGAGCGCGACGTTCATGCGGAAGGTGCCGGAGCCGTTCTTCCAGTGCCGGATGCGGGCGAGGAAGTCGGCCGGCAGCGCATCGGCCGCGACCAGCCGTGTATAGAGCAGCTTCGGATTGACGTTGGCCGCTACATATTTCGCGCGGATGGTCGTGCCGTTCTCCAGCGCCACGCCGACCGCGCGGTCGCGCTCGATGATGACCTCGCGCACGCCCGCATCGGTGTCGATCACAACGCCGCGGTCGCGTGCGGCGCGCGCCATGGCCTGGGTGATCGCGCCCATGCCGCCGATGGCGTGACCCCAGACGCCCTTCTTGCCGTTCACCTCGCCGAAGGCGTGATGCAGCATCACATAGGCCGAGCCCGCGGCGTAGGGGCTGGCATAATTGCCGACGATGGCATCGAAGCCGAACAGCGCCTTGACCAGATCATGCTCGAAACGTTCGTCCAGCATCTCGCCGGCCGAGCGGGTGAAGAGATCGAGCAGGCTGCGGCTCTGCTCCAGCGACAGCCCGCGCAGGATATTGGCGCTCTGGAATGCGTTCACGGCCTCGCGGATCGAGGCCGTGCCGAAACCATCGAGCAGGTTTGGCGGCGCGCGCAGCACGAACTGCCGGAGCACGTCGGCGATATCTTCCAGCTCGCGCGAAAACCCGTCGAGCGCGTTTGCGTCATGCGCGCTCAGCCGTGCGACGGACGCTTGCGTCCGCCCCTCGCCGGTGAGGAGATAGCTGCCGTCGGGGGCGGGCAGAAAATTCTGCGCGCGCCGTTCGACGATGCGCAGGCCCTGTTCGGCCAGCTTCAAGTCACGGACCACTTGCGGGTTAAGCAGGCTCACGGTGTAGGCCGCCACCGAATTGCGGAAGCCCGGATGAAACTCCTCCGTGACCGCGGCCCCGCCGACCACCTTGCGGCGCTCGACCACGCGCACCCGCAAGCCGGCCATCGCGAGATAGGCCGCGCAGGTGAGGCCGTTATGGCCAGCGCCGATGATGATGACGTCGGTTTCGATCATGAAGGGTGCAAGCTGTTCCACGGTCATTCCGGGACGGTCTGTGCGACCCGGTTCGGAATGACATCTGTATATGAAGCATTCCCTGCTGCAACATCACGAGACCCTTTATTGCTCGTTCAGGCGCCTTGTGCTCCATTGCGCGCGCCCGGCACCCGCCGGGATTATGCCGGAGCTTCCATGGATTCGATCGTACAACCCGCCACGGAGCAGCCGTCCTCGTCACGCAACCGGCTGCTGCTGACGGTCTACACCGCCGCGATCTTCGTCAGCGCGCTGTTGCTGTTCTCGGTGCAGCCGCTGTTCACCAAGATGGTCCTGCCGCGGCTCGGCGGCTCGCCGGCGGTGTGGTCGGTGGCGATGGTGTTCTTCCAGTCGCTGCTGCTGGCGGGCTACGCTTATGCGCATCTCCTGATGCAGGTGAAGAACCGCATCGTTCCGGTGGTGGTGCATCTCCTGCTGCTGATCACGGCGTTCGTCACGTTGCCGCTCGGCATCGCCTCCGCCTATGGCGATCCGCCCGCTTCGGGCTACGCGATCTGGCTGCTCGGCCTGTTCGTGATCTCGATCGGGCTGCCGTTCTTCGCGCTCGCCGCCAACAATCCGTTGCTGCAGGCCTGGTTCGTCCGCACCGGGCATCCTGCCGGACATGATCCCTATTTCCTCTATGCGTCCTCCAACATCGGCAGCTTCCTCGCCCTGCTGTCCTATCCGTTCCTGCTGGAGCCGATGTTCACGCTGCACACGCAGAACCGGCTCTGGACTGGCGGTTACGGCATTCTGATCCTCCTGATCGCAGCATGCGGCGTGCTGCTGTTGCGCTCGCCGAAGCTGGCCATGGTCGATGCACGAACCGAGGATTTGAATGCGCCGGCGCCCGGTTTCATGACGCGGCTGCGCTGGATATTCCTCGCCGGAGTGCCGTCCGGCCTGCTGATCGCCGTCACCGCGCACATCTCGACCGATGTTGCGGCCGCGCCGCTGCTCTGGGTGCTGCCGCTGTCGCTGTACCTCTTGACCTGGGTGGTGGTGTTCCAGTCGCGGCCGCTGCTGCCGCACAAATGGATGCTGATGCTCCAGCCGGTCGCGATCGCGGGCATCGTCTTCCTGCTGGCCTTCGGGGGCGAACAGAACCTGCTGCTGACGCTCGGCGGGCATCAATTGTGCTTCTTCGTCATCGCGATGGCCTGCCACGGCGAATTGGCGCGGACCCGGCCAGGCGCCAGATATCTCACCGGATTCTATGTCGCGCTGTCGTTCGGCGGCATGGTCGGCGGCCTGTTCGCAGGGCTGGTTGCGCCGTTCACATTCTCCTGGATCGCGGAATATCCGATCCTGGTTGCGCTTGCCGCGCTGTGCCGGCCGCCCGCGAACGAGCGGCTGGCGGGCATCGTCAAATGGTACTGGCTGGCGCTTGCCGCGCTGGTCGTCGTGCTCGTTACGCCCTTTGCCACGACGGGCGCCCTGTCGAGCTGGTTCGAGGATCACCGCGTCTGGCTGGCCAGCGGCGTCGGCGTGCTCGCCGCGCTGCTGGCGCTGGCGGTCAACGCCGGCCGCTGGAAGATATTCGCCACCGTCGCGCTGGCGCTGGCGCTGATCCGGGTTTATCCGGCGGACGAAGGCCGCGTCACCACGGTGCGCAGCTTCTTCGGCGTGCACAAGATCGTGGTGACGCCCGGCGGCTATTTCCATGTGCTGATGCACGGCACCACGATCCACGGCGCCGAGCGTTTCCTCAACAATGACGGCACACCGGTCACCGGCCGGCCCGAGCCGATCACCTACTATCACAAGGATGGCGGCATCGGTCAGGCCGTCAGCGCGATCCGGGAACGCAAGGGCGCTCCGTTGAAGGTCGCCGCGATCGGTGTCGGATCGGGCACGCTCGCCTGCGCCGCCGAGCCCAACGAGAGCTGGACCTTCTTCGAGATCGACCAGTCCATGGTCGACGCGGCAAGCGATCCGAAGAATTTCCGCTACATCTCGAGCTGCATGCCGGGCCTGAAGCCGGTGATCGGCGATGCCCGCCTCACCTTCGCGAAGGAGCCGGACGGCGCCTATGATCTCATCATCGTCGACGCCTATTCGTCCGATGCGATCCCGATCCATCTTGCGACCGAGGAGGCGATGAAGATCTACAAGGACAAGCTCGCTCCGCACGGCGCCGTGGTGATGCACGTCTCCAACCGCCACCTCGATCTCGAGACCGTCGTGGTCGGCATCGCCGATGCCAACGATCTCAAGAGCTGGGTCTACAACGAGGATTCGGGGCGCGATGGTGACTACATCTTCTCGACCGACGTCGTGATATCCGCCCGCGAGGATGCCGACGTCGGCAGGCTCGCATCGTCGAAATCATGGGAGCAGACCGAAGCCGACGACAGGGTGCGGGTCTGGACCGACGATTACTCCAACATTTTGGGCGCGCTGTACCGGCGCTTGCGCGACGGGGAGTAGGGACAGTTCGTAGCAGAAAGCCTGCGGCTCGGCCTCACGGCTCCACCGCTGTCCCCGCGGGCAACGCAATTGCCTTCTCGCCTGCGACCTGCCGCAACAAATCGGGCCTATCGGAGATGATCCCGTCGACGCCGATCTCGATCATGCGCGCCATGTCCTCAGGCTTGTTGACCGTCCAGACCACGACACGCAGTCCGAGCGCATGGGCCTCGACGATTAGCGCCGCGGTCACATCGCCGAAATAGGGTGACCAGACCGCGCCGCCCGCAGCCTTGATGGTTTGGGGCAGCGACCCGCCATGATCGGCCGGGCTGAACCCCGCCGTCCAGTTGGTCGCCTTGTCCAGCGCCACCGTCTGGCTCGAGCCGCGCTGGAGCGTCAGGTACACCGTCGGCATCTTCGGTGCGCGCTGCTGGACGAGCAACAGAGTCCGCCAGTCGAACGACTGGATCATGACGCGGTCGGAGAACTTTTCGGCTTCGATCAGGGCAAGCAGCCTGGTGACGAAAGCTTGCGGATCGAGCGTCTCGTCCGGATGGTTAGGATCGATCTTGGTCTCGATGTTGAAGCGCACGCGCGTATTGCCGGATTTGCGCACCAGCGCGAACAGCTCGCTCAAGGTCGGAATGCGGGTCCCGGGCATGGCGCGCTGGTCGGGGAATTGCTTTGCGTAAGGGCTGTCTGGCCGGATCTGGCCGACGTCGTAGGTCCTGACATCGGCGAGCCGCAGTTTTACGAACGGCGTGCCGGGGGCCGCTACAAAGGCGCCGCTCGCATCCCGCGTGATATCGGGATTGAGCCCGCGCTCATGCGACACGACGACTTCTCCGTCTGCGGTGATGCCGACGTCGAGCTCCAGCGTGTCCACACCCATCGAGAGCGCGTTGGCGAAGGCCGGAAGCGTGTTTTCCGGCAACAGCGCCCGCCCGCCGCGATGGGCCTCGAGGTCGAAAGCCGAATCAAATGCCGAATCGAATCCCATGGCCGGTCCCGCAATGAGAAGTGACAGTACGGTCAAGATCGTCGCAGCACGTGACGGCATGGCGGCTCGTGGGGCAAGGGGAAAGGGGCGATATTTCAACGCGTTTTGGCGCGTCCGGCCGATTGTATCGGTTTTCGTGGCTGTTGAAACCTTGGGCGGTCGCTTGGGTTGCGGCCGGCGCGGGGGTATGTACTCATAGTCGGTGCCCTGGAATCCCGCCCGTGCAGCAGCAACGCGATCATCGAATTATCCGCAGCCGGCATTTTCGCCGGATGCAGCGCCGGCATTTCATCATCTTCGACGTTTTGCCCTTCGTCGGCACGCTGCTGGCGTTGGCCCTTCTGCTCTACCACCCGATCGGCGCGATGGAGCTTGGCCTGTTCGTCGGCTTCTGGCTGGTCACCGGCCTCGGCCTTACCGTCGGCTATCACCGGCTCTTCACCCACCGCGCCTTCGCGACCTCCACGGCGATGAGTGCGATCCTGGTCGTGATGGGATCGATGGCCGGACGCGGTCCCATGCTGTCCTGGGCGGCCATGCACCGCCGGCACCACGAATTGTCCGATCACGATGGCGATCTACACTCGCCGCGGCTGCACGGGGACGGCGCGTTCGGTCGCCTGCGCGGCTTCCTGCACGCGCACCTGACCTGGATGATCGCGCACGATTATCCCAACGTCGCGCATTATGTCCCGGATCTGATGGCGGATCGCAGGCTGGTTGCCGTCAACAGCTACTATTACACCTGGGTCGTTCTCGGCCTGGTGTTGCCGGCTGCGATCGGCGGCCTTGTCACCATGAGCCCGTGGGGCGCACTCACCGGCTTGCTCTGGGGCGGCGTGGTGCGCATGTTCGTGGTCGAGCAGACCATGTCCGCGATCAATTCCGTGATGCATAGTTTTGGCGCGCAGCCTTTCGTCACCCGCGACGACAACAGCCGCAATCTCGGCGTGATGGCCTGGCTTGCCTGGGGCGAGGGCTGGCACAACAACCACCACGCCTTTCCCTATTCCGCGGCCTTCGGCCTGCGCTGGTTCGAGTTCGATCCGGGCTTTATTTTCATCCGGGCCCTGGAAGCGCTGGGACTGGCCTGGGACGTCAAGGTGCCGAGCGAGGAGAAGATTGCGCGACGCATGCTGCGGCAGCCGGGTGACGTTGCGCCCGACCTCGAAACGGGCTGAGCATCATCCGCCGGCTCACGCCGGCGATGGCGCGGCTTTGAACCGATGCTGTTCAACGACTATCCCTTTCTCCTGGTCTTCCTGCCCGCGGCGCTGCTGATCTATCGCTTGGCCGATCCCTATCCGGGCTTGCGTATCGGCGTGCAGGTCGCGCTGTCGCTCGCCTTCTATGCCTGGGGCAGCCCGTCCTTCATCCTGCTCCTGATCGGCTCGATCGCGATCAATTGGCTCGCCTCGGTCGCCTATGGGCGCGTGAAGTGGCCGGCGGTGCTGACACTGGTGATCGTGCTCGATCTCGCGGTGCTGGCGCTGTTCAAATACGCCAACTTCCTTCTCGCCAATCTCGGCCTCGTCCTCGGTACGACGCTGCCGGTGCTCGACGTCGGGTTGCCGCTCGGCATCTCCTTCTTCACCTTCCATCACATCATGTATCTGGTCGACCTGAAGCGCGGCAGGGCTCCGCTCTATACGCTCGACCGCTACGCGCTCTACATCGCCTTCTTCCCGCAGGCGATCGCCGGCCCTCTGGCGCGCTGGTCGGAGGTGATGCATCAGTTCGGCAGGCAGGTCTACGTTCCGGGCTGGCAGCGCCAGTTCTGTGTGGCGACCTGCTTCATTGCGATCGGCCTATTCGAAAAAATCGTGATCGCCGACGGCCTCGCGCATCTGCTCGATCCCATCTACGCGCAGGCAGCGAACGGGCCCTCGCCCAGCGGCGATGCGTGGCTCGCCTTCTGCTTCTCCTTCCAGATCCTGTTCGATTTCTCCGGCTATTCCGACATCGCGATCGGCCTCGGCCTGCTGTTCGGCGTACAGCTGCCGTACAACTTCAATGCACCGCTGCGCTCGACCAATATCCAGGATTTCTGGCAGCGCTGGCACATCACCCTGATGCTGTTCCTCCGCGACTACGTGTTCTATCCGCTGGTCAATCTGCGCCTGTTGCCGCGGCGCTGGCTGCCGGTGCAGTTCTTCGCCGCCATGATGATCACGATGGCGCTGTGCGGCCTCTGGCACGGCGCGAGCTGGACCTTCGTGCTGTGGGGCGTGCTGCACGGGCTTGCGCTGGTCGCCTGCACGCTGTGGCGTCGCTACGGCCCTGAGTTCCCGTCATGGCTTGGCTGGGCGCTCACCGTGCTGTTCGTGCTCGCGACCGGCGTGGTCTTCCGCGCGGGCTCCGTGGAGGCGGCATGGCATGTCTTCGCCGGACTCGTTTCGCCGCTGCCGCTCGAGCGCGGCAAGCATTTGTGGCCGCTGATTGTAGCGCCGCTGTTCGCCTTCCTGCTGCCGGCGAGCCAGGACATCGTGGCGGTGCTCACGCGCCGTCCCAATCCGTGGCTGGCGGGTCTGCTCGGTCTTGGGCTGTTCGCATTGTTGCTCCACATGGGTGGTCGGGATCTGCATGACTTCGTCTACTTCAAGTTCTGAGACTGATCCCGGCTGGGGCCGGAGCTTGCTCGCGTGTCTGGGCACGTTGATGGCCGCTGCGCTGCTGGTGCTCGCACTGATGGTGGTGGTCGATCCCTATGATAGCGGCAAGCTCGGCCTGCTTGGCATCGACGGCGTCGACAATCGTCTGACCCAGATCACGGCCGCGAGCCGCGCGCGGAATCCGGATTTCAATGCCGCGATCCTAGGCAATTCGACGGCGCAGATGATCGAGCCGGCGGAATTGTCGCGCGCGACCGGCCTGCGCTTCGTGCAGCTCTACATGACCGGTGCATTTCCCCGCCAGGAGCTCGCGGTGCTGGACTTCTTCCTGCGGAATCACCGCGAGGTCGGCGCACTGGTGGTCGTGGCCGACCCCGGCTGGTGCGCGCATGCGCGGGCGAAGGAGGAGGGCGGCGTCCCGTTCCCTGACTGGCTCTATGACAGAAGCGTCGTCACCTACGCTGCACGCCTGATCTCCTGGCAGGCGATCGAGCACGCTTTTCAGCGCATCAGTATTGGGCTTGGCCGGCGACCACGGATGAACCCTGACGGCTTTGTCAGCTACGAGGACATCTGGCCGCCGGGCCAATTCAAGGAAGTCGGCTGGCCCAGGGATCCGGCGCCGTCCTCGTCCGCCGAGATGCGGGCGACATTTCCCGAGATCGCTGCGCTGGCAGATATGCTCAGGACATTGCCGGCCGATGTGCCGGTCGTGATCATCGTGCCGCCGACCTTCGCAACGACTGTGCCGAAGCCCGGCACGGAAGCCGCCCTGGAGCGGAGCGCCTGCGACGCCGCGCTGAAAAAAGTGGTCGCGGGCCGACCGCGCAGCAATTTCATCAGCTACCGCGTTGACAACGATCTCACGCGCGACCACGCCAATTTTGCCGATTTCATCCATTATCGCCCAATTCTCGCGCGCAAGATCGAGAAAGGGATCGCTGCGAGCCTGCGCGACGGGGAGAGCGCGAAGATCGATTTCTGAATCGTCTCAGCCGAGCTGCTCAAATCCGCCATCGAGCCAGAGCTTACGCGCCAGCTTGCGCTGGATCTTGCCGCTGGTGGTCTTCGGCAGGGTGCCGGGCCGGATCAGCGCGATGTGGCGCGCGGAGAGTTCGTGGTTGTCGGCGACGGCCTCGCGAATTAGGCCCCTGATCGCTTCAGCGTCGATCGCGTGACGCGCGGTGCGCTCGATTTCCTGGACGATGACGAGCATTTCTTCGCCGGTTTCGTCCGGCACCGAGAACGCCGCGCCGCAATTTTCGCGCAAAGCTCCATCGAGGGATTGCACCGTGCGCTCGACGTCCTGGGGATAATGGTTGATGCCGCGGACGATGATGAGGTCCTTGATCCGTCCCGTGACGAACAATTCGCCTGTCACGTCGAGGAAGCCGAGGTCGCCGGTGCGCAGCCACGCCCCATTTTCGCCGGCAATCTGCGCATTGAGCCCCTCGTGCGTCGCCTCGTCGTTGCGCCAATAGGCGCGGGCAATATTGGCGCCGTTCACCCATATCTCACCGACGCGGTCGGCGGGCAGGCGTGTGCGGTTCTCTCCCTCCACGATGGCGATCCGTTCGCCGGTGAGTGCGCGGCCGCAGCCGACGGCTAACTGCGTATCTTCCGCGTCGGAAGGCGCTTCCGCAGCGTGCGCCTGCAGCGCCGTGCGGCTCAGGCTGCGTGTGACATGACCGCCGCCACGGCGTCCGCCGGAAATCAGGAGCGTCGCTTCCGCCATTCCGTAGGCGGGGTACATCGCGCGCGGATCGAAGCCGTGGGGCGCGAATGTCTGGATGAACCGCTGGATGGTTTCCGCATGCACCGGCTCTGCGCCGTTCAGCGCGATCCTGAGCGAGGACAAGTCGATGCCCTCCATCTGGTCGGCGCGATAGCGGCTGACGCAGAGATCGAAACCGAAATTCGGGCCGCACGCCACTTCCGCGCGATAGTGCGAGATCGCGCGCAGCCAGCCGAGCGGCCGCTGCATGAACGCATTCGGTGCCATCAGCACGCAGGTCGCCCCAACATAGAGCGCCTGCAGCGCGTTCAGGATCAGCCCCATGTCGTGATAGAGCGGCACCCAATTGACGTAAGTCGATTGCCGGGTGTTGCCGAGCGCGAGCCGGATCATCTCGAGATTAGCGAGCAGATTGGCGTGGCTCACCATCACGCCTTTGGGCGCAGACGTCGAGCCGGAGGTGTATTGCAGGAAGGCGGTGTCGTCCGGCGCCGGCTCGGGCAGTTCGATTGTCTCATCGTCGGCCGCGGCGAGATCGACCTCGATCCAGCGAATGTTCTCATGCGCGAAGCGTGCCCGCAGATCACCACGGAGCCCGGCGGCCGAATTTGTCAGCGCCACCGTTGGCGTGCAATTGGCGAGGATCGCGGCGCTGGCATCGCGCGCGCTGCTTCGCCGTGGCATCATCATCGGCACGGCGATGATGCCGGCCATCAGACAGCCGAAGAACGCCACCATGAATTCGATGCCGGGCGGAAACACCAGGATGGCGCGGTCGCCGGGACGCGCGGCCGCGGTCAGTCGTGACGCGAGCGCGCCCGCGGCATCGTGCAGCTGTCGAAAGGTGAGGACAGCTTCCTCCGTCCCGCGATCGGAGACGAAGACATAGGCGCGGTCGTCGGCCTGGTCCGCCGCACGCCGGGCCAGAAGTGCCACGAGCGAGCGGAAGGTTTCCATGGGTTGCGCCGGCTTCAGCCGCCCTCAGGCGGCGGGGCGGAGTGCGCGCCTGTCGGCGAGAAATCGCGACAGCGCCTCAACGGTCGGATGGTCGTAGAAGTAGTCCGTCGACAGTTCGAGGTCGAGCTTCTCCTCGAGTTCCATCATCAGGTAGACCAGCATCGCCGAATCGAGCCCGAGGCGGCTGAACTTCGTGCCGATGTCGACGCGGTCCTTCGAAATTCGCAGGATATTTGCCAGGGCGGTAACGCAGAAATCCGAAATCTGCTCGCGTGTCATGTCATGTCCCAGAAACAATGGGAACGACAATAGGGCTGACCCCCTGGTTGTCAATTTGGTCGGAACGCCGCTGCGTTGAAGGTTGTGGACTGTTGCTTCCTTGCGTCGGCCGGTGCCCAATCCGTGCACAGGCTGGCGCTATTCCTGCGGTCGACTGCCGCAAGCGCCCGTCGCGGCAGCGGCTTTCTGATTCGCTGGCGCGGCAACGCCGCGTTCAGATAGGGTCAGTTCTGGTAATAATAGCCACGCGGTTGGTAAACCTGCCGGGGCTGCGGCTGATAGTAGGTGCCGTTGCCCTGATTGTAATATTGCTGCGGCTGCTGCTGATAGACTTGTGCGTCATAGAGCGGACGGCTGCCGCGTGGGGCGGGGTAGCGCGCGCCGGTGTCGCTGCCGTCGGCCGGATAGATGTAGTTGTCATCCTGCGGCATGTAGCGGCGGGCAGGTGCAGCCTGAGGCGTCAGGTTCACAGGATCGCCTGATGTGGCGTATTGGTCTTCAGCGGGCTGCGGCGCGCGGGCCACTGCCGTGGGGTTGCGGCCACGCGGATTGCGCGCCAGCGCCACCTGCGCCGAGCCGGTCAGCGTCACCGTGGTGTTGAGCACGCCCTGCTGCTGCACCAGCGCGTAGAGCGTCGTGGCATTCTGGCGCGACAGCCGCACGCAGCCATGCGAGGCGGGCGTGCCGAGCCGGCCGACCGAGTCGGTGCCGTGGATGGCGTGCCCGACCTTGGTGAAGAAGATCGCGTGCGGCATCGGCGCGTCGTCGAATTCCTTGGAGTAGTGATCCTCTTCCATGCGGAAAGTGCGGAACGCGCCGTTCGGCGTCTCCCGCGAGGGGATGCCTGTCGACACCGGCCAGTGGTAGCGCGCGACGCCGTCGACAGCGACGGTCATCTGCTGATTGTCCTTGTCGACGGTGATCTCGACCTTGGCCTGCGCGGTGCCCGCGCTCAAAAGCATCAGGGAGGTGAAAGCAATAAAAAACGAACGCATCTGACTTGTGGCCTCCGGCCTGTTCACACTAGGCGCCGCGGCTCTCCGTCCCCCGGCGTGCACTATGCCTGCAATCCGGCTTTCGTTCCAGCGGCCTGCAAAGCTAACCTTATTGCCATCGTTAACGGGACGCCCGGCGTAAGCAAGGCCGCTTAGTGCCGCAAAGCCAGCGGCGGCGCTGACATTTTCGCGAGCGGGAGATGCGTTCATAATGCCGACAATTCATCAGAATGGCGCAACCATCCGGGCAACCATTTGGCCGCATCGGCGTTGATGATCGTTGCCTCGACCGGCGGCTTCCGCCGCCGGTTTTACCTTTGGGAATGAAGATGAACAAAGTTTGCGTCGCCGCCGCTTCTCGGCCGGCCGGTCTGCCTTTCCGTCTGCTCTTCGCTGGCGCCGCCGTTCTGGCCGCGCTGTCCTGCATCCCACAGCCTGGCCATGCCCAAGGCATCGTTCGGGGCGCCCAGGAAGGTTCTTATGAAGGCAACCGGATAGCCGGCCCCGTCGGCGGCGTGGTTGGGGGCGCGGTCGGCGCGGGTGTCGGCGGTGCCGTCGGCGCGGTCGAGGGGGTGTTCGGCATTCCCCATCGCGGCCACCGTCGCTGCCGCGGCTATTACGACGGATACAACCGCTTCCACTGCTATCGGTAACCCCTGGCGATTCCGGGGCGCGCGCGTGCCCTCGGAATGACGGCCGGGCTCAGTTCTTCAACCGATATCCGGTGCGGAAAATCCACCAGATCGCGACCAGGCAGATCACCAGGAACGCCGTCGTCATGCCGATGCTGACGGCCATGCTGACGTCCGCGATCTCGTAGAAGCTCCAGCGGAAGCCGGAGATCAGATAGACGACCGGATTGAGCAGCGCCACCGTGCGCCAGGCGGGCGGCAGCATGTCGATGGAATAGAAGCTGCCGCCGAGGAAGGTCAGCGGCGTCACCACCAGCATCGGGATCATCTGGAGCTTTTCGAACCCGTCGGCCCAGATGCCGATGATGAAGCCGAACAGGCTGAACGTCACCGCCGTCAGCACCAGGAAGGCCAACATCCAGACCGGATGGTGGATGTGCAGCGGCACGAACAGGCCGGCCGTGGCGAGGATGATCAGGCCGAGGATGATCGATTTGGTCGCGGCCGCGCCGACATAGCCGAGCACGATCTCGAAATAGGAGATCGGCGCCGACAGGATCTCGTAGATCGTGCCGGTGAATTTCGGGAAGTAGATGCCGAACGAGGCGTTGGCGATGCTCTGCGTCAGCACCGAGAGCATGATCAGGCCCGGCACGATGAAGGTGCCGTAGCTGACGCCCTCGACCTGGCTGATGCGCGAGCCGATCGCGGCGCCGAACACCACGAAATACAGCGAGGTCGAGACCACCGGCGACACGATGCTTTGCAGCAGCGTGCGCCAGGTGCGCGCCATTTCGAACAGATAGATGGCGCGGACAGCGCGGTAGTTCATGACGCCCTCACGAGATCGACGAAGATGTCCTCGAGCGACGATTGCGTCGTGTCGAGATCGTTGAAACGGATGCCGGCGGTGCGGAGGTCGCCGAGCAGGCTGGTGATGCCGGTGCGCTCGCCCTTGGTGTCGTAATCGTAGACCAGGGTCGCGCCGCCGTCGCAGAGGTCGAGCTCGTAATGCCTGAGGCTCTCCGGCAGCGCATCGAGCTTGCCTTGCAGATGCAGCGTCAGCCGCTTCTTGCCGAGCTTCTGCATCAAGGTAGCCTTGTCCTCGACCAGCACGATCTCGCCCTTGTTGATGACGCCGATGCGGTCGGCCATCTCCTCGGCTTCCTCGATGTAATGCGTGGTCAGGATGATGGTGACGCCGGATTGCTGGAGCGTGCGCACCACCTCCCACATCCCCTTGCGCAGCTCGACGTCGACGCCGGCGGTCGGCTCGTCCAGGAACAGGATCTGCGGCTCGTGCGACAGCGCTTTGGCGATCATCACGCGACGCTTCATGCCGCCGGAGAGCGTGATGATCTTGCTGTCCTTCTTGTCCCACAGCGAGAGGTCCTTCAGCACCTTCTCGATATGATCAGGGTTCTTCGGCTTGCCGAACAGCCCGCGGGAGAAGCTCACGGTCGCCCACACGCTTTCGAAGGCATCGGTGTGCAATTCCTGCGGCACCAGCCCGATCAGCGAGCGCGCCTTGCGATAGGAGGTCTGGATGTTCTCGCCGCCGACCAGGACCTTGCCTTCGCTCGGATTGGCAATGCCGCAGATGATCGAGATCAGCGTGGTCTTGCCGGCGCCGTTGGGGCCGAGCAACGCGAAGATCTCGCCGCGCTTGATGTCGAGATTGACGTTCTTTAGCGCCTTGAAGCCGGACCCATAGGTCTTCGACAAATTGGCGACGGAAATGATGGAGGACATGATGGCCGCAAGTCTGAGGGGCGAAGCTGGGGAGGGGCGGCTGGAACCTGCCGGGAGGGGCAGGTCAGCGGAGCCCTGAGATAGGAATGCCCTTGCGCGGCTGCAATTAGCCGGAGAAAAATGGCCTCGAAACAGGCCCTTCCGTGGCAGGTTTCGGGCAAGTGTTGCGCGATGGTCACGGCTTGCTGCTAAGATCGTTATTCACGCGGCTCTTTGTTGCGTCTGCGAGCAGGCCATGGCTACGATTCCGGCCGAAGCATATTCCCAGGGAAAAGATCGATGAGACCGAACGGCCGTCACACCGCTGGCGCCAGCCAGTTGTCCGCCCTCCGTGCCTGGGCGATGGGCCTGCTCCTGCTGTCAGCTGTTGCCATCAGCCCGACGACCGCCAAGGCGGCGCCGAGCCAGGCTGCGGTCGCGACCACGCATGTCTACCTGCTCCGCGGCGTGCTCAACATCTTCTCGCTCGGGCTCGACACGATCGGCGCCCGGCTCCAGGCGCAGGGCATCCCGGTGACCGTCTCGAATTTCGTGTCCTGGTCCTCGCTCGCCGATGAGGCCGCCACCGCCTACAAGGCCGGCCGGCTCAAGACCATCGTGCTGGTCGGGCACTCCTCCGGCGCGACCGCGCTGCCGGACATGATCGCCAAGCTCAACCGTCTTGGCGTGCCCGTGAAGCTCGCGATCGGGCTCGACTCCGTGTTCAAGACCAAGCTGTCGACCGGCGCCGAACGCTACATCAACATCTATATCGGCGACGGCCCCGGCGAACCGGTGAAGCGCGCCGACGGTTTTCGCGGCAAGCTCGACAATGTCGACGTCCGCGGCTCCGGCGTCGGCCACATCTCGATCGACAAGAACGAGGCGATCCAGCGCCGCGTGATTGCTGAGATCGACGCGGCAATCATGCGCTCGCGCGCACCTGCTCCGGTTGCCGAACCCGGCGCGCCCAGGCCGGCGCGCTCGGCGGCGGCAACAGCTCCCCGGAATTAAGCCCTTCGCCGCAAGCCGCTGAATTGACAATGCCGCCGTCACGCTGACGGCGGCATTGTCGTATCTGCACAAGCCAAGCTCGATCACCCGCCGGTCGAGTGAAGGGAACTCGGCACGCGATCTGGTGTTGTCACACCATGACAAGGAAACGAAACGTCGGCCCCATGGCGGTTCAGCCCGAGCGGGCGTGGCCCGGTCGGCCTGTTTCCGAAAACGTCCTTGAGAAAAAGCCGCAACCGCAATCGCGCCAGTTGAGCGCGACGCGAGCCGGCCTGTTGAGGCAGCGCGCGCTGCGAACGCAGCGGGCGCTGCTCGCGGCAACCGCGACGGTCGCAAGAGTTAAGAGTTCCTCGAATTGACAGGCCGGTTTTCCGGCGTGCCGTCTGTCTGGGGCCAGTCCACGTGAAGTTTTTTCAGTGCCCGTCATGCCGCCATCCTGTCTCGTTCGAGCACGTCGCCTGCGCGAATTGCAGCACCGAGCTGGCGTTCGATTCCTCGCGCATCGACATGACGAAACTTGCATCCCATCAATCTTGCCGGAACCGCGAGATCATCGGTTGCAACTGGTGTGTCGAGGGCGCGGACTGGTATTGCGCCTCGTGCCGCCTCACGCGTACGATTCCAAACCTCGGCAGCACCCGAAACATCATGCTCTGGCGCCGCATGGAGCAAGCCAAGCGCCGTCTTCTCTATGATCTCGGTCGCCTCAGGCTTCCGCTCGCATCGCGCAGCGGCGAACCATTGGCGTTCGACATTCTCTCGGACGAGGTCAGTCCGATCCTGACGGGGCATCTGTCGGGCCTGATCACGCTCAACCTTGCGGAGGCCGACGATGTCGAGCGGGAAGCTCGCCGCGTGGCATTCCGGGAGCCGTATCGCACGTTGCTCGGGCATTTCCGACACGAGATCGGTCATTTCTATTGGGACTTGCTCGTTGACGGCACGACATTCCAGGCGCCGTTCAAGTTGATCTTCGGTGACCAGGCGCAGGACTATCAGGCCGCGATCAACTCCTATTACAGCCGCGCCGATCGTTCATACGACCGAAGCGGCTTCATCAGCGAGTACGCCACGTCCCACCCTTGGGAGGATTGGGCGGAAACGTTCGCGCATTTCCTGCATATCGTGTCGACGCTCGACTCGCTGGCAGGTTTGCCGTTGTCGCTGGACGAGCGCGCCCGCCAGACCCTCACAGATCCCTATCTCGAGAGCGACTTCGAGGCACTCCTGGCCCTGTGGATGCCGCTTGCCCGCAGCATCAACGAACTCAACCGCTCGCTTGGGATGAGCGACGCATATCCGTTCGACATATCGCCGGCGGTCAAGGGCAAGCTGCATCTCGTCCATATGGCGATCAGCGCATTCCGCGATCAGCAGAGCTTGGCGGCATAAACGTCGCGGCGGACAGCCCCCGTTACGTCAGGAAGGCGCGAATGCTGTCCGCGATCTCCTTCGCGTGCGTCTCCAGTGCGAAATGACCGGTGTCAAAGAACTGCACCACGGCGTTCGGATTATCGCGCTTGAACGCTTCGGCGCCGGGCGGAATGAAGAATGGATCGTTCTTGCCCCAGACCGCCAGGAACGGCGGCTTGTGCTTGCGGAAATAGTCCTGGAAGGCGGGGTAGAGCGCGACGTTGCTCTTGTAGTCGCCGAAAAGGTCGAGCTGCACGTCGTCCGAGCCCGGGCGCGCGAGGTAGAAATTGTCGAGGTTCTGACCGTCCGGTGACACGGTCATCGGATCGGAAACACCATGCGTGTACTGCCAGCGCGTCGCCTCCGGCGTGAGGAGCGCGCGGAGCGCCTCGCGATTGGCCGGCGAGGGATCCTGCCAATAGGCCTTGAGCGGAGTCCAGTTGTCGCTGAGGCCATCCTCATAGGCGTTGCCGTTCTGCGAGATGATCGCCGTGATCCGCTCGGGGTGACTGAGCGCAAGTCGGAAACCAGTCGGCGCGCCGTAGTCGAAGACGTAGACCGCGAAGCGGTCGAAGCCGATCACTTCGGTGAAGCGTTCGATCACGCGTGCGACGCTATCGAACGTGTAACGGAAGCTTTCGCGCGAAGGCATGTCGGATTGGCCGAAGCCGGGAAGATCGGGCGCCACGATATGAAACCTGTCCGCAAGCAGCGGAATGAGGTCGCGAAACATGTGGCCTGCGCTCGGGAAGCCGTGCAGCAGCAGGAGTTTTGGCGCTCCGACAGTGCCGGCCTCGCGATAGGCCACCTTGAATCCGTCGACATCCGCGCTGCGGTACGTGATTGAGGCCATGACATTCTCCATTGGCAGTAACCGTACAAAAGCTACTTAATAGGTTACCGTCAGGCGTCGTAACTTGTCAATAACGTTTTAACTGGTTATCTAGGTCCATGTTCTCCCGACCGGCCAAGGACCGCTGATGGACCGCCCGCCTGCCATGTTCATCGCCGACTCGCTCGGCCTCGACTTCCTCAACTCGGTGGCGACGCCGGTCGATACGCCCGTGGACTGGATCGATGACGGCGATGGCCTGATCGACTGGCTGGCGCAAGCGAAGCTGGTGCCGGCGGATGATCTGCACGCGCTGAAGGCACACGCCACGCCGGACGAGCTGGACAAGGTCGCGGATCAGGCGCGCGCCTTGCGCGAATGGTTCAGGGGGTTCGTGCGCAAGCATGCGGGCCGGCCGCTCACGACAGATGCCTTGCGCGAGCTCGGTCCGTTGAACAGCCTGCTGGAGCGCGACGAATCCTTCAGCCGCATCGAGCCCGGGCACGACGATGGCGGCGCTCTGGCATTGCGGATGAGGCGGCGCTGGCGATCGCCGGAAGCGCTATTGCTGCCGGTTGGCGAAGCTATGGCGAAGTTCGTCTGCGAGGAGGACTTTTCGAACGTCAAGGCGTGCGAGGGGCACAACTGCACTATGCTGTTTGCCGACCACACGCGCAGGCGCGCGCGGCGATGGTGCATCATGGCGGTCTGTGGCAACCGCGCGAAACAAGCCGCGCACCGCAGCAGGCTCAAGAGCATGCAGTGATTGGGTGTCGAGATGCTGGAATGAGCGCGGATCGAGCCCGGTTCCGTGCCCCAAATTCCACCCAATCGACCGTCACTAAGCGCCTTTGGGGGAGGCTGCAGCCTCCCGGAGTGGGACTGCTGGACTGATGATCGATTTGAGGCGACTCCTCGCGCTGGCAGCCGTTGCGCTGCTCGCCTTCAGCACCGGGACGGCCGTTGCCTCACCTGCCAAGACGAAGCCCGCCGCGGCCGCCCCCGCGGCGCCGCCGCCCCCACCGTTCGAGCCGTTGCCGCCGCCGAAGATCTACCTGTTCCGTGGCGCCATGGGGCCGTTCTTCTCCACCGGCATGGACCGGCTCGAAGAGAAGCTGACGCAGGCCGGCTTTTCGGCCAACGTCTATGAATTCACCATCTGCCGATGGATCGGCGATCGTGCCATCTCCAGCTACAAGGAAACGCCGGCGCCGATCGTGCTGATCGGGCATTCGATGGGCGGGCTTTGCTCGATCGTCATCTCCGAGATGGCGGCCAAGGAGAACGTCCCGATCAGCCTCGTCATCACCATCGATCCCGCGCATGCGACCGGCGACGTGCCGCTCAATGTCGAGCGCTTCATCAACATCTATCTCTCCGACAGCGTGCTTGGCGGCGGCAACGTGGTCGCGGTGCCGGGTTATCGCGGTCACTATGCGAGCTATGATTTGAAGGAGAACGCGCGGGTCAGCCACATCAACATCGAGAAGTCCGACGACATCCACCGTCAGATCGTCGACATGGTCACGCAGTTGCCGCGCATTCCGCCCCAGACGCAGGTCGATGCCGTGCCGCTGCGCTATCTCGTGCCGGCGAATACGTTGGTCGAATTGTGGGACAGTGGCGTGCGGCTACCGGTGCGCCGCGGCGACACCATGGAGAGCATCGCGGCAGCCAATCGCGTGCCGTTGTGGTCGCTGGCGCAGAGCAACTCGCTGCCGGAGAACGCAACGCTCACCCCCGGCCAGTCCATCATCGTCCCGCGCCACCTGACGCCACCGGAGCCGACGGCCGCCATGGCGACCCCGCCGCCCGGACGGCGGTAAGCGGTCAGCAACGGAGATGGCCGGGATGGAGCTTGGCTGCCGCCAGGCACCATCCCTCGCGGCCTCTGTCATTCACGCATTGGGGAGCGAGCCGTGGCGGAAGCCCGGCCCGCCGGACGATAGGGCGCGGCGAGAAGCATCAGAAACAAGGCCCTCTCGGCCGCATATTTTGCAGCGGGTCGGCCATTTTCGAAGCCGTGCATGACCAGGCGTCCTTCGGTTGTGCAGACACGCCACCGCCATGTCCTTCGACCGCATTTCTTCAGGAACACCTCGAATGTCGGGAGCTGTTCGGGCATGTCGATTACCCGTGGCTGCTCGCCGTCAGGCGCGTGGCTGCGTTCCCCATCGCCCGGTTCGGAGCCTGGAAGGTGAGCGGAAAGGCGGAGACGGCGAGCTTCTCGATCGCCGAGCGCTCCTCGGACAAACGTCGCTCGATGAACCGCCGTTCGAACTCGGTCAGCTCGGTCTTGAGCAACCGCTGATAGCGGCTGATGTTGCTGCGGTGGCCGCGCAACAAGGCCAGCTCTTCATCGACCATCATCGCAATCCCCGTTGAGCTGTCGTTGCCTAGGCTGCGAGGCCGGTTCGCTCGACCGATCGCGTGCGGACCGGCTTGCCGCCCGGAGGCCCCTTTGGACGGTGGTCGAGGCTCGCGAGCGCTTCCAGAATTTCGTCGATGGTGACGGCTTTGCCCGAGCCGGGCAGCTCCCGCAATGCCGGACTCGAGGCGATACTGGCTGCATCCGAAGCCCAGGACGCAAGGATCGCGCGCTTCTCGCCGATCGACAGCGTTGGGTCGGCTATGACGTCGCGGGGATGATCATAGACAGAGCCAGGGTGCAATATCGCGTTCAGATCGATGACGTTGTCGATATGATCGAGCATGAGAGGTCCTCCTCCTTTCTCTAAACCTCTGACTTGCATTCGGTACGCGGATCGAAGGCCGTGGTGATCCCGCCCGACGATCGGGCGGGATCACCGGGTCTTCGACAGACCGAATTCAGGCGGCTTTGCCTTCGAGTTGATGCACATTGCTGGACGGCGCGGCATTGATGGCAATTCGCCGCGGCTTCATGGCTTCAGGGATTTCCCGGACCAGTTCGATCTTCAGCAGGCCGTTCTCGAACGAGGCGCTGTGCACCTGAACATAATCGGCTAGGTTAAACTGCCGCTTGAACGGCCGCGCGGAAATGCCCCGGTAGAGATATTCGCGTTCGGTTCTGTCCGGCTTATTTCCCTCGACGGTCACCGCGTTCTGCTCGGCAGTCACCGTGACTTCGTTGGGTGCAAAGCCCGCAATCGCAAGCGAAATCTGGTAGCGATCCTCGCCGAGGCGTTCAATGTTGTAGGGGGGATAGTTGTCCTCGCCGGCACGCTGTGCCGTTTCAACGAGGTCGAAAAGGCGGTCGAAGCCAACGGTCGAACGCCACAAGGGAGAGAAGTCGTAAGTGCGCATAGCCAGATCCTCCAAGGAGCAAAATGGATACGAACGACACCGGACACGACCGGTGCCCGTCTCAGTTTCCCGACCCACCAGGCGTCGGGAACGCCACCTCTCGGCGGCAGCGGAAAAATAAAAAAAGCCCGTTTTGGTTTCAAGAGGGGGTCCAAAATTTTTTGGAAATCCTTGGCGGCTCCCGCTCCTACCCTCTCCCCGCAAGGAACGGGGGAGGGAGAGACGTAGTTCGGACTACACGTTTGATCCCTGGATCGCCTCGATCACGGCGTCCGTCACGTCCTTCGTCGTCGCCGTGCCACCGACATCGGGTGTCAGCACGCCGGCTGCGCATACTTTCTCCACCGCCGCCATCAACCGCACCGCCGCGTCCTTCTCGCCGAGATGCTCCAGCATCTGTGCGCCGGTCCAGAACGTCGCGACCGGGTTGGCGATGCCCTTGCCGGTGATGTCGAAGGCCGAGCCGTGGATCGGCTCGAACATCGACGGGAAGCGGCGCTGCGGATCGATATTGCCGGTCGGCGCGACGCCGAGGCTTCCCGCCAGTGCGCCGGCGAGGTCGGAGAGGATGTCGGCGTGCAAATTGGTCGCGACGATGGTGTCGAGGCTCTTCGGATGCAGTGTCATGCGCACCGTCATGGCGTCGACCAGCATCTTGTCCCAGGTCACATCAGGGAATTCGGCCGCGACCTCGGCGGCGATCTCGTCCCACATCACCATGCCATGGCGCTGCGCGTTCGACTTGGTCACGACGGTCAGGAACTTGCGTGGGCGCGACCGCGCGAGCTCGAACGCATAGCGCATGATCCGCGTCACGCCGACGCGGGTGAACACCGCGACCTCGGTGCCGACCTCTTCCGGGAGACCCCTGTGGGCGCGGCCACCCATGCCGGCATACTCGCCCTCCGAATTCTCGCGCACGATCACCCAGTCGAGGTCGCCGACGCCGACATTGCGCAGCGGCGAAGCGACGCCCGGCAAGATCTTGGTCGGCCGCACATTGGCGTATTGGTCAAAGCCCTGGCAGATCGGCAGCCGCAGGCCCCACAGCGTGATGTGGTCGGGCACGTCGGGCGCACCGACCGCGCCGAAATAGATCGCGTCGAACTTCTTCAGCTCCGCAAGCCCGTCGGCCGGCATCATGACGCCGTGCTTCTTGTAATAGTCCGAGCCCCAGTCAAAGGTCTTGATGTTGAAAGCGAGGTCGCCGCTGCGTTTGGCCAGCGCCTCCAGCACGCGAACGCCCGCGGAGATGACCTCGGGGCCGATGCCGTCGGCGGGAATCGCTGCAATCGAATGGGTGCGCATGAGGATGCTCCGTTGGGTGTCAGTGGGATTGCGTGACGGGTTCGACGCGGGCGGTCTGCGCCCGCGACAATAGCAGGGTCAGGACCGCGGAGAGAACCAGCAGGCCTGCAACGCAGTAGAGCCCGCCGACAAAGCTGCCGGTCTGGTCCTTGATCCAGCCGATCATGGCGGGCCCCACGAAGCCGCCGAGGTTGCCGATCGAGTTGATGGTGGCGATGCCCGCCGCGGCCGCGGGGCCGGAGAGGAATAACGTCGGCATGCTCCACAGCGGTGGCTTCGCCGAGGAGATGCCGATGTTGACGAGCGCCAGCGCGATCAGCACGGTCGCGACGCCGGTCGCAAGTCCGGCAAAGGCGAGCCCCGCCGCCGCGAGCAGGCAGGCCAGAACGACGTGCCAGGTGCGCTCGTCGGTGCGATCCGAATGGCGCGCCCACAGCACCATGGCGACGACGGCGGCGCTCGCCGGCAGCGCGTTGAGGAATCCGACCTGGAGCGAGGACAAGCCGAACTGCTTGATGATCTGCGGCGCCCAGACGCCGAGCGTGTAGAGGCCGGCCGAGGTGCCGAAATAGATCAGCGCCAGCGCCAGCACCCGCGGATCGGCCAGCCCTCGCCAGATGCTATGCTTCGCGGTCGCAGCTTTGCTGGTGGTCTCTACGTTCATGGTCTCGACCAGCCAGCGCCGCTCGTCATCCGCGAGCCATTTTGCTTTCTCCGGGCGGTCTGTGAGGAATGCCAGCACCACGAACCCCAGCAGCACCGCCGGCAGCGCCTCCAGCACGAACAGCCATTGCCAGCCCTTGAAGCCGAGCATTCCATCCATCTCCAGCAGCGCGCCCGAAACGGGCGATCCCAGCACGGTCGAGAGCGGCGCCGCCGCCATGAACAGCGCAGTCACGGCCGCACGCTGGCGTGCCGGGAACCAGTAGGAGAGGTAGAGGATGATACCGGGAAAGAACCCGGCCTCGGCGACGCCCAGCAGGAAGCGCAGCGCGTAGAAGCTGGTCGGGCCCTGCACGAAGGCCATCGCGGCCGACACAATGCCCCAGGTGATCATCACCCGCGCGATCCAGATCCGCGCGCCGACCTTGTGCAGGATGATGTTGGAGGGTACCTCGAACAGGAAGTAGCCCCAGAAGAAGATGCCGGCGCCAAAGCCGTAGACGGTCGGCGACAGGCCGATGTCCTTGTTCATCGTCAGCGAGGCGAAGCCGATATTGACGCGGTCGATGAAGGCCACGAAGTAGAGCAGCATGATGAAGGGAACGATGCGCCATGTGATCTTGCGCAGCACGCGCGTCTGAATCTCGGTCGCCATCCCAGCCTCCCTGATTCCGTTGTGACGGCGGACCCTGAAGGTCCACTCCGGAAGCCAACCTAGGCGGGAGCGGCTGGGGGACTCAATCGGCACTGGTTTATACAAAAAAATGATATAATCCCATCGCAGGATCAGAGGACTGCGAATGGAATTGCATCAGTTGCGATGCTTCGTCGCGGCGGCCGAGCAGTTGCATTTCGGCCGCGCGGCGCAGCATCTGCAGATGCTGCCCTCCGCACTCGGCCGCCAGATCAAGCTGCTGGAGCAGGATCTGGACACGCGGCTGTTCGCGCGGACGACACGGGCGGTGTCGCTGACGGAAGATGGCGCGACGCTGCTGCGCGATGCCCGTGCCATCCTTGCCCGCGTCGAGGCGGTCGAGAGCAATCTGCGCAATCGCGCGCGCGCGGGGGCTACCCGAAAACTCCGGGTCGGCGCCATCGACAGTGCCGCGGCGGGGCTGTTGCCAGCATTGCTGCGCGATTTTCGTGCAAAGCATCCTGATATCGCGGTGCAGCTTCTGGAGGAGAAGACCGTCCGGCTGCTGCCGAAGATCCTGACTGGCGCGCTCGATCTCGCCTTCGTGCGTCCGCCGGCTCAGCGGGACAAGCGGCTCGAATTCCGCGATCTGCTGCAGGAGACAGCCATCGTGGCCTTCCCGCAGCGCCACGCGCTGGCCAAACGCAAGTCGATCACGCTGGTGGAGATCGCCGACGAAGCGATGCTGGTGCCGGACCGCCGCTCGCGGCCGCACAGCCACGACCTCACGATAAGACTGTTCGAGCAGGTAGGCCTCACGCCACGCATCGTGCAGGTCGCCGACGAGAAGCAGACCATCATCAATCTCGTCGCAACCAGGCTCGGGGTCGCGATCGTGCCGCGCTGGAGCACGCGGATGGCGGTATCAGGCGTGCGCTTCGTGCCGCTGCGGCCAAAGCAGATCGGACCAGTCGGCCGGCTGCCGCTCGCTGCCGCATGGCTGCGCGGCTCGCGTGATCCGGCCCGCGACGCGATGCTGTCTGTGCTCGAGACGCGTCTGCGCAGCTATGCGCGCGACGCCTGAGGCGCTATGACATCGGCTTGGCGAGAGGGGTAATGCGATGATGGAACGGAGAGCTTCGAACCAATTGCGGGTTGCCATCGCGGGGCTCGGCTCGATCGGCACCAAGATCGCGACCGCGCTCGATCAGGGCATCGAGGGATTGACGCTCTCTGCCGTGGCGGCGCGCGATCCCGCAAAGCATCAGACGTTCCTCTCCGGCCTGCGTCGTCCGCCATCCGTACTACCGCTCGACCAGCTCGGCGACGCCGCCGACATCGTCGTCGAATGCGCGCCGAGCAGCCAACTCCGCGCGATCGTCGAGCCCGCCGTGAAACGCGGCAGGGCCGCGGTCGTCGTCAGCGTCGGCGGGCTGCTCGACAATTTCGATCTTGTCGATCTCGCCCGCGCCAATGGTGGCCGTATCCTGGTGCCGACCGGCGCGCTGATCGGGCTCGACGCCGTCAACGCCGCCGCGATCGGCACTATCCATTCGGTGAAGATGGTGACGCGCAAGCCGATCGACGGCTTGAAGGGCGCGCCGTTCATCGTCCAGAACAACATCGATATCGACCATTTGCGCGAGCCGCTGAAGCTGTTCGAGGGCACCGCGCGGGAGGCTGCGAAAGGCTTTCCGGCCAATCTCAACGTCGCAGTCGCGCTGTCGCTCGCGGGCGTCGGGCCGGATCGCACCCTGGTGCAGATCTGGGCCGACCCCACCGTGACGCGCAATGTTCATCGCATCGAGGTCGAAGCAGATTCGGCGCGCTTCTCGATGTCAATCGAGAACATCCCGTCCGAGAATCCCAAGACCGGGTTGATCACGGCGCTGTCCGTGATCGCGCTGCTCCGCAAGCAGCGCGCCACGCTCAGTGTTGGAACATAACCTTCAAGCGCCCGTCACGCGCCAGATCACGTTGCCGACGTCGTCGGCCATCAGCAGTGACTTCTTGTCAGGACCGATCACGACGCCGACCGGACGGCCGTAGGATTCCTTTTCGTCGGGCGCGAGGAAGCCGGACAGGATGTCGCGTGCGGGACCCGAAGGCTTGCCGTTCTCGAACGGAATGAACACCAGCTTGTAGCCTGACAGCGTGCTGCGATTCCACGAGCCGTGCTGGCCGATCGCCATGCCGTCGGGGAAGCCCGGCAGTGTGCCCGCCGGCATCCAGCACAGGCCGAGTGAGGCGGTATGGCCGCCGAGTGCGTAGTCGGGCGTGAGCGCCTTGGCGACCATCGCCGGATCCTGCGGCACGCGATCGTCCACCGTCTTGCCCCAGTAGCAATAGGGCCAGCCGTAGAAGCCGCCATCGCGCACCGAGGTCAGATAATCCGGCGGCGTTTCGTCGCCGAGGCCGTCGCGCTCGTTGACGACGGTCCAGAGCACACCGGTCGTTGGCTCCCAGGCGAGGCCAACCGGGTTGCGCAGGCCGGCGCCGAAGATGCGGTGCGTGCCGGCGACGAGGTCGAGCTCGTAGACGGCGGCGCGGCCTTCCTCGACCTCCATGCCCATCTCGGCGATGTTGCTGAGCGAGCCGACGCCGGCATAGAGTTTTTTGCCGTCGGGGCTTGCGAGCAGGCTGCGGGTCCAGTGGCCGCTCGGCTTGAAAGTGGTGAGGCGTTTGCCCGGCGCGGTGATGCGATCGGCATTCGCCACGTACGGGAAGGCCATTACGCCGTCGGTGTTGCCGACATAGAAGGTGTCGCCGACCAGCGCCATGCCGAATGGCTGGCTGAGATTTTCCATGAACGCACCGCGATACTCCGCGACGCCGTCGCCATCCTTGTCGCGCAGCAGCGTGATGCGGTTGGCGCTGACGCCGAGCGCGGCGGCGCGCCGCATCGTCGCCTGCATCGCGTAGTGAAACACCGACCTCGGCGCCCCCGCGATCTGCGTCGCCTCCGCGATCAGCACGTCGCCATTGGGCAGCACCTCGATCCAGCGTGGATGGTCGAGACCGGTCGCGAACGCATTGACCTTGAGCCCGGGTGCGACCGTCGGCTTCTGTCCCTCGCTCCAGCCCCGCGCCGTCGGCATCTTCAGTGTCGGGATGGCGCCTTGCGGCTTTGCTTCGGGAATGGCGGGCGACTGGCCCCAGGCCGGCGCAGGCACGGTGCCCGACAGCTTTCGCCATTGCAGCGCGATGCCACCGAGAAGCGCAACGAACTGCGCAAAGATGCTGGAAAAAGTCATGAGAGGCCCCTGTTTGCGCGCGCATCCAACGGGCTGGCGGGGCAGACGTCAACCTGTGCGACGGGCCGCGGGGCTCTATTCCCGTGGAATGGCAGCCGTTCGATTTTGCATGGGACGAATGCCGACTGGCTGGCCGGAGATCAGCGGCCGATCTGCCGCTCCGCCCGGCGCGCCGCGCGAAAATCATCCAGATGATGGATGTTCGGCGCGAGCGCGGCCTCCCTGGACAGGAGATGATAAACGCGCGCCACCGTGCGCTGCTTCTGCTTCGGCCGCCCGGGCGGCAGCGCCCGCGCCTTGCGGACGGCGGCGATCGCGTGCTCGCGAAAATAATCGTAGGCGTCGGACATGGCTCGATGCTCTGCGGTGTGTGGCAGGTATCGAAGGGCTAACGGGCTGGAGGGAGGGCAGTTCCTCTCGATGTCGTCCCGGCGAAGGCCGGGACCCATACCGCGGAATTCATCGTTTGCAGATGGTAGAAGTACCAAGCGACGAGTCTTCGCCAAACCACGGCCCGTGATTATGGGTCCCGGCCTTCGCCGGGACGACATCGAATGTGGGGCGCGTTCCCCGCTCTCACCGCGGCGACAGGAACGGGATGATCATCGGCACGCGGCGGCAATAGGCGCCGTAGGCGTCTTCGCCGAGCTCCTTGGACAGGAACACCTCTTCCATCCGCCCCTTCTGCCACATGCCGAGCGAGATCAGGATCGCGCCGAGCATCGCAGTGACCGTGCCGACCGCGATGCCGGTCACCAGCATGCCGAGGATCAGCCCGGTGTAGATCGGATGGCGCACGATGCCGTACGGGCCGGTATCGATGACGCGGTGGTCTTGCTTGTGGGTGATGGTGTTGGACCAGAACTGTCCGAGATGCAGCCGTCCCCACCATGTGAAGGAGATGCCGGCCAGCACGATCAGCGCCACGACGTAGACGGCGCTATTGCTGAACACCCAGAGCGGCTTCTCGCCGAGCACTTCCGCGGTCCACGGGGTGAACAGGATGCCGCCGACCAGGATCGGGATGCGATAGCGGCCGGACTCCAGCGTCATCACCTGCTTCTGGGTGCGGCCCTGCCAGAACGAGGCGCCGACCCAGCTTGCGAGCCAGGCGAGCCAGATCAGGGCGAGCAGTTGCGTCGGCCAGGTCGTGGTCCAACCACCCCAGGCGACAGAGAGAAGCTTGCTGAAATCGAAGGACATGCGGAAAGGTTCTTTGGGTTGGGCGGCAGCTCAGCTGGCGCGCGAGGAGAGCGCGTGATGCTCGATGGCGCCGGAGGCAAGCGCGCCGCCGCGGGCGAGAAGATGGGTGATGGTTTCGCGCAGGACCGGCTCGATCGGGCGCGGCGCGTAGCCGAGCTCGGTGCGCGCCTTGCCGATCGAGAGGTCGCTCGCGGCGAGCGCGATGCGCACGCCCTCGGCGGTGCCGTTGGGCGGCCGGCGCGTGATACGATCGGAGAGATATTCGAGCATGATGCCCGACAGCTCGGCCATCTTACCGGGAACGACGACCGGGAATTGCCGGCGGCCGCTCATCGCCGACATCATCCGCAGAATCTGGCCGAGCCTGACGCAGTCGCCGCCGAGGATGTAGCGCTGGCCGTTACGCCCGCGTTCCATGGTCAGCACCAGGCCCATGGCGACGTCGCGGACGTCGACGAGATTGACCGGGAAATCGAGATGCGGCTGCACTTTCTTCTGCAGGAAGTACCACAGCATCGCGGTCGGCGGCGTCAGATTATGGTCGGCGGCGCCGATCGGCATGGTCGGGGTGCCGATCACCAGCGGGAAGCCTGCGGCTGCGGCCTTCGCGGCGCAATGCTCGGCCAGCGATTTCGACCGCGTGTAGGCGCCCGGCATCGCCTCGGCCGGCTGCAGCGCCTCTTCGGCGGGAACGCCGTTGAGGTCGGAATAGGGGAACAGGATCGATTCCGTCGAGCAGTGCAGGAAGCGCGAGACCCCGCGCTTCATGGCGGCCGCGAGCACGATCTCGGTGCCGCGGCAATTGACGTCGTGAAAGGCCTGCTTGTCGGCGACCCACATGCCGGGCAGGCCGGCGAGATGATAGACCTGATCGACCCCAGCAATCGCGGCATCGACCGCGGCACCGTCGAGCACCGAGCCTTGGGCATATTCAACGTCGGCATACGGCGCGGCAGGTGCACGGACGTCGAGAACACGCACCCGCTGCCCACGGGCGCGGAGCGCTTCTACAAGATGATGTCCGATGAAGCCGCTGCCACCGGTAACCAGTACGAGAGCCATGCAGTAGGTTTGCTGTTTCGCGTCTAGAACTAACGGGTTGAAAGGGAATTGGTCGGAGCAGGCGCCAGAATCGCGGCAAGGTCGCGACGGAAGCCCAATGCAATGAATAATTTTGCCATGACAAACATCGGTCCAAGCAGAAAATGCGTGGGGTGGTCGACCATCGACGGCTGTCGCTCCTCGAAAACCTTGTGGCCGACGATTTGCGACGCGACGCCGAGCCCGATCAGCACCGCAAAAATCGACCACATCATGACGATCGAGACCTGATTGCCGATCGCGGTTGCGACCGAAAGCAGCACGATCATCGCGGCGAGGATGCCGAGCCCGATCCCGGCGTCCAGCATCAGCCAGTAGGCCAGCACCGGCAGGGCAAGAACCACGGCCAGGCTGACCTCGATCCCGAACAGCGCGAAATGCACCAGCGTCAGCGGCAGCACGGCGCCGGTGAAGAGCAGGAGGATGCCGACCACGTGCATCGCGCAGTTCCAGGGATCGCGATGATATTCGACGTAGTCGGCCAGCTGACGTTGAAAATAACTGGCCATCTCGGTCTCGTGTAGCATGGGGTCGGGCAGGGCGAAAAAAGCCTATAGCACCTGATAGGGCGGTGCACAAACCGACGTAATTGTCGCGCGAAACCGCGCTGTTGCGCTGTGAGACAGGTCACAAAATGATCAAGTCTTCAAAGGGTTCCGCCAGGCCGGGGCGCGTCGCTCAGCGCTTCTTGGCGGGCTTTTTCGCCGCAGGCGCAGGTGTCGCAGCCGGATGCGCAGGCGCTTCCTCCGGTACCTTGGCGTAGGTCAGGATTTGCAACTGGGCGTTGGCGGCGGAGGTCGGCTTGGCCCGGTCGAGAAACTGCTCCTCGCCGAGGCCGATCGGATGCAGCCGCTTGGTCGAGATCTTGAACGTGTTCACCAGCACGTCGCGAATCGCATCCGCCCGGCGCTGGCTCAGGATGGCGTTGGCCTCGCGCGTCTTCGCGTTGGATTCGACATGGCCGACGATTAGGAACGTGTAGGGCAGCAGCGAGGCATGGACCAGCGCGTCGGCGAGGCGCCCGACAGTCTGGTAGGACGCCGGCTGGATGATCGGCGTGTCGGCGTCGAACTGGATCTGCGCGGTGAAGGTCGGCAAATTGGCCAGATCAGGCGCGATCAGCGGCCGGTTCACCGGACCGGGATCGTTCTTGATCCTGGCCTTGGCCCGCTCCATCACCTGCAGCTTCAGCGCGGGGAGATCGATCTCGGCGGCTTGTTCGAAATGGTTGAGCTTGCCGACGATGTCGTCGCGGGTCGGCGGCGCCGTCTGCGCTTCCGCTGTGCCCGCGAGCAAAGCGAGGCCGAGCGCGATGCATATTCCGGCGGTGGTAAGCCTGGTCGCTGGCATCACCGATACCCCGCGTCGTCGACGGCCTTCAGGCAATTGTTGCTGATGCCCTTGGGCGTCGAGACCAGGCAGGGGACCGCCTTGCTGGTCTCCTTGGTCGAGCCGCCGCAGACCTTGACGATCTCGCGCTGGCAGACGTTCGCCACGGTGACACGGGCGGCAACGCGCTTCTGGATGGCGTCGAAGGCACCGAGATAGTCGCTCTGGCACTGTTGGGAGAGCACGTCGCGGTTGCGCGAGAGGCACTCCTTCAGGCGGGTCGAATCCGGGTTGACGCCGCGGCAATTGGCGACGATTTCCGCGCCGCAACTTTTCGCCAGCAGCCCGATCGCATCGCCAAAGCTCATGGTCTCCGCCGCCGCAAGCGACGGCATACCCAATGCCAGCAAGATCAGTGTGATGGAGCCCCGGACCATGGCCGCATCTGATACGGGGAAGTTCGCGGTGGTCAAGGGGCGTTCGGGCGAGAAGTGTCGAGAGTCCGACCAGTGCGGCGAACAGTCCTCACTCAGTGGCCTCAGTGAGGGGCGGCCATTCGATCAGGGCGACCGTGTGTTTCCCGAGGTCGTCGGCCAGATCAGGGTCGGCCTTGAGCTCGTCCAATGTCCGCGGCGGGGGAAGCTGGCGGCCGTCCGCGATCAGTTCCTGTGCATAGAACGCGAGTGCCTCGGGCGCATTCTCCAGGGCCTCGTCGACGTCGTCGCCGCCGGAAATGCAGCCGGGCAGGTCGGGAAACCACAAACCAACGGCCTCATCCGGGCCGGCGTCCTCGATGATGGCGACGTAGTGCGGCATGCAGGCCTCACGCCCGCTGCACAAAACTGTCCACGACCTTCTTCTCCCCCGCCTTGTCGAAGGCGATGGTGAGCTTGTTGCCGTCGATCTTGGTGACGCGGCCATAGCCGAATTTCTGGTGGAAGACGCGATCGGAAAGGGAGAATTCCGAGGTCGTGCCGGTGGATTTGGCCACCAGCTCGCCCTCGATCGTCAGGGGCCCGCGGCGACGCGAGGAGAAGCTGCCGAAATCGGGCGAGGACGACTGGGACGAAAACGACGAGGCCTGTTCCTCGAAGCTGCCGCGGCCGCCATTGCCGCCCCCGCCGCCGCCACGATTGCGATTGGCCTGGGCACGCTGCCAGCCGGGGGTCGAATAGGTGGAGCCGAACGCTTCCATGTCGTCGAAGCGGGAGGCGCCGTAGCCGCCGGTGCCGCCCCAGGCGGAGCCGCCTTTGGATTCCGTGATCTCGACATTGGCCGCCGGCAGTTCGTCGAGGAAGCGCGACGGGATCGTGGTCGACCAGGTGCCATGGATCCGGCGGTTGGTGGCAAAATAGATCTTGGCGCGGCGGCGAGCCCGGGTCAGGCCGACATGGCCGAGCCGGCGCTCTTCCTCGAGGCCCGCGCGGCCCTGTTCGTCGAGCGTGCGCTGGCTCGGAAACAGGCCTTCTTCCCAGCCGGGCAGGAACACGTTGTCGAATTCCAGCCCCTTGGCCGAATGCAACGTCATCAGCGACACCGCGTCCTCATCGGCGCCGCTGTCGCGGTCCATCACCAGCGAGATGTGCTCGAGGAAGCCTTGCAGATTCTCGAACTCCTCCATCGAGCGCACCAGCTCCTTGAGGTTTTCGAGCCGACCCGCGGCGTCCGCCGAACGGTCCTTCTGCCACATCTCGGTGTAGCCGCTCTCGTCGAGCACGATCTGGGCGAGATCCGTGTGCGACGTGACCTCGCGCTGGGCGCGCCAGCGGTCGAACTGCGCGACGACGTCGCGCAAGCTTCCGCGCGCCTTCGGCTTCAGCTCGTCGGTCTCGACCACCGCGCGCGCCGCCTCGAACAGCGGAATGCGGCGCTTGCGGGCGTGGTCGTGCAGCATCTGCACGGTGGCATCGCCCAGGCCGCGCTTGGGCGTGTTGACGATGCGCTCGAAGGCGAGATCGTCGGCCGGTGAATTGATGACGCGCAGATAGGCCAGCGCATCGCGGATTTCGGCGCGCTCGTAGAAGCGCGGGCCGCCGATGACGCGATAGGGCAGGCCAAGCGTGACGAAGCGGTCCTCGAACTCGCGCATCTGGTAGGACGCGCGCACCAGAATCGCGATCTCGTTGAGCTTGTCGCCCTGGCGCTGGATCTGCTCGATCTCCTCGCCGATGCCGCGGGCTTCCTCTTCCGAATCCCACGAACCTGTCACCGTGACCTTCTCGCCGTCATGGTCCTCGGTGCGCAGCGTCTTGCCGAGCCGGCCCTCGTTGTGGGCGATCAAATGCGAGGCGGCGGCGAGGATGTGGCCGGTCGAACGATAGTTGCGCTCGAGCCGGATGACCTTGGCGCCGGGGAAGTCATGGTCGAAGCGCAGGATGTTGTCGACCTCCGCGCCGCGCCAGCCGTAGATCGACTGGTCGTCGTCGCCGACGCAGCAGATGTTCTTGACGGGGGTCTTCTGCTCCTTCTCCCCGCTTGCGGGGAGAAGGTTGGGATGAGGGGGAGTCTCCACGGGCGCGGTGCTTGGAGAGTCCCCCTCACCCGCATCGCTTTGCGATGCGACCTCTCCCCGCACGCGGGGAGAGGTGAAAGAGGAGGGCGCCTGCGACAGCAGCCGCAGCCACAGATACTGCGCGACGTTGGTGTCTTGATACTCGTCGACCAGGATGAATTTGAAGCGCTGCTGGTACTGCCGCAGGATATCCGGGTGCTCGCGGAAGATGCGGATGTCCTCGAGCAGCAGATCGCCGAAATCGGCGGCGTTCAAAATCTTCAGCCGCTCCTGGTAGCTCGCATAGAGCTTGCCGCCCTTGCCGTTGGCGAACACGGCGGCTTCGCCCGATGGCACCTGCGACGGCGTCAGGCCGCGGTTCTTCCAGCCGTCGATCAGCCCGGCGAGCATGCGCGCGGGCCAGCGCTTGTCGTCGATATTGTCGGCTTGCAGGAGCTGCTTCAACAGCCGCACCTGATCGTCGACGTCGAGCACGGTGAAGTTCGATTTGAGCTGCGCCAGCTCGGCGTGGGTGCGCAGGATGCGCCCGCCGATGGAGTGGAAGGTGCCGAGCCACGGCATGCCTTCGACGGCATGACCGAGCATCTGACCGAGCCGGTGCTTCATCTCGCGCGCGGCCTTGTTGGTGAAGGTCACCGACAGGATCTCGGAGGGGCGGGCGCGGCCCTGGCTCAGGATATGGGCGATGCGCGTGGTCAGCACGCGGGTCTTGCCGGTGCCGGCGCCGGCCAGCACCAGAACCGGGCCGTCCAGCGTCTCCACCGCCTCGCGCTGCTCCGGATTGAGCCCGGACAAATATTGCGGGCCCACCGAGGCCCGCGCACGCGCGGCAATGCCGCCGGCTGCGGGCTGGTGGTCGGGGACACTCTGGGACGTGATCTTGCTCGGCTCGGTCATGCGAATCATTTGCCCCACGTTGGCACCGCGGGGTGGTGAAAGGGGAGCCTTCTTAACAGGGATTGGTCCCTATATGGGGCCGCGGCCGGGGGTTTTCCACGTGCGCGGGCAGCCAATTTGTTCCTGTCGCTCAGGCGAATTTCCGGCCCCAGCGGCCCGGAACCATTGTTCCGCGTTGGCGATTGGTTCTGCAAGTGAGGCGCGTCAGCCGCGCCGATCGCAGACAGACATCGAAACAGAGGTTCGGATCATGCTTAGCTGGGTTGTGACGTTTCTGGTTATCGCCTTGATCGCCGGTATCCTGGGCTTTGGCGGCCTCGCCGGCGCATCGATCGAAATCGCCAAAATCATCTTCTTCATCGCGGTCGTGCTGTTCCTGGTCTCGGCCGTTGTTGGACTGGCCCGCGGCCGTAACAGGGTCTAGCCATGTGATCCTCATGGTGAGGAGCGCGGAACGCGCGTCTCGAACCATGCAGGCCCGTCTGTGGCCTTGCATCCTTCGAGACGCCCGCTTCGCGGGCTCCTCAGGATGAGGAGTTGGAGCCGTTACCGCTTCGAGGGCATCGCCACGTTCCGGCCGATGCCCTCGGGCCGCGGCACGGCACTGTGGGCCTTGATCACTGCCGCAATGCGCTCACTTATGTCTGGTGGAAAAGCCGCCACCTTTCGTGAGCCCATGTCGATGTGGAGCGACATGTTTTCGGAGGTCGCCGACAACCAGCCTTCGGTCGCGTGTCGCAGCTCCTGGAATGTGTGAAGCCGCTTGTCGTCGGCTTCCAGCAGCCAGACCGAGACCTGCACGGGATCGCCGAGGTGGATTTCGCGCAAATATCGCACGTGGCATTCGGCGGTGAAGGTCGAGCCGCCGCGCTCCTTCATGTAGCCCGGTCCGATCCCGAGCGTCAGCCACATCTGGTCGATCGCGCGGTCGAACATCACGTTGTAATAGGCCATGTTGAGGTGGCCGTTGTAGTCGATCCATTGCGGCTCGATCTGCATGATCGAGGCGCGGAACGGTGCGCCCTCGATCGTTGTGGCAGCAGTCTCCGGCATGTGTCCTTCCCCAGCTATGCGTCCGGTCGCTTGACTTGACCGGTGAGATGTCCTTTGCCACGGTTCGTCTCGTCGGGAGGAACGTCCGTGGGTACGACCATCACCAATAATCCGCCGCGGCCGGCGCCGAAAGCCCTCGCGAGCGCGCTGGAGCAGCTTGCCGCGCGCTTCGGCAACCGCCTCATCACCTCGCAGGCCGTCCGCGAGCAGCACGGCCATACCACCACATGGATCGTGAACCAGCCGCCGGACGGCGTGGTGATGGCGCAGGAAACTGCCGACATCCAGGACGTGGTGCGGATCTGTGCGAAAAACGGCGTGCCCGTCATCGCCTTCGGCACCGGCACCTCGCTCGAGGGCCAGGTCAACGCACCCGCCGGCGGCATCTGCATCGACCTGCGCGACATGAACAAGGTGCTCGCGGTGCATGCCGAGGACCTCGACTGCGTGATCCAGCCCGGGGTCACCCGCAAGGCGCTCAACGAGCATCTGCGCGACCAGGGCCTGTTCTTCCCGATCGACCCCGGCGCGGACGCCTCCCTCGGCGGCATGGCCTCGACCCGCGCCTCCGGCACCAACGCGGTGCGCTACGGTACGATGCGCGACAGTGTGCTGGCGCTGAAAGTGGTCCGCGGCGACGGCGAGATCATCACGACCGGCACGCGTGCGAAGAAATCATCCGCCGGCTACGACCTGACGCATCTGTTCGTCGGCGCCGAGGGCACGCTCGGCATCATCTCGGAATTGACCATCCGTCTGCGCGGCATCCCCGATACGATCGCGGCCGGCGCGGTGTCGTTCGAGACCGTGGACGGGGCGTGTCAGGCCGTGATCCTGGCGATCCAGACCGGCATTCCCGTGGCGCGCATCGAGCTGCTCAACGCCGCGCAGGTGCGGGCCTGCAACGCCTATTCAAAGCTGACGCTGCCGGAAACGCCGCTGCTGCTGATGGAATTCCACGGCAGCGAGATCGAGGTCGGCGAACAGTCCAAGGCCTTCGGCGAGATCGCAAAGGACTGCGGCGGCGGCGATTTCTCCTGGACCACCAAGCCGGAGGATCGCACAAAACTGTGGCAGGCGCGGCACGACGCCTATTGGTCGGTGAAGGCGCTGCGGCCCGGTGACAGCATCGGCGTGGTCGCGACCGACGTCTGCGTGCCGATCTCGCGGCTTGCCGAATGCGTCGGCGAGACCGAGGAAGATCTCAAGCGGCTCAACCTGTTGTCGCCGATCGTCGGCCATGTCGGCGACGGCAATTTCCACTGCTCGCTGGTCTGCGACACCAACGATGCCGACGAGATGGCGCGCGGCGAGGAGTTCATGCATCGGCTGGTCGAGCGCGCGCAGGCCATGGACGGCACCTGCACCGGCGAGCACGGCATCGGACAGGGCAAGCAGAAATATCTTGCGGCAGAACTCGGTCCCGAGGCGATCGACGCGATGCGGGCGCTGAAAAAGGCGCTCGATCCGCAAAACATCTTCAACCCCGGCAAGATCGTTCCGGAGGCGTAGCGCGCAGGCTCACCGCCGTTTATGCTCGCTCCCTCACCACGGAGCAGGCAATGCAGTGGTTCGCCCGCAAGACGCGCCGGGACATCTGGGACGAAGCGATCGAACGGCCGCTCGGCGACATCGAGGCCGCCGAGCGCATCCGTGCGATCTGTGACGCCGCTGCCGCCAGTGCGGCAGGCAGCGCGCGCAACGACAAGCGCGACAGCGAGCGCTACGAGCGCGCGGCGAAAGTCGCGATGGAAATCGCGATGAAGATCGCGGATGGACTGATGCGCGACGACGCGGTCCGTCGCATCGTCGATCTCTGCATGAAGGCGAACGACCTCAAGACGGCGCAGATCCTGTTTCGGGCGATCCATGCCAGCTGGATCCGCGAAACGGTGCAGCGGGATCATCCGACATTGGCGCAGTGAGCGCAGTTATTTCGCCAGCCTGCGCACGGCCTCGTCGACACTGTGGAAGACGTTCTCCCGAGGCAGGGCCTCGAACAGCCTGAACCGCTCGAACGCGTCCTGCGCACGCACCGATTCCAGCCGCGCCAGCGCGACCGTGACGCCCTGTTCGCTGCACGCCCTGAACACATCGAGCAGGATCTGCGCGGCGGTGAAGTCGATCTCGACCATGCCGCTTGCCTCCAGCACCAGCAGCTGCGGCGGCGTCGCGCCGAGCACCTTGGTCACGTCGCTGCGAAAGCCGGGCGCGTTGAGGAACGACAGCGGCGCCTGCAGCCCGATCACGGCGACGCCGGCGATGCGCTCGCCCGCGATGTGCGGATGCGCCGGCCACCAGATCGTGGTGCCCGGCACGCGCTCGAACTCGACCAGCCGCGCGCGCGTCGTGCTCCAGATGCCGTGCAGCAGCGACAGCACGATGCCGAGGAACGCACCCTGCTGGATCGGCAGCACGATGATCAGTGCGGCGGTGGCGGCGATCAGCAGGAATTCGCTGGGGGATTGGCGATAGATCGTGACGATCTGCTTCACGCGGATGATGCGCAGCGCGACGAACAGCAGGATGCCGCCGAGGGCCGCGTCCGGAACGTGCTGCAGCAATCCCGTTCCAAACGCGAGCAGCGCCAGCACGATCGCAGCGGCGGCGAGACCCGCGAGCTGCGATTGTCCGCCGGTCTCGGCGACAATGCCCGTCCGCGGCGGGCTGGCATTGACCGGAAACGCACCGAACAGGCCCGACAGCACGCTGCCGGCACCCGCGCCGAGAAAATCGCGATCGACGTCGGCCGGCTTGTCGGGATCGGACGGAAACGACCGCGTCGTCGCCGCGGTCTGCACCATCACCACGATCGTGATCACGAAGGCCAGCGGCACGAGGCGGACCCATTGCTCCGGTGCAAGGTCGGGGAAGGTCGGCCGCGGCAGCGTGCCGGGCACGCTGCCTACGACATTGACGCCCTTGCTCTCGAGGCCGAGGGCGATGGTGGCCAAGGTCGCGGCGACGAGCCCGATCAACGCGCCCGGAATTTTTGCGCTGACCTTCTCGGCGACGAAGACCACGGCCAGCACACCGAAGCCGATGCACAGCGTGAAGGGATTGCTGCGGCCGAGCTCGCTTGCGAGCACAGCGATGCGATCGAGCGTCGGCCCGCCCGGCGAGTCCAGCCCCAGCACGCCCGGCAATTGCGAGACGATGATGTGGACGGAGATGCCGGCGAGGAAGCCGACCATGACCGGCACAGACAGGAGATTGGCGATGCCGCCGAGGCGGAAGGCGCCGCCGGCCAGCATCATCGCGCCGACCATCAGCGCCAGCGCGATTGCGAGGCCCTGGTACTCAGGCGAGCCGGTGGCGGCCAGCGCCGCCAGTCCGCCGGCGAAGATCGGCGTGATCGTGGAATCGGCGCCGCAGGACAGGAAGCGGTTGCCGCCGAGCATGGCAAAGCCGAGCGATCCCGCCATGAAGGCGAAGAAGCCGATCTGCGGCGCGAAGCCGCCGAGCCGTGCGGTCGCCATCTGCTCGGGAATTGCGATCGCGGCCAGCGTCAGCCCCGCCATCAGGTCGCCCGGGAGAGAATAGGACGCGAGCGAGCGAAACAGCGGCCAAGCTGGCTTGGCGTGAGCGTCGTGCGGCATCGATGTGGAGTCCCCGGAAAGCCTGGCGTCAGTCGGTTAGACTACAGCATTTCCGTATCGGGAAGCAGCAGACGCAGTTTATCTCCATCCGGTGGCAATGACGGAGGACAGATCTGTCCTCCGTATCTCGCGAGCGGTCTCAGTAACGGCCGCGGTCGTTGTGATAGTCGCCGCCGCGTCCGCCGCCCATACCCATGCCGATCCCGACACCGATGCCAATGCCTTGCATGATGGCGCCGGGCGGCGGGCCGCGATCCGGCGGCGGTGCGCGCTCGTAGATCACTTCATCGGGCGGCGGCCGGCGCGGCCTGGGCGGCGTGTCGACCACCTTGCGCTTCGGCGGCGTGTCGTCGACGCGCTTCTTGATCACGGGCGCGATCGTCGGGTTGACCGGCGTTGCCGGTGTCGAGGGCGTCGAGCACGGGCAGGTCGGCGCCATCGCGACAGCGACCGGGGCAGGAGCGGCCGCGACCACGGCAGGCAAGACGTAGTTGCGGTTCTGCACGCGGAGCAGCAGCCTGCGTGCGGTCGCAGCCAGATCGCTGTTGTCCCAGTTCGCCAGATACGCCTCGAACGAGGCGCGGGTGTTGATCGCGGTGGCGCGCTCCCACGCCAGCATCTGGCGCCGGCGCTCCACAATCGTGCGCAGCCGCGGCGTACGGGTATCCTGAGCGTACAACTCGATATAGGCCTGATACGCCGGCACGGTGTCGTCGGTGATCACCATCTCATAGGCGACCATGGCCGGCTTGCCCTGCAAATCCTTGCGCCAGTCATCGAGGCTGCGCGTGCCGCTCGCAAGTGCCATGGAGGATGCGCCAGGAAGCGCAGGCTGAGCGCCGCTACTGTCGCCGCCGAAGAACTTGAAGTCGGTCGTCAACGACGAGCTTTCCCAGGGGATCTGGCGTCCGTCGGTCGATTGCGCCACGGCCACGCGAATGCGCTTGAACACTTCCTCGATCGGCAGATTGGGCTGCTTGGCGACGGTCAGCGCCGCGGTGGTGTAGGGGCTGTCGATGCCGGAGCCATCCTCGGCTTCGGAGCCCGGCGAGGTCGAATAGGAAATGAAGGAGCCCGGCGCGCCGGCCTTGGTATCGACGATTGCAAGCCCGTGTCCGGCGCCGCTGAGCGCCGGGAACGGGTTGTTGCGGCAGGCATCGAGCATGAAGATGCGGGCTCGTGTCGGCAGCGCGCCGAGCGTGTTGAGCAAATCGTTGAGCCGTACGCCCTGCAGCGGAATGTCGGCTTCGCGCTTGGGGTCGAGATCGACGGGAACGAGATAGTTCTCGCCGTCGATCTGGAGGCCGTGGCCGGCATAGAACACCAGCGCGACGGTGTCGGCGCCGCTGGCGCTGACCTTGCCGGCGAAATCCGAGATCGCCTGACGCATGTCGTTCTGCGCCAGATTGGATGCCGTGGTGACGGTGAAGCCGGCATTGCCGAGCAGCTCCGTCATGCCCTTGGCATCGTTGGCTGCGTTGGGCAGTTCCGGCACGGTACGATAGGCCGATTGACCGATCACGAGTGCGAGCCGCGCTTCGGCCGCCGCGTCCGTGGGCGTCGTCAATTGCGTGAGCGCGAGAAGACCGGATGCAAGAAACAAATTGCGAAGAACTGGACGGCGCATGGTGTCACCTCCATCGGCAATGCGCGCGATGATGTCACCTTTTCTAAGTGGCCGCCATGCGTCTGTCTGTGCACTGGATCACGTTGAGCTGCGGCAAAATGGGGCAGGAGGTCTGCCAGAGCCAGTGCGGCATCGTTCTGGCGCCATCCATGTGAATTGCGCATTGATCCATGCGCCAATTGGATTGATTGCCGATGCCGCGCGAAAGCATCCTCTCGCACAATGGGCCCGATGCCGGTCTAAGCGAGAATCCCGCAAAAAACACGGTTGTTTCGCCGCGCGCTGATGCCGTCGATCTTCGCGAGATGCCGCTTTGCAACGGCCGGCCGCAAGTCTTGCCTGCGCCGTCGCTTTGGCCATACAGTCCGCGCAACGGGCTGCGGCAACGACCGTCGCTCGAAAAACAATAATCGGGGAGAGACCGCATTATGTCCATCGTGCCCGTGAACCGTCGCGCGTTCATCAAGTCGTCGACGGGACTTGCCGCCGGCCTCGTGTTCTCCCCCGCACTCATCGGCCGCGCCGAAGCCGCGACCTTGAAGCTGAAATGCTCCTCCTCGCTGCCGAACGATCCCAAATTCGCCAACGGCCGCGTCTATTACGACAATCTCGTGAAGAACCTGAAGGCGAACGGCCTCGGTGAGCAGGTCGAGGTCGCGTTCTTTCCCGACAACCAATTGGGTCAGGAAATCGACGTCATCAACTCGGTGAAGCTCGGCGTCATCGATCTCATGGTCTCGGGCTCGTCGATCTCGGCCAATCTGGTGCCGCTGGTCGGGACCTTCGATCTCGGCTTCCTGTTCTCGAGCTTCCCGCAGCAGACTAAGGCGTTCGATTCGGGCGCCGCCAAGCCGATCGAGGACGCGCTGCTCAAGGGCAGCAACATCCGCATCATCGCCTGGGCGTATAATTTCGGCTCGCGCAGCGTGCTGGCGCGGAAGCCGGTAAAGACGCCGGAGGATCTCGCCGGTCTCAAGATCCGCACCCTGCCGAACCCCGTCATCACGGAATGCCTGCGCCTGATGGGCGCCGCCGCGACGCCGCTGGCGTTCGGCGAAATCTACACGGCATTGCAGGCCGGCGTGCTGGACGGGCTCGAGCACGATCCGCCGACCATCCTGGCCAGCAAGTTCTTCGAAACGGCGAAGTTCTATTCACTCACGCAGCACAATTTCTCGCCGCTCGCGATCTATTTCAGCGACACGACCTACAATCGCATGGATCCGAAGCTGCGCGAGGGTTTCCTCGACGCCGCGAAGAAGGCTGCGGCCGACACGCGGACCCACGGGCTCGCGGTCGAGAAGGAGGCGCTGTCGGCCTTGACTGAAAAGGGCGTGACGGTGGCCGAATGCGACCGCGAGGCGTTCAAAAAGCGCGTCGCGCCGCAGATCGAGAACTTCATCAAGGCGCGGCCGGAATCCAAGGCCGTCATCGACATCATCCGCGCCACGCAGGCCTGACGTGGCAATGACAGCTGCCGTACCTCTCTCGGGCGGCCGCCACGGGAGCATCGCCCTGCTGCTTCGCCTCAGCGACGCGATCGCGGCCATCCTGCTGGCCGCGGATCTCGTCGTCGTCTGCGGTTCCGTGCTGCTGCGCTTCTGCTTCAACGCGCCGGTGGAGTGGTCCGACGACGTCGCGCGCGGCCTGATGGTCGGCTCGGCCTTCTTCGGCGCGGCGAGTGCGCTCGCGCGCGGCGAGAATGTCGGCGTCTCCTTCTTCCGCGACCTGGCTCCGGTACGGCTGCGCGCGCTGGTCGATGCCGCGAGTGCGCTGCTGGTGGTGCTGATCTCGGCCTATGTCGCCTACAACGCCATCAAGCTCGGCTCGTTGACGGCGGGCCAGACCACCGGATCCGGCTTGCCGCTGGAGCTGACCTTCTACCCGATGGGCGCCGGCGCGCTGTTCATGACGGTGTTCGCGATTGACCAGCTCTGCGCCAGGCCGTTCCCTGATATCGTCAGAGGCCTCGTCGCGATTGCCGTCGTGACCGGCCTCTATCTCGCGTGGGATTATCTGTCGCCCGCCACGGTGCCGTCGGCGGGCACGCTGATGCTGATCGGTTTCTTCGCGACGTTGGTCGGCGGCTTGCCGATCGGCTTCGCGCTCGCGCTGGCCGCGCTGATCTTCATCTGGGTCGAGGGCGCGCTGCCCGGCGTGATCTTCGCCCAGCAGATGGCGCGCGGCATCGACAATTTCGTGCTGCTCGCGATTCCGTTCTTCATTCTCGTCGGCTACCTCATGGAAGCCAACGGCATGTCGGTGCGGCTGATCGAGCTGTTGCAGCGTGGGGTCGGGCGCATGCGCGGCGGCCTCAACGTCGTGATGGTCGCGTCAATGGTGCTGTTCTCCGGCATCTCGGGCTCGAAGATGGCCGATGTCGCCGCTGTCGGCTCCGTGCTGATTCCGGCCGCGCGCCGCTCCAAGCAGAACCCGGGCGGCGCGGTGGCGCTGCTCGCGGCCTCTGCCGTGATGGCGGAGACCATTCCGCCCTGCATCAATTTGATCATCCTGGGTTTCGTCGCGAATTTGTCGATCGGCGGCCTGTTCGTCGCAGGACTGTTGCCGGCGGCACTGATGGCGCTGGCCTTGATCGCCGTCTCCATCATCTTCGGCAAGACCCCAGCTGAGATTCCAGCTGATGCCGAGGACATAGAGCCTCAGATTCCGGTGTCGGGGCTGTGGAGCGGCGCGATCGCCTCGTTCGGCCTGATCTTCATGATCTTCTTCGGCTTCAAGAGCGGCTTCGCCACCGCCACGGAGATCTCGGCCTTTGCCGTGGCCTATGCGCTCGTCGTCGGCAGCGTGGTGTTCCGCGAGCTCAGCTTCACTTCGGCCGCGCACAGCTTCGTCCAGGGCGCAACGCGCGCGGGACTCGTGCTGTTCATCGTTGCCGCAGCGCAATCGCTGGCGTTCACGCTGACCCTGCAGCAGGTGCCGCACGCGGTCGGCGATTTCATGCTGGGTTTGTCCAAGACATCAGGCACCTGGCTGTTCATCCTGCTCGCAATCGCCGTGCTGATCGTGATGGGCTCGGTGCTCGAAGGCGCGGCGGCGCTGATTATTTTCGGGCCGTTGCTGTTGCCGGTGGCCGTGCAGCTCGGCATCGATCCCCTGCATTTCGGCGTGGTGCTCGTGATCGCGATGGGCATCGGCCTGTTCGCGCCGCCGCTCGGGCTCGGGCTTTACGGCGCCTGCCTGATCGGCAACGTGCCGATCGAGCAGACGGTGAAGCCGATCATGGGCTATCTCGGCCTGTTGTTCCTTTGCCTGCTCGTGATCGCGTTCGTGCCATGGCTCAGCACGGCATTGCCGCGCGCGTTCGGCTATTGAGGGAGTGTTGCCGTGAAAGTCCTGCTGGCCCACACGCCGGAGATGCGACGCAATTACTATGGCGATCGCAGCCTGAACGGTTTGCGCTCGGCCGCCGACGTGGTCCTGCACGAGAGCGATGAGACGCTGGTTTCAGCCAGCCTCGTGCGCGCCGCGCAAGATGTCGACATCATCGTGGCCGATCGCATGACCGAGGGCCGCGGCGAGATCTTTGCGCAACTGCCGCGTCTGCGCGCCTTCGTCCGCTGCGCCGTCGACATCCGCAACGTCGATGTCGAGGCTGCCTCGAACGCCGGCGTGCTCGTGACCCGCGCCGGGCCCGGCTTCGTGCAAGCCGTTGCCGAGCTCGCGCTCGGCTTCATGGTCGATCTCTCCCGCGGCGTATCCCGGGCGACGGCCGACTACCAGGCAGGCCGCAACCCGGAAGCGCGGATGGGCCGTCAGCTCGCCGGCAGCAAGATCGGCATCATCGGCTATGGCAGCATCGGGCGTTACCTCGCCGATATCGCCAAGGTGATGCGCATGGAGGTGCTGGTCGCAGATCCCTTTGCGACCGTGAGCGACAGCGCCATCCGGCAGGTCAGCCTCGATGAGCTCCTCGCCGCGTCCGACTATGTCGTCTGCCTTGCCATCGCCAATGAGCAGACGGAAAATTTGATCGGCGAGGCGGCGCTGGCGCGGATGCAGAAACATGCCGTCTTCATCAATCTCTCGCGCGGCAACCTCGTCGACGAAGCGGCGCTGGCGAAGGCGCTGCTCGAGAATCGTATCGCGGGTGCCGCGATGGATGTCGGCCGCGCGCCCGACCAGATGCCAAGCCCGGAGCTTGCGAAGCTTCCCAACGTCATCGCCACGCCGCATGTCGGCGGCCTGACGCCGCAGGCGATCGAATACCAGTCGCTGGAAACCGTGCGCCAGGTCGAAGCGATCGTCAAAGGCGAGATCCCGCAAGGCGCCGTCAACGCCGACCGCTGGACGCGTCGGCCCTGATCCGGCTCTACAGCCGGTCGACTGCTTTGAACGTCCCGTCCTTCTGGATCACCGTCAAAAACACCTTCGGCGGAGCGTCGAGCATGCGCATGCCGACGGTGACGGTGCTGCCGCTGATGTCGAAGCGGCCAACATCGTTGATGGCGCGCAGCAGGCTCGCGCGCGTCGGTTGCGCTCCGGCCTGTTCCAGCGCCGCGGCCGCGAGACGGCCGGCGATATAGCCTTCGAGCGAGACGAAGCTCGGTGTCAGCGCCGGGTCGAACGCGGTCTGCGCGGCCTGGTAGTCGGCGACAAGTTTGAGCGAGCGGTCCCAGGGAAACGGCACGACCTGGGTGACGACGACGCCTTCGCCCTCGGGGCCGAGCTCCCGGGCGAGCGCCACGGCGCCGACGAAGGAGATGTTGACGAAGGTCGGACGAGCGCCGCTGCGGTGCGCGAGCTTGATGAACTCGGCACAGGGACCGTAGGTCCCGACCATGACGATCGCCTCGGGTTCGACGCGTTTGATCGTGCGCCAGGCCGACGCGACGGCGCGAGTGTTGCGCTCGAAGGTGCCTTCGGCGGCGAGCTCGAGGCCGCGTTTGGCAAGCGCGCGCTTCACGCCGGAAAGACCGTCGCGCCCAAAGGAATCGTCCTGGTAGAAAATGGCGATGCGGGTGAAATGGCGATCCTCCGTGAGGTGCTTGACCCACGCCTCGGCCTCGGCGCCATAGCTCGCACGGATGTTGACCACGTTGGCAAGCTCGAGGTCGCGCAAGAATTCGGCGCCGCTGAACGGACCGATGAAGGGCACGTTCCTGGCGCTGGTGATCGGTATCGTCGCCACCGCGGTCGGCGTGCCCACCGCGCCGATCAGCGCGAACACCTTGTCGTCCTCGATCAGCCGCAGCGTCTGCGCTACCGAGCGGTCGGGGTCGTAGCCGTCGTCCCGGCTGATGAGCTGGAGCTTGCGGCCGTGGACGCCGCCTTTGGTGTTGATCTCGGTGAAAGCTGCGACGATGCCTTGCCGCATCCGCTGTCCGAGTGTGGAGGAGGGACCCTCGAGTGCTGCGGCCTGGCCGAACAGGATCGCATCCTCGCTGACGCCGATCTCGTCGGCTTTCGCCGGCAGCATGGTTGCTGCCAGGAGGGCGACGGTGACGACGATGGATGTCGCAGATCGAGATCGATACATCAAAAAAGTCTACGGGTGCGGGGAGTGGTTTCGGGTAAAGCTATCGCCGCAGGATGAATCGCCGATGTATCGGCGGCTCCGTACTACTCCGGGGAAAACCGGCAACTTATTTCGACAAAGCCCGCATCATCCTGCACTTCATTAACTAAGCCGGCTAATGCAGAAAAGCCGCGTTCCGAAATTGTGCAGTTCTTAACCGCGGTCCTGTTCCGATAGTGGCTCCGGCGGCTCAACCAGAGGTTCGGTTGGCCGGGAGAGGGGACGGCGGTTTCTGGAATGGGCGGTCGGGATCAGAACGATCAGGATCGGGGACGTATGACCGGATGGTGGCGTGCCGCGCCGCTGCTCGGGCTCTATCGCCCTGCGCTCGTCGCCGCCGGCGTTGGTCTTCTGTTCTCGGTCGCGGGTGCGGCCGCCGTGGCGCGATGGGAAGGCCGCGTCAACAAGATCGAGTTCGAAAACGCGGCCGAGACTGAAGTGATCGTCATGCAGAACGGCATGGGCGAGTACATTTCCAGGCTCGTCGCGCTGCGCACGCTGTTCGAATCGACCAACCAGGAGATCACCCGCAGCGAATTCGAGACCTTCAGCGCCCGCCTGTTCGAGCGCCATCCCGGCATGCTGCGCATCTCCTGGGTGCCGCGCGTGAACCGCAAGGAGCGCACCGAATACGAGGCCGCGGCGATCACGGACGGCGTGTCCGGCTATCGCATCAAGTCGCTCCAGGGCGATGCGTTCGCGACCGCGCCGCAGAGCGACGAATATTTTCCGGTGCTCTACTCGACCCAGCCGAAGACATCTCCGGTCTACGGCATGGACTACGCGACCATTCCGGAGCGCCGCGCGATCCTCGAGCGCGCACGCGACACCGACCGCGTCTCGGCCATTCGCACCCGCCTCTACGAGCCCAAGGCGGGCGGCCGGTTGCCCGACGTCCTCGTCGCTATTCCCGTCTACGCCAAGGGCACGTCGCGCGACACCGTCGTGGACCGGCGCCGCAATCTCGCCGGCTTCGTCGTCGGCGTCTTCGACCTGCCGCTGCTGATCCAGTCCATTCGCGCGACCACCGGGGCAAGCCCCGCGGTCAGCGTGAACGTCTATCCGCCGTTTACGGCGCAGATCGTCGGCCTGGAGGACATGCTGCCGGATTATTCGTCGGCCGCGACGGCACCGCAGTCGATGCAGGACGTCGCGCGGACCCTGCACTGGTCGGGCAATCTCAAGATCGGCGACATGGATTGGCAGGTGCGGGCGGTACCGGCTGCCGGCGGTCCGCTGGAGACGACTTACGATCGCGCGGGCGCGGTGCTGATCGTCGGCATGCTGCTGACGCTGTCGCTTTCGACCTATCTCATGCTCGCAAGCCGCAATTCGCAGCGGCTGTCGCTGGCGAACCGGCGGGTGCTCGAACTCGCCCAGACCGACATCCTGACCGGATTGCCGAACCGCGCCTTCTTCCTCGCCCGGCTCGACGAGCTCAATGGCCGTTTGATGGACGCCGGTCCGACCTTCTCGATCCTGATGCTCGACCTCGACCGCTTCAAGAACGTCAACGACTCGCTCGGTCACGGTGCGGGCGATGCGCTGCTGCGTCAGGTCGCAGAACGGTTGAAATCCGCGCTGCGCGCCAGCGACGTGCTGGCCCGGCTCGGCGGTGACGAATTCGCCATCATCCAGGAAGCTTGCGAGGATCAGCGCGTCTGCTCGACCGAACTGGCGGGGCGGATTGCCAAGCTCGTCGCCGAGCCGTTCCTTCTTCCCGGACACCGCGTCGAGATCGGCACCAGCATCGGCATTGCGATCGCGCCCGATCACGGCACCGATCAGGAGCAACTGCTGAAGAAGGCCGACCTTGCGCTGTACCGCTCGAAATCATCGGGCCGCAACTGCTTCACCATCTACGACAAGGCGATGTCGGCTGAGCTCGAGGCGCGCAGCACGCTGGAAGGCGATTTGCGCGATGCCATCGCGCGGTGCCAGCTCGAGGTGCACTACCAGCCGTTCGTCGACGCTCTCAGCGGCGCGCGGCGCGGCTTCGAGGCGTTGGTGCGCTGGCGGCATCCGACGCGCGGCTTGATTCCGCCGGACCAGTTCATCCCGCTTGCGGAGGAGACCGGGCTGATCGTGCCGCTCGGCGAGTTCGTGCTGCGACGCGCCTGCGCGGACGCGGCCGGCTGGCCGTCCGAGCTCGCGGTCGCCGTCAACCTGTCGCCGATCCAGTTCAAGGAGGCCGAGCTGTTCGAGATGATCAGCGCGGCGCTCGTGGATTCCGGGCTGCCGCCGCAGCGGCTGGAGATCGAGATCACGGAATCCGTGCTGCTGGAACGCGGCGTCGAGAACCACGCCTTCATGGAGAGGCTGAAGAGCATCGGCATCGCGCTCGCGCTCGACGATTTCGGCACCGGCTATTCGTCGCTCAGCTATCTGACCGCGTTCCCGTTCGACAAGATCAAGATCGACAAATCGTTCATCCGCAACCTCACGCATCAGCCGCGCAGCTCCGCCATCATCTCCTCGATCGTGACGCTGGCGCGCGGGCTGGACATGTCGGTTACCGCCGAAGGCGTCGAGACCCGCGAGGAATACGAACGGCTGAAGGCGCTCGGCGTCAATTTCGCGCAAGGCTATCTGTTCGGCCGCCCGCACCCGATCGAACGGATTCTGTTCGACGTGCCCGTCAAACCGTCCCAACGCGACGCCGCCTGAGCGCCCGCCCAAGGATCGCTCAAAGAGGCATGCGCGAAAAGCGCTTGACCCGGGCAGCCCCGGATGGTCGGAAGGACCGTCCAGGGATGAAACACACAATGCGGCTTCCGTTCTTCTACGGCTGGGTCGTGGTCGCGGTGACCTTCGTCACCATGGCCATCGGCGTCAACGCGCGCACCGCCTTCTCGCTGTTCTTTCCTCCCATCATCTCCGAATTCGGCTGGGAGCGCGGCGTCACCGCGGGCGCCTTTTCCTTCGGCTTCGTGGTATCGGGCATGGTCAGCCCGCTGATCGGCCGGCTGATGGACCGCGCCGGGCCGCGTGCGGTGATGGAGCTCGGCGTGGTTCTGATGGGCGGCGGGCTGCTGCTCGCGCCGCTCACGAGCCAGCCCTGGCATCTCTATCTCACCATCGGCGTCATGGTCGGTGCCGGTTCGGTGTGTCTCGGCTATTCCGGGCAGTCGCTGTTCCTGCCGAACTGGTTCATCCGCACGCGCGGCCTCGCCATCGGCATCGCCTTCGCCGGGGTCGGCATCGGTTCGGTGACGCTGCTGCCATGGGTGCAGCACATGATCGAAGGGACAGGCTGGCGCACCGCCTGCACGGCGATGGGCCTGATGATCCTGATCGTGCTGGCGCCGATCAATCTGTTCCTGCACAGGCGCCCCGAGGATATCGGCCTGCGGCCCGACGGCGATGCGGCCCCGGCCGCAGGCGCTGCAAAACCCGCCTCCAACATCGTCGATCCCGTCTGGGCCGGGGCCGAATGGACACTCCGGAAAGCGGTCGCCACGACGCGGTTCTGGTGGATCGCGCTCGGCTATTTCTGCGGCCTCTACATCTGGTACGCGGTGCAGGTGCACCAGACCAAATTCCTGCTCGACATCGGCTTCAGCCCGGGTGTCGCGGTGTGGGCACTCGGCATCGTCAGCCTGCTCGGCATTCCCGGCCAGATCCTGCTCGGCCATGTCTCCGACCGGATCGGGCGGGAATGGGTGTGGGCGATCAGCTGCGCGGGTTTTGCGATCTCTTTCGCGGCGCTGATCGCCCTGAAATTCCAGCCGTCATTGTGGCTGGTCTACCTCATGGTGTTCACGCAAGGCGCGCTCGGCTACGGCCTGACTTCGATCATGGGCGCAGTGGTGTTCGAGATTTTTCAGGGCAAGCACCAGGGCAGCATTTTCGGCACGATCATGCTGGCGGCATTGGCCGGCGGCGCCGCCGGTCCCTGGGTCACAGGCTTGCTTTACGATCGGGCCGGCGACTACACGCTCGCCTTTGGCGTTGCCATCATCGTGAGCGGATTGTCGGCGCTCTCGATCTGGCAAGCCGCGCCGCGAAAGGTGCGCGCCGTCGCAGGCAAGCTTCAGGCCGGGACCGGCGCCGAATAGGTTCCGTACGCAGCGGATTACCTTCGCGTCTTTTGCCGAACGTTAAGCATGTCGCGTCTTGGCGCGATGCGCCCGGGCTGCAAAAACGTCTTGGACACCATCGCGGCGCTAGCCTCGGTTGCCATATCTTCCCGATGCCTCCGGGTCTAGCGATGTCTGCCTCCGATTGTGCCATGATAGAAACTCCGGAAGTGCTGTTGGCCGCGCTCGAACGCGCCGAAGAGGGCATCGTCATCGTCGACAGCGCGCATCGCATCACGCATTTCAATGCCGGTGCAGAGCGGATCTGGAATCTCGCACGCGCTGATGTGATCGGCCGCGACGCCGAAATTCTCACCCTCAAATGCCTTCAGGCCGAACCGTGTGCGGAGTTCCGGGACGAGATCAGCCTGGTGCGCCGTGACGGCAGCCGGATCCGCGCGGCCATCTCGCTTTCATCCATTGCAAGTGGCGGCGCGACCCATCACGTCGTGTTTGCGCGCGACGTCACAGCTGAGGCCGAGCGCCGCGTCAGGATCCGGCTTCTCAACGCCGTCTCCGACCAAACCAACCGCGCGGTGCTCATCACCGATACCGACCAGAACATCGTCTACGTCAATTCCGCCTTCACGACGCTGTTCGGCTACACCAGCGAAGAAGCCGAGGGCCGCCGTGCGAGGGGGTTGATCGCCGGCCGCCACACCGATCGCAAGGCTGTTGCGAAACTCGTCAAGCGCCTGATGCATGGCGGCCACCGCGGCGAGATCGAGATGCTCGCCTATGACAAGGACGGCGAGGAGATCTGGGTCTGCGCCCGCATCGATGCCTTCCGCGACAAGAAAGGCCAGGTCAAGCACTTCTTCGCGCTGCTCGAGGATATCACCGAGACCAAGCAGTTGCGATCGCTGCAGCAGCTCATCATGGGCGCGCTCGCCGACGAGGTCCCGATCGGCGAGATCGCCGACCGGCTGTGCCGCCGTGTCGAGCAGATCGCGCCCGACGTCGTCTGTTCGCTGCTGCACATCGATGCCGCGGGCCTGATCCATCCGCTCGGCGGCCCAAGCCTGCCCGAGGACTATTCCCGCGCACTGGACGGCGTTGCCATCGGCCCCAATGTCGGCTCGTGCGGGACCGCGGCCTTCTACGGCGAGCCGGTGCTGGCGACCGATCTGGAGACCGATCCGCGCTGGCAACCCTACAAGGCGATGCCGCTCGCGATTGGCCTGCGCGCATGCTGGTCGACGCCGGTCAAGGCCAAGGACGGAAGGGTCATCGCCACCTTCGCCTTCTACTACCGGGAGCCGCGCGCACCGAGCAATTGGCATCGGCGCATCGTCGAGGCCTGCGTCAATCTCGGCGCCTTCGCGATCGAGCGCAAGGAAGCGCGCGCCGAGATCGCGCGGCTCGCCTATCACGACATCCTCACGGGCCTGCCGAACCGCGCGCAATTGCGGCGCCTGATCACCACCGCCATCGACGCCTGCCCGACCGGCAGCCACGTCGCGCTGGCCTTCCTCGACGTCGATCATTTCAAGGACGTCAACGACACGCTCGGTCATGCCGCCGGCGACGAGCTCCTGATCCAGCTGGCGCAGCGCCTGCGCGAGCAGATCGGACCCGAGGACATGCTGGGGCGGCTCGGCGGCGACGAGTTCGTGATCCTGCTGCCGCGACGCAACGCCGAGGGTGCCGAGCGCGTGGCGGCCGGAATCACCGAAGCGCTGGCCGCGCCGCTGCGGCTCGGCTCCAGGCAGCTGCAGATGTCGGCGAGCATCGGCGTCAGCCTCTATCCCGATCATGCGACCGACATCGACACCTTGATGCAGCAGGCGGACGCGGCCATGTACATGGCCAAGCAGGCGGGACGTTCGACCCATCGCCTGTTCAGCGCCGAGATGAACGGGCTCACCGAGCAGCGGCTGGCCTTGATTGCGGCGCTGCGCCGCGCCATCGCCGAGGGCGCGCTGACGCTTCGCTATCAGCCGCAGATCCGCAGCTGCGACGGCGCGATCCATGGCGTCGAGGCGCTGGCGCGCTGGCACGATGCCGAGCTCGGCGACGTCTCGCCGGCAAAATTCATCCCGCTCGCCGAAGAGTGCGGCCTGATCGAACAGATCGGCCTGTGGTCGGTGCGCGAGGCCTGCCGGCAGATGGCGAGCTGGCGCCGCGCCGGGCTCGAGATTCCATCCGTGTCGGTGAACCTGTCGCCGATCAATTTCCGCAACGTCACGCTGGCCGCGCGGCTCAAGGACATCCTCGCCGAATACGATCTGCCGGCGGACGCGCTGATGCTCGAGATCACCGAGGGCGCGTTCATGCAGGACAGCGTCGCCGCGCTCGAGACGATGAACGCGATCCGGGAGCTCGGCGTCGGGCTTTCCGTGGACGATTTCGGCACCGGCTATTCCAGCCTCAGCCGGCTCGCCCATCTGCCGATCCGCGAACTGAAGATCGACCGCAGCTTCATGCGCGACATCGAGCGTGACGCCGGCGCGCTCGCGATCGCCACCGCCGTGGTGCGCGTCGGGCAGGGCCTCGGCATGACGGTCGTCGGCGAAGGTGTCGAGACCGAGGCGCAGCGCAAGGTGCTGGCCGAGCTGGGCTGCGACGTCGTGCAGGGTTTTCTCTACGCGCCCGCGCTCGCGCCCGTCGCCTTCGAGCGCTGGCTGATCGAGCACTGCGCCGAGCAGGCGCGGGCGATGCTGGCTCGTCTCGACATTGCACCGGCCGGCGCGACCGCGGTGAAGCGGTCGGCGTAGAAGCGACTTTTGGCCGGTGATGTCCGGGCTCAGGCATCCGGTTGCAGGAACGTGCCGTATTGCCTGGTCGCGGCGACCGCGGCTGCGGCCTGTCCGATCATCCGCATTGCTGCCATCATCGGCCACGGCCCAAGACTGACCCGCCGAACACCGACGCGAGCCAGATCCGGAAGTGCGGGAACGCCTTGTGTCACCATGATGTTGACCGGCAGAGGCGTGAGCTGAACGAACTTTTCAATGAGCGCGAGGTCGGTGAGGCCGGGTACGAAAATTCCGTCGGCCCCCGCCTCGGCATAGACCTTCGCCCGGCTTGCCGCTTCATTCAGGCACTCGTCCGGCGATCCGAATTTGAGCAGAAACGGATCCGTTCGCGCATTGATGAACAGCTGAACTCCCAGATCTTTTGCAGCGTGCCGCACAGCCTTGATCTTGGCGGCATGGCGTTCGGGATTGACGAGTTGCCGCTTTCCCCCTGATAGCCCGTCCTCGATATTGATGCCGACGGCGCCGGCTTTCAAAATCTCGGTCGCCGATCTGGCGGCGGCCTCCGGGGTGTCGCCATATCCGGCCTCCAGATCGATTGAGACTGGAACAGACACGGCCGCGGTCGTCCGCGACACCAGGCCGGTCACAATGTCGAGCGGGACATTTTCTCCGTCGACGTATCCAAGTGCAGAGGCGACCGCGCCGCTGCTGGTCGCGATGGCCGGAGAGGTCTTCGCGATAGCTTTGGCCGTGGCGGCGTCCCAGGCGTTGAACAGGATGAGCGGATCGCCTTTCCTGTGAAGGGCATGAAAGGTCTCGGCATATTGCTGTTGTGTCTTGGCGTCCATTGCGCGTACTCCGGATGAGAGAACTCAAGGGATGTTGTGGGCCACGCCCTCTGCGTTCAGTCAGGCGCGTGCGTCTTGAACCAGTCCATGATCAGGCCGGTGACTTCTTCCTCACGCTCGAGGTGCGGGAAGTGCCCGACATCGGGCAGGACAATCCGCTTGTGCGGCCCCTTGAACAGCGGCTCCTCCTTGACCGAGTACCTCGCTGTTGGATCGTTGCTGCCATAGATCGTCAGCGTCGGCGTGTGCATGTCATTGATGGGCAGGCGGCGCGCGAGCCCCGCATCGGTCAGGCCTCCGTAATATTTAAGCGCAGCGGCCATGGTGCCGGGCGAGCTGAGCGTCTCCTTGATTGAACGGATGTGCTCGGCATTGTTGAATGTCGGCGACCACAGCTTCCAGAGATAGTCGACGAAGGGAAGTCCCTCGGTACTGACCGCGGATACGGCGCCGGGAAGCTGGAAGAAATAGACATGGAAGACGGCTCGAACGAGCTCCGGATCCCGTCTGATGCTCGAAATTGTAATCGGATGTGCGGTGTTCATGACCACGGCGGCCTTGATTGCAGATGGCGCCGTGGCCAGCGCCTGAAAGGTCGAGGTGCCGCCCCAATCCATGCCGACGACGCGCGCCTGTCCGTCGTCGCTCAGCGCCGCGATAAGGGCTTCAAGATCCTTGCCCAGTGCGATCGGATCGAAAACGCCGTCCGCCGGAATCTCGGTCGGCGCATAGCCGCGCAGGAAGGGCGCGACCGCACGATATCCTGCATCCGCGAAGACCTGCAGCTGCTTTCGATAGGACCAGGCATTATCGGGAAAGCCGTGCAGGAACATGACCAGGGGGCCGTCGCCCTGTTCGAGATAGGCGAAGCGCACGCCGTTGGCCTGCACGTATTTCAAGGCGGGTTCAATGCCTCTCGTATTCGCTAGTCGTGCCGCGCTCCCAGTATTCATCGTCATTCTCCATGTCATCGTAGCCTGCCAGTAGAAATATGTGCGGAGCGCACATATTCGTCAAGTTGTTTTTTGTGCGTTCCGCACATATTGTCCGGCTCATGGAAAACGGAATCGCAAATTTGCTGGGGGCGCTCTCGCTCGCCGTCATGGATCGGATCGAGCAGGGTGCGCGCGAGGTCATCGGCCGCGGCGGCGAGACGCCTGCCGCCCTGGTCGTCATCGGCTATGGCCAGGGCATGACCAACGACAAGCTGCGGCGGATCCTTGGGCTGTCGCATTCGGGAACGGTCCGGCTGGTGGACCGTCTGGTGTCGGACCGGCTGGTCGAACGTCGGCCCGGACAGGACGGCCGCGAGGTTGCTCTGCACCTGACGGCGAAGGGTGCCGCAACCCGCAACGATTTGATGAATTCGCGGATTTCGGCCGTCGCGTCGCTTCTGGATGTGCTGTCGCCGGCGGAAACGAAACGACTTGAAACGCTGCTCCATGAATTGTTGGCACGGCAGGATACGTCCGAGATGGATCGCTTCACGATCTGCCGCATGTGCGACGACAGCGTTTGCACGAATTGCCCGTTGCCCACGGACAAGAGCAAGCGCGCTCGCTAGCCGGCGCGCGGTGGCCACGGAACTTTGCCGAGCAGGCGAGGGCGTTCTCGGAGACTTCCTGTCGACGGATCGCTCGCAAACAACCTCCTGTTAATCCTCTGGTGTTCAGTTGATCGACTGGTGATGTGATCCGCCCTGTTCACTGGCCGCACCCAGCCTCGGAGCCCCCCGTCAATGGACCCCATCCCGCATGCCCCCAAGCCGCTCGATCGGATCACGCTTTCCGAACTGCTGGGCGCACTCAGCCACGCGCTTGATCTTTCGGAGGGGCAGCCGGCCGGACATTGCGTGCGATGCAGCCGCATCGGCGTCTTGATCGGCAGGGAGATCGGCCTCGGCGAGGACGAGATAGTCGAACTTTACTACGCACTGTTGCTGAAGGATCTTGGCTGCAGCAGCAACGCCGCGCGCATCTGCGAGCTGTATCTGACCGATGATCTCTCCTTCAAGCAGGACTTCAAGCTCATTGACGGCAGCCTGCCTCAGGCGCTGCGCTTCGTGCTGGGCCATACCGGGCTGAAAGCCGGCCTGGCCGAACGGTTTCGCGCCATCGTCAACATCTTCCAGAACGGCGGCGAGATCGCTCGCGAACTGATCGAGACGCGATGCCATCGCGGCGCCGACATCGCCCGCAAAATGCGCTTCTCCGAACCGGTCGCGGAGGGCATCAAGAATCTCGATGAGCATTGGGATGGCGGCGGCAAGCCGCTCGGCCTTCGCGGCGCGGCCATCCCGCTTTATTCCCGCCTCGCGTTGTTGGCCCAGGTGGTCGATGTGTTCTACATCGCGAACGGTCCCGAAGCCGCCCTTCGTGAGGCCCGGAATCGAGCCGGCACCTGGTTCGATCCAGACTTGGTCGCCGCATTTGAGCGCATCGCGTCGCAGCCTGGATTCTGGGACATCCTTGGCACTGAAGAAGGGACCGAAACTGTGCCTCTGCAGCCGCAGCAGGCGAGCGTGCCGGTGGATGAGGATTATCTGGATGACATCGCAGCTGCCTTTGCCCAGGTGGTTGATTCCAAAAGCCCCTACACCAGCGGCCACAGCGAGCGCGTCACGCTCTTTACCGACATGATCGCGGAGCAGCTGGAGTTCGCTGCTGAGCGGCGACGCTGGCTCAAGCGTGCCGCGCTGCTGCATGACATTGGCAAGCTCGGCGTCAGCAACGCAATCCTCGACAAGCCCGGTAAGCTTGACGATTTCGAATGGGAGATCATGCGCAAGCATTCCGCGCATTCGGAAGCGATCCTGTCGCGCATCGGCGCGTTTGGCGATCTCGCTCCGATCGCCGGGGCGCATCACGAGCGGCTGGACGGCAAAGGCTATCCTCGTGGGCTCGCGGGAGACCAGATCTGCCTGGACACCCGAATCATCACGACCGCGGATATCTTCGATGCGCTGACCGCGGAGCGGCCGTATCGCGCTGCGATGCCGGTGACGAAAGCGCTTGCGATCATGTCGGGGATGATCGGCACCCAGATCGACGCGGACTGCTTTGCGGCTCTTCGTCGGGCCCTTGGACGGGTCGACGAGACGCTGGCGGCTTGACGAGGGTCCGACGCCGTCATCCGGCTTGCAATGTCTGGTGAGCCGACAGCGGGCGCAACGCGCGTTCGCGTCGCGGAAAGGAACGTCCGGCGTGTCTCCACGTTGTCGGCCGTCGAGCGCAAACCGGGCCATACGATGAAGAAGATCGCCACCATCCTTGTCATGCTCTGTAGCTTGCCGGCTGCTGCCGGTGCGGAGAGCTGGAGTGGCTATCGCATCCCCGAGACCGGGACCAACGTCGACATTCCCTCGTCCGTCTTCACCGAGGAAGCCGGTCGGCCCGACGGCTATGGCATGCAGTACCGGACCAGCGACGGCCGCGCGGATTTGACGGTGCAGGCCGTTCCGAACGACGGCAGCTCGCCGGCTGCTTTCCTGGCTCGGAAGAATCCGCCGTCCGGCATCACCTACAAGCGCATCACGCCGCGCTTCTTCGTGGTCTCCAGCACCCGGGGCGGCAAGATCTGGTACGACCGCTGCAACTTTGGCCGCCGCTACGTGCATTGCGTGCTGATCAACTATCCGGCCGCCGAAAAGCGGCAGTGGGATGCGGTCGTGACCCGCGTCAGCCGCACGCTGAGCGGCGGTTGATCCGTTCACAACGAAAAACCTGCTCACAAAGAAAAACTGCCCGCAAATCGCGGGCAGCAGTCTCGTGAGGATGGTTCAGCGCACGTTCGTCGATGTCGTCGACATGGTCGGCTTGGAGCCCGGCACGTGCGACATGGTCTTGGTGGTGGACCCGACCTCTTCGCCCGCCTTTACTTTCGTGCGGGTGTGGGAGCGGCTGAACGTGCCACCCTCATGCGCCTGCGCGCGCGCATTGGAATTGAGCACCGGACCGTTACCCTTGTTCATGCTGGTGCCGGACTGCGCCTTGCCGTTGGCGGACGCGGCGCTGCCGCCGGCTGCAATCGACGAGCCGGTCTGTCCGGAGCCCGACGTCGACGTGCCGCCGGTGCCGAGCGTGCTGGCCGAGGTGCCGCCGGCCGCAGCCGAGCCGCCGGTCCCGCCGGTCATGCTGGTTTGCGCCGACAACGGCGAGGCGGCGGCGAGCAAGAGTGCGACCGACGAGGTCGCGATCAACATTCTCATCTGTGAAATCCTTTTGCTATGGCGACGATGTCGAGATGGTGCAGCCGTTGACCGTGACGGTGCTCGCGCTGGTCGAACCGGGACCGCCGGCCGTCGAGGATGAGCTCGACACGTTGCCGCCACCGGCCTGGACGTGCACCGACGATCCGCCGGCCGAGCTTGAGCTCGACAGCGAGCCGCTCGACGAGGTCGAGCCGGTTGTGCCTGAACCCGATGAGCCCAGCGCGGTGATGCTGCCGTCGGGATGTTTTTCGACCGTGACCCGGCAGGTCTCGCCGGACGCGGTCTTGCCGGTTTTCTGCATGGTCTCCCCCACGGCGGCGCTGTTCATCAAAGTCAAAACTGCGATCGCAACGATTGGTCTGTTCATGCCAGTCCTCCTCAGGAAGGACGAAGGAGCGGCATTGCTGCCGCTCCGCCGGCCGGGATGTCAGTCCTTGTCCTTCTTCATCTCGTCCTTGTGGTGGCCTTTGCCCTTTTCCATGCCCATGTCGCTGCCATGGCCCGCGGAGGAACCGGCCGCTCCCACGGTCGAGCCGCTCTTGCCGCCGCCGGCCGACGAGCCGCCGGTGCCGAGCGTCGATGCCGAGTTGGAGCCGGAGCCGGAGCCTGCCGCAGATCCGCCGGTGCCGACGCTGGACGAGCTCTTGCCGCCACCAGCCGACGAACCGCCGGTGCCGAGCGTCGACGCCGAGCCTGAGCCGCTGCCGGAGCCCGCGGCGGAGCCGCCGGTGCCGATCGACGAACTGCTGGTGCCGCCGCCGGCCGACGAGCCGCCGGTGCCAAGCGTCGAGGCCGAACCCGAGCCGCTGCCCGAACCCGCCGATGAACCGCCGGTGCCGATCGTCGAGTTGCTGGTGCCACCGCCGGCTGACGAGCCGCCCGTGCCGACCGTCGAGCTCGACTGCGCCACGGCGAGCGCCGTACCGGCCAGCAGCGCAGCTGCGGCCGCAGTCAATTTCAGAATCCTCATCGTTGTCTCCTCCAATGATCAAATTGCCAAAACAGGCTCGGGATAAAGTGGTAAGCCGCACAAACGTTCCTTGGATGGGTGCGACGAAGTGGAAAATGCGCGCGCATGATTGCGGCCAGGTTCCAGCTGCGAAGCGCAGCGAACCAATGTCGAGCGGGAACAGCGAAGTTCTGAAAAAAGCGCTAGTCCGACGACAATCCCGTCCTGCGCCGCAGATCCGTGATCGCGCGCAGAAAGCTGTCGGCCGGCGTCGTCTCCGGATCGATCAGGCGGTGCAGGCGAAAGCCGTCTTCCAGCGCCAGCACGACGGAGGCCATCCAGGGAGGATTGAGCGTGTCGCTCTTCGCGTTGCTCTTCAGCGTGGCCTCGACGATGTCGGCGACCAGCTTGCGCCGCGCCCGCAGCCGCTTTGCAAGCTCCGGGCGGCGCTTCTCGGCGCGCGCGACAAACAGGATCATCTCCATGTGCAGCAGCGGCGAGCGGCCGAGCGGATCCTGCTTTGTGCGATCCATCGCCTTCAGCGCCGCGATGAAGTCGTCGAGATTGTCGTGCTGCGCCAGGATGTCCATGTTGCGCCGGATCGACTGCGCGACATGGTCCTCGATCATGGCGATGATCAGCTCGTCCTTGCTCTTGAAGTTGGAATAGAACGCGCCGCGGCTGAATCCAGCCGCCGCCGCGATCGCCTCGATGCTGGCGCCGCCGATGCCGTCCTCCTCGAACACGCGCGCGGCCGCCTCGAACAGCCTGTCGCGCGTGTCGTCCCTGGTCGGCCTGGTTCTCACCCTTGACATCGGAGCAGGTTAGGGCAGAATGCAATTCGATACAACAATGTATCGAGTTGATAATTCAGGGATGGTTACGCTGCGCAACAGGGGCTGCCCGGCGTATGCGATTCATGCGGCAACCGATATGAGGTCACCATGAACGAGCACGTGCAGGGCGCCGGCGGTCCGCTGTTCAATCCGCTGTCGCCGGACTTCATCCGCGATCCCTATCCGCATTATGACCGGCTCCGCGCGATCTATCCGATTCACGTGACGCCGTTCGGCCAGTTCGTCACTAGCCGCCATGCCGATGTCAGCCTCGTGATGCGCGACAAGCGTTTCGGCAAGGATTTCGTAGAGCGTTCCAAGCGCCGCTATAGCGAGAAGATCATGGAGGAGCCGGTCTTCCGCAGCATGAGCCACTGGATGCTGCAGGCCGATCCGCCCGACCACACCCGCCTGCGCGGTCTCGTCGTCAAGGCCTTTACCGCCCGCCGCGTCGAGGACATGCGGCCGCGGATCCAGCAGATCGTCGACCAGACCATCGATGCCGTGATCGACCGCGGCCATATGGACCTGATCGAGGATTTCGCCTTCCGCCTGCCTGTGACCATCATCTGCGACATGCTCGGCATCCCCGAGGACCACCGCGAGACTTTCTATAACAGCTCGCGCGACGGCGGACGGCTGCTCGACCCCGTGCCGCTCTCGCCGGAGGAGATCGCCAAGGGCAACGCCGGCAACATGATGGCGCAGATGTATTTCCAGCAGCTGTTCGAGCTGCGTCGCAAAAATCCCGGCGACGATCTCATCACCCAGCTGGTGCAGGCCGAGGAAGACGGCAACAAGCTCACCAACGAGGAGCTGACCGCCAACATCATCCTGTTGTTCGGCGCCGGCCACGAGACCACGGTCAATCTGATCGGCAACGGCCTGCTTGCGCTGCATCGCAATCCGGACCAGCTCGCGCTGTTGAAGGCACGGCCGGAGCTGATGGTGGGCGCGATCGAGGAATTTCTGCGCTACGATTCCTCGGTGCAGATGACCGGGCGGGTCGCGCTGGAGGATATCGACGATCTCGGCGGCGCGAAGATCCCCAAGGGCGAGACCGTGCTCTGCCTGCTGGGCTCGGCCAACCGCGATCCGGCGGTCTATCCCGACCGCCCCGACCGGCTCGACGTCACCCGCCAGAACGTGAGGCCGCTGTCGTTCGGCGGCGGCATCCATTTCTGCCTGGGGGCCCAATTGGCCCGCCTCGAGGCCGAGATCGCCATCGCCACGCTGTTGCGTCGGCTGCCCGACCTGCGCATCGACGACCTCGAAAACCCCGAATGGCGGCCGACCTTCGTGCTGCGCGGCCTGAAGCGGCTGCCCGCAAGCTGGTGATGGCCGCCCGCGTTAACCTCCGCGCGCAACAGTCGCTGTGACTTCGCCACACTTCCCCCTATATAAGGGGCTGTTCCGGTACGTCTGAGGCCCTGCGGCTCAGGCAAGGCCCGCATCCGGTTTGGCCGAGGGGAGACCCGTGCAGACGACGCTGCTCGGATTGGCGATTGCCTTTATCTTAGCGCTGCTGGCCGCTCTGATCGGGCCTTACTTCGTCGACTGGAACCAGTTCAGGCCCCAGTTCGAAGCGGAGGCCGGTAGGATCATCGGCGTGCCGGTGCGGGTGGCGGGCGAGCTCGACGCGCGGCTGTTGCCGGCGCCGACGTTGCGGCTGCGCGGGGTCACCTTCGGCGGCAACAACGATCTCGGCCGCCTGCGCGCCGACAAGCTCGACGTCGAATTCAGCTTGAGCTCGCTGATGCGCGGCGAATGGCGCGCCACCGAGCTTTCGGTCAACGGCATGGCGGTCGATCTCGGCCTCGACGCGCGCGGGCGGGTCGATTTGCCGTCCACCGCGAGCGGCAGCTTCAATCTGGCGTCGTTGGCGATCGAGCGGCTGAACCTCACCGGCCGCATCGCCCTGCATGATGCCGCCAGCCGTTCGACGCTGGAGCTCAACGACATCGCCTTCTCCGGCGACGTGCGCTCACTGGCCGGCTCGGTGCGGGGCGATGGAAGTTTTGCCCTCAGCGGCGTGCGCTATCCGTTCCGCGTCTCCTCCGGCCCGAGCGCCGACGGCAACGCCACCCGCCTCCACCTCAACATCGACCCCGGCGAGCGCGCCATCCTGGCCGATCTCGAAGGCGTGCTCGCCTTCGACAACCGCCTGCCGAAATTCGAGGGCGCGCTGACGCTCGCGGTGCCGGCGCCGAAGAAGGCCGGCGAGGCGGGGCCGACGCCCTGGAAGCTCACCACGAAACTCAAGGCCGATCCGGCCGGCGCCAAGTTCGAGCAGGTCGATGCCAGCTTCGGGCCCGAAGACTCCGCGCTGAAGCTCGGCGGCGTCGGCGATATCAGGTTCGGGGCTTCGCCGCTGCTGCGTGCGGTGCTGTCGGCGCGCCAGGTCGATGCCGACAAGCTGACGGCCAAGAACGATGCCGAGCCGCAGCGGATCCTCCCGGCGCTCCGCGCGGGGCTGGCCGCAATCCCGCAGGCGCCGATCCCGGCGCAGATCGAGTTCAACTCCGACCAGATCATGCTCGGCGGCCGTCCGCTCCAGAACATCACGGCCGAGCTTGCGACCGACGGACGGTCCTGGACCTTCCAGCGGCTCGAGCTGCGCGCGCCGGGCCAGACGCAGCTCTCGCTCAACGGCGCGACGCCCGGCGCCGATAGCTTCAGCGGCCGCCTCAGCGTCGATTCCTCCGATCCCGATACGCTGGTGGCCTGGCTCCAGGGCCGCAACGAAGTCAACCGCCGCAGCACGCGGCCACTGCGCCTTGCCGGTGACGTGACCATCGCGGCCAACCATTTCGCCATCGACCGGCTGAAGGCCGACATCGAGGGCGGCGCGGTCGAGGGCCGCATCGCTTTCGTCCAGACCGGCGCGAGCAAGGGGTCGCGGATCGACGCGGAGCTCAAGGCCGACCGCCTCGACCTCGATGCCGCCGCAAGTTTTGTGCGCGCGCTTTCGGGGCCGCAGGGCGAATGGCCGGAGGAAGCGAAGCTGTCGCTCGATATCGGCCGCGCGATCTCGGCGGGCCAGGAGCTGCGGCCGTTCACCGCGAAACTCGGCTACGGCCCGGCATCGCTCTCGCTGGAGCAGTTGCGGTTCGGCCAGGCCAGTGGCGTGACGACGGAAGCGAGCGGCAGCTTCGACCGCGCCAAGGCAACGGGCAAGCTCGCGCTGAAATCCTCCGCCAATTCGCTGCGCGATCTCACCGCGATGCTTGAGCCGTTTGCGCCGTCGGTGCGCGCGCGCTTCGACGCCATCCCGTCGCTGCCAGGTGCGACCCGCCTCAAGCTCGACCTCAGCCTCGACAAGAACGCCGAGCACGCCGATCGCAACGACGCGCGCGCGGTAATCGAGCTCGACGCGCCGCAACTCAAGGCCACCGCGACGCTGGCCGCGCAGACGCCGGTGGCCGCCCTCAACGGCATCGACATCGACCGCTTGCGCAACAGCGAATTCACGCTGGATTCAAAAGCCTCGACACCGCAGGCCAATTCACTGCCGGCGTTGCTCGGGCTCGATCGCGTGGTTGCCGCAGGCGAGGGCGCTTCGCAGTTCGAAGGCCATCTGAGCGGCGCGTGGCGCCATCAGCTGCAATTGAATGCAAAGCTCAGCGGCGGCGGGCTGGACGCGGACGCACAAGGCACCGTCGAATTGTCGGAGCCGAAAGGCAGCGTGAATTTGCGCGTGCGCAATGCCAATCTGGCCCCGCTGTTCGGGACCAGCCCGGCCGATAAATCCGTGCAGAGCGTCAATCTGTCCTCGCGCGTCGGCCTCTCCAGCAACCGCCTGACCTTCAACGATCTCGACAGCACCCTGGCGGGCTCGCATCTACGCGGTCATCTGGCGGTGACGCTCGATCAGGAGAAGACCGTCGACGGCGAAGTCGGCCTCGATTCGCTCGACCTCGTGCCGGCGCTTGCGATGGCCATCGGCGCGGCCGGACATGATGCCAATGCGCCGTTGAGTGCCGGGCTTCTCGGCGGCTGGCGCGGCCGCGTCGCCTTCCAGGCGCTGCACGGCACGTTACCCGGCGGCATCGAGCTGCGCCCCTTCGGCGGTACGATCCGGAGCGACGGGCAGTCGCTCGCGCTCGACGCAATCAAGGGCGGCGTCGGCGGCGGCGAGATGTCGGCGAGCCTTGATGCGCGCAATGGCGCCAATGGTCTGACGGTGAACGCGCGTATCGAGCTCGGCAATGTCGACGCGGCGGCGCTGCGCTATCGCGACCTCGCGCTGCCGAAGGGACGTGCCTCGGCGCAGATGGCGCTGACCAGCCAGGGCCGCAGCGTTGCGGCGCTCACCGGCGCGCTCGCCGGCAACGGCACGGTGACGCTTGATTCCGCTGAAATCTCCGGCCTCAATCCGCGCGCCTTCGAGATCGCCATCCGCGCCAGCGACGGCGGCCAAATTGCCGACGACAACCGGCTGCGGCAGCTGGTCGAGCCCGCGCTGTCGGCGGGTCCGATTGCAGTGGCCTCGGCGCAGATCCCGTTCACGATCCGCGACGGGCGCCTGCGCGTCGGCGCAACGTCGTTGGAGGCGAAGAACGCGCGCGCCATCGTCTCCGGCGGCTACGACATCCCCGCCGACCAGGCCGACATCCGCGCCAGCCTGACGCCGATCATGACCGGGCTCTCCGGCGCACCGCCGGAGATCCAGCTGTTCGCGGCCGGTCCCCCCGACAGGCTCAATCGCACCCTCGATCTCGGGCCGCTGTCGTCCTGGCTTGCGGTGCGCACGATCGACCGCGAGACGCGCCGGCTGGACGCCATCGAGCGCGGCGAGCCGCCGCCGGCCACCGCCGCGCTGCCGACTCTGGTGTCGCCCGAACCGGTGTCGGAGCCGTCGCTCACGGATGTGCCGATTCCCGGCCGCGATCCGCGCCGCGCGCCGCCGCCGAAGCCCAAGGCCGATATCAGGGTTGCGCCGACCCCGAAGGCGCCGCAGGCCGCTCCCGCAGCGCCAAGCCCGCCACTGACAAGCCCTCAACTCACAAGCCCGCCGCTTGCGAGCCACCAGATCGCGCCGCTGCCTCCGCCGATCGACGTGAGGCCGGCCCCCGGCCCGCCGCCCGCAAAGCCCAAGCCAAAGCCGCCGCTGGTGCTGACGCCGCAGAATCCGTAGGCGATAGTCCGTCATGCCCGGGCTTGTCCCGGGCATCCACGTTCTTCGTCCCAGGCGGTGAGACGTGGATGGCCGGGACAAGCCCGGCCATGACGCCGGAGAGACACCCTCTCCCCAACCCTCTCCCGCAAGCGGGAGAGGGAGCGCACCTTCGCTGGTGGCCCACCGGTAAACCCATTCCCTCGCTTTTTAACGAATTTTGCCCGGCAAAACTGATCTGCCGACTTTACCGGATTCTCGCGTTTGTTCCCTAGTCTCTGTTCCCAGAGGAACTCGGCGTCCTGCGGCACAAGCAGGATGGCTAGCCAAGAACTGGGGTCATCGGGATGAACGGCGCGACAACACTTCTGCAGGATCTGGACGACGCAATCGCACGCGGCACCGACGAAAGCCGGAACAAGGCGTTGTGGCACGCGACCGACATTCTGATCACCGGCCGCTACAGCGACGACGAGATCAGCACGTTCGGCGAAGTCATCGGCCGGCTCGCCGACGAGATCGAGGTTGCCGCGCGCGTGCAGCTCTCCGAGGTCATGGCAGCCTGCGATCACGCTCCGCTCAATGTCATTGCGCAACTCGCGATCGACGACGAGATCGAGGTCGCCGGTCCCGTGCTGCGCGACTCCAATCGTATCGACGAGAAGCTGCTGGTCGAGAGCGCCATGACCAAGAGTCAGTCGCATCTGCTCGCGATCGCCCAGCGCAAGTCGATCGGCGAGGCCGTCACCGACGTGCTGGTCAAGCGCGGCGACCAGGAGGTCGTGACGTCGGTTGCCCGGAACGAGGGCGCACGCTTCTCCGGCTCGGGCCTTTTGCACATGGTCCGCCGCGCCGAGGGTGACTCGATTCTCGCTGAGCAGCTTGGCCTGCGCAAGGACGTGCCGCGTCACATCTTCCAGCAGCTGATCTCGAAGGCGTCGGAGGACGTCCGCCGCCGGCTCGAGCACGAGCGCCCGGAAATGATGGCGCAGATCCAGAGCTCGGTGAGCGACGTCACCGGCGATCTGCACTCCAAGTTCGGCCCGTCCTCGCGCAGCTATTTCGTCGCCAAACGCGTGGTGACGACGCAGTACCGGCAGGGCAACCTCAATCAGGACTCGATCTCGAACTATGCGCGCCAGCACCGCTTCGACGAGGTGCAGATCGGCCTGTCGCTGTTGTCGTCGCTGCCGGTCGACGTGATCGAGCGTGCGATGATGGACCGCAATCGCGAGATGATCCTGGTGCTGTGCAAGGCGCTCGATTTCTCCTGGGACACCACCATGTCGCTGCTGTTCCTCGGCGCCAAGGATCACCTGATCACGGCGCGCGAGCTCCACGACAACGAACGCGATTTCGGCAAGCTCAAGATCGAGACCTCGCGCAGCGTCTTGAAGTTCTACCAGTCGCGCAAGACCGGCTCCGATCCCGCCACGGGTCGTCAGCCCGAGCTGCAGGTGCACTGAGCGGTACACCGAACAGGTACACCGAGCATCATCCGGGAATTGGCAGGGAGTATTTGCAATGTTGCCTCAATTCGGCACCGCCGTTCGCAAGAAGAACCTCAACAAGGCCGCAGCTGGCGAGATCGGCGGCGGAGCAGCGGACCAGGCCTCGGTCGATGCCGCCTGGCTCGTGCTGGAAGCCGCCAACGATCTCGGTGACCATGCCGCGATCGAGGCTTGCCGCCGCGTCCTCGACGCCGAGCTGAACGGCACGGTAGCCGGCAGCGCGGATGTCGATCTCGTGCTGGGGTATTTCAGGTAGCAATCGTGCCCGCCGGAGAATTGTCCAGCGCCATGAGCGGCAATCTACTTGCCGCGATATCGAAGAGCCTCGACGAGCAGCGAGAATGCCGGTGAAGGTTGGCGCCGACTGGGATAGTAAAGGTGGTAACCCGAGAACGGCGGACACCAATCCGACAGCACCCTGATCAGCCGGCCCTGCGAGATGTATGGCTGCACGTGCCCCTCCGTGAGGTAAGCAAGTCCCAGGCTCTTTAGCGCTCCCTCCAGAAGAAGCCCTGCGCTGTTGAACACAAGCTGTCCTTCCACGCGCACGTTGAGCTCCCGCCCGTTCTTCTCGAACTCCCACGCGTACAGGCTGCCGCCGTGGGTCGGCAGGCGCAGGTTGAGACAATTGTGACGCGTTAGATCCTGAGGCGTCCTCGGCCGCTTGCGTTCGGCGAAGTAGGACGGCGATCCCACGACCGCCATTCGCAGATCAGGGCTGACGCGCACAGCGATCATGTCCTTGGCGACGAGTTCGCCCGGACGAATTCCCGCGTCGACCTGCTGCGCAACGATGTTGGTGAGCCCGTAATCGATGATCACCTCGACGTGGATGTCTGCATATTGGGGAAGAATCTTCCCCAGCGCCGGCAGCAGGATCTCGGTGGCGGCGTACTCCGTTGCCGTCAAACGCACGGTCCCAGCGGGCTTTTCCCGGAGCTCACTCAGCGCCGCGAGATCGGCATCCATCTCGGTGAATTTGGGCCCGACGCTCAGAAACAGCCGTTCTCCGGCTTGAGTTGGCGTGACACTCCGGGTCGTTCGATTGAGAAGACGGACGCCCAGGCGATGCTCCAACTTTCGGATGATCTGGCTCAGCGCCGATTGCGTCATACCAAGCTTGGCTGCGGCACGCGTAAAGTTGCGCTCCCTCGCCACAGCGAGGAAGGCCAGGATATCGCTGGCGTCGTCCCGGTTCATTGATAAGCCTGTCTTATGACTGCATTCAGATTTTATCACCTAATCGGACGGAGTCGGAAGCCTTAGTTTCCCATCAACATGAGGCGGCACTTGATCTCGTGATCGCCCAAGGGCTCGCCAGCTCGTGAGCGCGGCACCGTGCTCGGCGCAGCACCCGTCGCCTTGTGGTTGATGGCGGACCCGCAAATCTGGAAGGATCCACGCGATGAGAATGCTCGCAGCGGCCTTGTTTTCGTTCTGCCTGTTTGCTGACGGCCCGGTCGCGGCCAGAGACGCATCCACCGAAGGAGCAAAGACCATGTCAAAGTCGGAAGACGTCCGCGCGGTCGCGCCAGCCCTCGAAGGTTACGCGCAAAAATTCGTCCACGGCGATCTGTGGAAGCGCCCGGGGCTTACGCCTCGGGACCGCAGCATCGTCACCGTCGCCGCTCTCATCGCCCGGGATCAGAAGGCGGAGCTGCCATGCTATCTAGGTCGCTCGCTGGATAATGGCGTGAAGCCGTCGGAGATCTCGGAGATCATCACGCATCTGGCCTTCTACACCGGCTGGGCCAACGCGATTGATGCGATCCCGGCTGCGAAGGAAGTCTTCGAGAGCCGCAACATCGGGCCCGATCAGCTCCCCCCGGCGTCGGGGCCGCAACTGCCGCTCGACGAGGCGGCGGAGAAGCAGCGAGCAACGCGCGTCGAAGAGCAGTTCGGGCAGATCACGCCGAACCTTGTTCATTTTACGACCGACGTGCTGTTCCGCGATCTCTGGCTCAGGCCGGCGCTGGCTCCGCGCGACCGCAGCCTGGTTACCGTGAGCGCGCTGATCGCCACCGGTCAGGTCGCGCAGATCACCTACCATTTGAACCGCGCCATGGACAACGGGTTGACTCGGGAGGAAGCGGGCGAGGTGCTCGGCCATCTCGCCTTCTACGCCGGCTGGCCTAGCGCTTTCTCCGCAGCGCCTGTCGTCAAGGACGTCATCGAGAAGCGACCTCGCTGAAAGAACGACAATGCCTCGATCGACAATCCCGTTCGCGATCCGCCACGAGCGGAGACATGCCGTGGTGACGCGTAGAGACATTCTCGTTGGCGGAAGCGCCTTCGCCGTCGCGGGAATTCGACTGGCGCCGGCGCTCGCGTCCGAAGCACTGAAGGAGACTGCAATGGACATCGACATCAAGAGAAACGGGTCCCGCCCTTCCCAGAAGGGCCCCGAACACTGGTTCACCGGGACGGTGCGTATCGACCCGCTGTTCGCGGCGCCCGAGCCCGCACGCGTCAGCGGCGCTCAGGTCACTTTTGAACCCGGCGCACGCACGGCCTGGCACACGCATCCGCTCGGGCAGACGCTGATCGTGACAGCCGGTCTCGGCTGGGTGCAGCGAGAGGGCGGACAGATTGAGGAAATCCGCGCCGGCGACGTCGTGTGGTTTCCGCCGGGCTTGAAACATTGGCACGGAGCGACGCGGACCACCGCAATGACGCACATCGCCATTCAGGAATCCGTCAACGGAAAGAACGTCGATTGGATGGAGAAGGTGGCCGACGACCAATACCTGAAGTGATATCTGCGATGCGCGGGTGCGAAGGCGATGAACTGAACGACATCGCCAAAGCCGCGAGTAACCTTCGAGCAGTCCAAATCAGGTAGGGCCAGTGAAGCCTCTGAGGGGGAGAACATGAAGAAGCAGCTTTTCTCGTACGGCCTATCGATGCTGGCCGCGGTACTCGCCGGCGGCGTCGTCGCCCAGCCGGCGGACGAACGATATGTCCAGGTGGCGGAAATCGAGATCGATCCCGTCCAATTGGACGGCTACAGGGCTGCGGTGCAGGAACAGATCGACGCAGCAATTCGCAAGGAGCCGGGCGTCCTGGTGCTCTACGCCGTTTCCGAAAAGGACAACCCGGCCCACGTCAAGGTCTTCGAAATCTACCGGGACAGGAGCGCCTACGAAGCTCATCTCGGAACAGATCATTTCAAGAAATACAAGGCGACGGTTGAGAAGATGGTGAAGTCGCTCAAGCTGATACAGGCAACGCCGATCGTGCTCGGCGCCCAATCATGAGCGTACAACTCGCTCGAGGCAACGAGGCGCTGTCGCGCGATCCGGCTTGGAGTGCGGTCTTTGCGCTGACCTTGTGCGTCGGGACATTGATTGCGTCCGAGTTCATGCCGGTCAGCCTGCTGACACCGATCGGGACCGATCTCCACATGACCGAGGGGCAGGCGGGCCAGGCCATCGCGGTCTCCGGACTGTTCGCCGTCTTCACTAGCCTTGCGATCGCGTCGGTGACACGGGGCATCGATCGACGCAGCCTGTTGCTGGGCCTTACCTCGCTGATGATCGTCTCGGGGCTGATGGTGGCCCTGGCCCCGAATGCCCTGGTGTTCATGGCAGGGCGCGCGCTGATCGGGATCGTCATCGGCGGGTTCTGGTCGATGTCGGCGGCTACCGTGATGCGCCTTGTGCCGGAGCGGCAGGTTGCGGCCGCGCTTAGCCTCCTCAATGGTGGAAACGCGCTGGCGACCACGATCGCCGCGCCGCTCGGGAGTTTCCTCGGTCAGTTCATCGGCTGGCGAGGTGCCTTCTTCTGCGTCGTCCCGCTCGCGATCGTCACTCTGGTCTGGCAATACGCCACATTGCCCTCAATGCCCTCAGAACGCGGTGCCGCGGGGAACGTTTTCGGATTGCTTCGCCGGCCGGTAGTCGGCATCGGGATGCTCTCGGTTGCCCTCCTGTTCATGGGCCAGTTCGCGCTTTTCACCTATTTGCGTCCATTCCTGGAGACCGTGACACGCGTAGACGTCTCCACGCTCTCGGCTATCCTGCTCGTGGTCGGCGTCGCGGGCCTGCTCGGGACCTACCTCATCAGCTTCCTACTGAAGCGAGGCTTGCACGGGCTTCTGATCGGCATGCCGCTTGCGATGACCGCCCTTGCCCTCGGCTTGACCGCCTTCGGAGGGTCGACCCTCGTTGTTACCGTGCTGCTGGCCGGTTGGGGCCTCATCGGCACGGCCGCACCGGTCGCTTGGTGGACCTGGATGAGCAAGACGCTGCCTGAGGATGCGGAGGCGGGCGGCGGCCTGATGGTCGCGGTGATCCAGCTCGCCATAACGGCGGGCGCCTCCCTCGGAGGATTCTTGTACGACAGCAGTGGGTACCGGAGCGCCTTCATTGCCGCCGCCGTCGTGCTCTGCGGCTCCGGACTTCTGGCTTTTGGGGTCTACCGCCGAATACGGTAGATCACGACGTCTTCGCCGTGACGGATCGTACTTCGCTCGAGGAGATAATTCGATTTCTCCAATACACGGCGCGACGCGCCGTTTCTGGCGAAGACGATGCCGATCAGAGACGGCAGCTCGTGGTGTAACAGTCCGATATCCGTCAGCGCCGTGGCGATCTCGCTTGCAAGTCCCTGGCCCCAGACGTCGCGCTTGAACGCGTAGGCAATCTCGATCTCGTCGATATCGTCCACCAGAATGTGCCGGATGCCCGCTCGCCCCGCGAATGCCCCGTCTTTCGTTCGCAGCACCCACAGCCCGAAGCCATGCTGGTCCCAATGCGCTATATTGGCGTCGAGGTAGGTCTTCGTCCTCTCCGCCGGGCGCACGCTGCCGAGATATCGGGACACCTCGGCATCGAGATGCAATGCGACGAGGTCCGCGAGGTGATCCTCACGAAGCCTCTCGGCGGTTAGCCTAGCCGTGCTGAAATGTTCCATCGGGAACAGATAGCCGCTTCCAAGGCGGAGCGTCGAGTAACATTGACGCGGAATGACTGGGCTGGCAGTGCTTTTCACCGTTGCAAGGACGCGCTTTAAGTTGGGGGTGGCCGGCCCGAGGCGAATGTTCCGACGCGGAGTGGCAATGGATTTCGAGCGCGACATAGCCAAGGTCAGCGGGATCGCTGCGGTCTCGACCATCCTGGACGTGGTCAGCCGGACCACCGGAATGGGGTTTACGGCCGTTGCCCGCGTCACCGAGGACAGGTGGATCACATGTGCCTCGCGTGACGAACTTGCGTTCGGGCTGAAGCCCGGTGACGAGCTCAAGGTCGAGACCACGATCTGCCACGAGATCCGGCAGAGCCGCGAGGCGGTTGTCATCGAGAATGTCAGCGAAGACGCCGCGTACTGCACGCATCACACGCCCGCGCAATATGGCCTCCAAAGCTACATCTCCGTGCCGATCATTCTTCCCGACGGTTCATTCTTTGGAACTCTTTGCGCGATCGATCCGAAGCCGCGCAAGCTTCGGACCCCCGAGATCATCGGCATGTTCAAGCTGTTTGCGGAGCTGATCGCGTCTCACCTCGACGCGGCCGACCGTGTCGAACTGATCGAGAACAGGCTCGCGCTGGAACAACGCAATGCTGAACTGCGCGAGCAGTTCATTGCCGTGCTCGGTCACGACCTCAGAAACCCTCTCGCCTCGATCCAGGGCGGGCTGCGGCTTCTGAACAAGAAGGTCGATGACGAGGGCAAGAACTGGATCAACCTGCTGCAGGGAAGCGTGGCCCGGATGGCGGGCCTGATCGACAATGTCATGGACTTCGCCCGCGCGCGGCTCGGCGCCGGCATGCAGCTCAAGTTGAGAGAACAGCCGCTCGAGCCTGTCATCAGGCAGATTGTCGCGGAGTTCGAGAACGTGCATCCGGATCGCGTCATCGAAACGGTCGTCAACGTTCCGGGACCTGTGAAAATTGACGCCGACCGCATAGGGCAGATGCTGTCCAATCTTCTCGGCAACGCGATTTCCTATGGCGCCGCCGACAAGCCGATCAGGGTGCTGGCGCAGACGACCGGCGCTGGCTTTGATCTCAGCGTTGCCAACAAAGGCGCGCCAATTCCGGCTGATACGATCCCGCGCCTTTTCACGGCGTTCGATCGCGGCGACGTTCTGCCGAACCAGAAAGGGCTTGGGCTCGGACTGTACATCGCCCAGGAGATCGCGCGCGCCCATGGCGGGCTGATCGTCGCGTCGTCGATGCGGGATGAAACGGTGTTCACTGCGTCGTTCCCGGCAACACAGGCCAGCGGCTGAGAAGGCGTGCCACGCTCCGGTATCTTGCCGTCACCGAGCGTCTCGCCAATTCTCCGACAATACCATCATGCGCCTGTTTTGCCCGACGGCGCAACCGGCCTTGTGTGCCGGCGTTGCTTCTGGCCAGCGACGGTCAGCTGATTTTAGCACACGCGTAACCCATTGATTTCACAACCCCCGTCTACTGTGCATGGGGTTGTTTTCGCGCTTTTAGTTTCGAGAGAGGCTACCCCGCCCCGAACGCGACCGCGACATTGTAGGTCAGAAGGCTCGCGGCATAGGCCAGCACCAGCATGTAGAAGAAGGTGACGGCCATCCAGGTCCAGCTTCCGGTCTCGCGCCGGATCACGGCCAGCGTGGATGCGCATTGCGGGGCGAAGATGTACCAGGCCAGCATCGACAGCGCGGTCGCGAGCGACCATTTCGTCGCCAGCACCTGGCCGATCTGCTCGGCCGCTTCCTTGCCGCCTTCGATCGCATAGACGGTGCCGAGTGCCGCGACCGCGACCTCGCGCGCCGCCATGCCCGGGATCAGCGCGACCGCGATCTGCCAGTTGAAGCCGACCGGCGCCAGCAGCGGCTCGAGCGCCTTGCCGATGATCGCGGCCAGGCTGAAGTCGATCGCCGGTTCGGTTGCGCCCGCGGGCGGCTGCGGGAACGAGGCCAGGAACCAGATCAGCACCATCATCGAGAAGATCGTGGTGCCGGCGCGGTGCAGGAACATCTTGGCCCGCGTGTAGACGCCGATCGCGATCGATTTCAGCCGCGGCATCTTGTAGTCCGGCAGCTCCAGCATGAACGGCGCCGGCGCATAGTCGCGCAGCATGAAGAATTTGATAAGGAACGAGACGGCAAGCGCGCTGGCGATGCCGACGGCATAGAGGCCGAACATCACGAGGCCCTGGAGGTTGATGAAGCCCCAGACGTCCTTTGCCGGAATGAAGGCGGAGATGATCAGCGTGTAGACGGGAATGCGCGCCGAGCAGGTCATCAGTGGCGCGATCAGGATCGTGGTCAGCCGGTCGCGCTTGTTGTCGATCACGCGCGTCGCCATGATGCCGGGGATGGCGCAGGCAAAGCTCGACAGCAGCGGGATGAAGGCGCGGCCGTGCAGGCCGGCGCCGCCCATGATGCGGTCCATCAGGAACGCGGCGCGCGCCATGTAGCCGAAATCTTCCAGCAGCAGGATGAACAGGAAGATGATGATGATCTGCGGCAGGAACACGATGACGCTGCCGACGCCTGATATCACGCCGTTCTGCAGGAAGCTCTGCAGCAGGCCTGCGGGCAGGGTGGCGTGGACGAACTCGCCGAGCGAGTCGAAGCCCGAGTTGAGCAGCTCCATCAGCGGCTGCGCCCAGGCGAACACCGCCTGGAACATCACGAACAGGATAGCCGCGAGCACGATCAGCCCGCCGACGGGATGCAGCACGATCGCGTCGATCCGCGCGGTCCAGGTGTCGGGCCTGCTAGGCAGGCTGACGCAGTCGCCGATGATGCGGTCGGCTTCGCGCTGGGTGGCGCGCAGATCGGCCACGCTGAGCGCCCGCCAATTGTTCTCGCCCGGCTCGGCGGCGAGCTTCGCCGAAATCTCGTCGGTCAGCGACAGCAGGTCGGCCGTGCCGCCCTTGCGCACCGCGATCGAGGTGACCACGGGCACGCCGAGCTCCTTGGCGAGCCGCGCGACGTCGACAGTGATGCCGCGGCGGGTCGCGATGTCGAACATGTTGAGCACGAGGATCATCGGCCGGCCGGTGCGCTTGAGCTCCAGCAGCAGGCGGATGGTCAGGCGCAGATTGGTGGAATCGGCCACGCACAGCACGAGGTCGGGCAGGGTCTCGCCGGAAGCCTTGCCGAGCACGAAGTCGCGGGTGATCTCCTCGTCCGGGCTGCGGCCGCGCAGCGAATAGGTGCCGGGCAGGTCGACCACGGAGACCTGGCGTCCCATGGGCGTGACGAAGAATCCTTCCTTGCGCTCGACGGTGACGCCGGGATAGTTCGCGACCTTCTGCCGGCTGCCGGTCAGCGCATTGAACAGCGAGGTCTTGCCGCTGTTTGGCGTGCCGACCAGGGCGAGATGAAGTAGGGGCAATTCCATGGAATTGGGGTCCGGTCGCTTCAGGCGACGATGATGGCCATGGCTTCGCGACGGCGGACCGCGATGGTGATGCTGTCGACCCGGACCGCGATCGGGTCGCGCCCGACCAGCCCCTCGTGCAGGACCTCGACCCGGGCGCCCTCGACGAAGCCGAGCTCGATCAGCCGGCTCTCGAGCTCGACGTCCGAGAGCGCCGAGCCTGCGTCCTTGGGGGAAAGGTGCTGGATGACGCCGGTATAGCCGCGCTGGGCCAGGCCCAGCGGCATCTGCGGACGCGTATCATGGATGTCGGTCATGCCCTGTATTTTCAACGCAGGGCATCGAGGTCAAGCGCACTCGGTCGCTGAAACTGCACCTTAGAGTGATTTTAAAGTGCCAGCTTCGTGACGAAGGCGATTGGCGCCAAGATCGGCGTCAGGATCGGCGCCAAGACGGCTACTGGGCCGGGACCTTTTCCGCCTGGATGGCGGCCATGGCGCGGCTCTTGAAGTAGTCGAGCACGAACAGGCGGATCGCCGAGGACAGATTGCCCTGCTGGCGGTTGCCGTCGATCTCGCCGACCAGCTCGGACAGCGTCATGTTGCGCAGGCCCGAGATCTCCTTCATGCCGTTCCAGAACGCCTCTTCCAGGCTGACGCTGGTCTTGTGGCCGGCGACGACGATCGACCGTTTCACGACGGGCGACTTCATGGCTGCTCCTCGCGATCGATCTGGTGCTGGTCCAGGTGCGCCTTCGCCTGGTCCGCGCGCGTCTCCTCCGCCGACCGCTCCGCCTTCGTGCGGCCGAACTTCGTTCGGTTGGCGTCCGCCTGCTTCGCCGTGGCTTGCCGCTCGGCGCGCTTCCGGAAACGATTCAGGTTGATGACGTTCCCCATGTCGCGTCTCCATCATCCGATCCTCCGTGGGCAGGATGAAACATTCAGAAACTGTGCGCCGCACTGCGCCCAATGAGATTTGATCGCCATTCGCTTGTCCTCGTCAATCGACCCTTGGGCCATCAAACGATGAATTCCGCCCCGTGGGGACGGAGGGGCTGCGTAACACGCAATCCCGCCGCGACATTGACGGTAATCAAATCCCGTCCGTTAAGCCCTACATTTAATGGAGCTTGGGGCTCCGTATCATTACGGATGGCTATCGGAATTCGGAATTTATCCCGGGCTGGTCATCTTCTCGGGGCGCACCAGGCGGTCGAACTCCTCCGCCGAGACGAAGCCGAGCCGTAGCGCCTCTTCCTTCAGGGTGGTGCCGTTGGCATGCGCCGTCTTGGCCACCTTGGCCGCGTTGTCGTAGCCGATCTTGGGGGCGAGCGCCGTCACCAGCATCAGCGAACGCTGCATCAGTTCCTTGATGCGCTTCTCGTCGGCGCGGATGCCTCTGACGCAATGCTCGGTGAAGGAGCGCGCGGCGTCCGCCATCAGCCGGATCGAATGCAGCATGTTGTAGGCCAGCACGGGCTTGTAGACGTTGAGCTCGAAATGGCCCTGGCTGCCGGCGACCGTGATCGCGGTGTGATTGCCGAACACCTGGCAGCACACCATCGTCATCGCCTCGCACTGCGTCGGATTGACCTTGCCGGGCATGATCGAGGAGCCCGGCTCGTTCTCCGGCAGCATCAGTTCGCCGAGGCCCGACCGCGGACCCGATCCGAGCAGGCGGATGTCGTTGGCGATCTTGAACAGGCCTGTCGCGACCGAATTGATGGCGCCGTGCGCCAGCACATAGGCGTCGTTCGAAGCCAGCGCCTCGAATTTGTTGGCGGCGCTGGTGAAGGGCAGCTTGGTAATCCCGGCAACGTGCTTTGCGAACAGTTTTGCAAAGCGCGGCTTCGAATTGAGGCCGGTGCCGACGGCGGTGCCGCCCTGCGCCAGCGGATAGAGCTCCTTCACGGCGACCTTGAGCCGGGCGATGCCGCTTTCGACCTGGGCGGCATAGCCGGAAAATTCCTGGCCGAGTGTCAGCGGCGTCGCGTCCTGGGTGTGGGTGCGGCCGATCTTGACGATCTTTGCGAACTCCTTCTCCTTCTTGCGCAGTGCACGCAGCAATTCGCCGAGGGCAGGGACGAGATCGGCGGTGATGCGGCTTGCCGCCGCGATATGCATCGCGGTCGGGAACGAGTCATTCGACGACTGGCTCATGTTGACGTGATCGTTGGGATGCACCGGCTTCTTGGCACCGAGCTCGCCGCCCAGGAGCTCATTGGCGCGGTTGGCGATGACCTCGTTGAGATTCATGTTGCTCTGCGTGCCCGAGCCGGTCTGCCACACCACCAGCGGGAAATGATCGTCCAGCTTGCCCTCGATCACCTCGCGCGCAGCGCGGATGATGGCATTAGCACGGCGCTGGTCGAGCAGGCCGAGCTCCTGGTTGGTCTGCGCCGCGGCGAGCTTGACGATGCCGAGCGCGTGCACGAGCGCGATCGGCATGCGATCGACGCCGATGCGAAAATTCTGCCGCGAGCGTTCGGTCTGCGCGCCCCAATAGCGGTCGGCGAGGACCTCGATGGGGCCGAAGCTGTCGGTCTCGGTGCGGGTCGCCGGGCGCGAGGAACGGTCGGTCTTCGCGCGGGCAGCCTTCGAGTGGGGATTCTTCGAGAGGGAAGTTTTGGCCATGAGCACATCCATTCCGCCGCGCGAAATGCCACGCGGCCTCATTATGTGCCTCTATATAGGGAGTTTGGCCGCCTGCGACGGGCGCCAGTCCGATCTAGATCATTTCTTGCGGAAACGATCCAATCGCACGACTTCGGCGCCGCCCTGGTTCGGGGCCGCCGGCTCCTCAGTGCCTTCCGCCGGTTCAGTGGCAGGGGGCACCGCGACCGCGGATGGGGCGGGAGCGGCCGGCAATGTCTCGGCCGAGACATCGGCGACATCGGAGGTGTCGAACTGGAGGCCGAATTTCACGGACGGATCGAGGAAGCTCTTGATGGCGCTGAACGGCACGATCAGCCGCTCCGGAATGCCTCCGAAGGACAGGCCGACCTCGAAGCGGTCCTCGAGCACGGTCAGATCCCAGAACTGGTGCTGCAGGATGATCGTCATCTCTTCCGGATACTGGGCCAGCAGCCGCGACGACAATTTCACGCCGTCGGCCTTCGACACGAAGGTGATGAAGAAATGATGCTCGCCGGGCAGTCCCTGGGACGCGGCGTCGGTCAGCACCTTGCGCAACACGCCGCGCAGCGCGTCGCGGGCCAGCACATCGTATCGGATATGATCGGTCGCCATGGTGGTCCTGTTGCATTCCAGGAGCTGGGCCCTGCCGGCCCGACTCGCCAAGCCGCAATAGTACCGCGCCTGACGGGTCAACAGGAGTCCCCGCGGGGTAGGAAATAAGAGGTAAGTGGAGGCTTCTGTTGCCAGGTGCCTCCGAACCCCGCCTAACGGAGCTTAACCCGTTAGGACTTCAGAATGGTCTTTCAAACTGCGTTACGCAGCCTGAGCAACCGGAGCAAAGTTGTCGTTGGCAACTATTGCATAGCCCGATAACGGCGGAACAATACCGAGAAAAAGAACGCCCTTTACGCCCTCGTCGATCCTATTTCGCCCCCGCCAAAGCCCGCCTCAGGGCTAGCCCGCTGGTGGGCTTTGGTGGAGGCGCCGGGTACCGCCCCCGGGTCCGAATGGTTTATTGCGACGACCGTTTATTTCCATAGCCGGCGAACCGGCACTCCCAATATAGGGGGCAAAGGTTTCAAATAACAGGTGTTTCGAGCGACCATTCCGAGGTTCCCTTGGGATAGGTTCCCGGTAGGCTTGGCCGCGCGCCGGCCGGCGTTCTAAGCTCCTGACATGTCCGAGGATTCCGCACCGGCCGCCCAACAACCAGTTCAAGAGCCGGACCGGCCAGCCACTCGCGCCGTTCCACCGGGCTTGTTCGCGCTGTTCCTGGCCTTCGCCCGGATGTCGCTGGCGGGCTTCGGCGGGGTTTTGGTGTTCGCCCGGCAGGCCATCGTCGAGCAGCACCGCTGGATGACGGCGGACGAGTTCAACGAGACGTTTGCGCTCTGCCATTTCCTGCCCGGGCCCAACATCGTCAATCTGTCGATGGTGTTCGGTGCGCGGCTGCGCGGGATCGCCGGCGGCATTGCCGCGTTTGCGGGGCTGTTGCTGCCGCCCACGCTGATCATGACGGTGCTCGCGATCGTCTACGCCCGGTTCGGCGATGTGGAGGTGCTGCGCCGTATTCTCGCGGGCATCTCCTGTGCGGCCGTCGGCCTCTTGATCGCGGTGGTCTTTCGGATGATGACGCCGCTGCTCAAGCGGCTGGACGCCGTCGCGCTCATCCTGATGCTGGGCGTCTTCCTCGCCATCGGCGTCCTTCGCCTGCCGCTCCAGGCGGTGCTCTTGGTCGCGATCCCCGTCAGTATCGGCGCCACCTCCCTGATGCGGCGGAAGGTAGCAGCATGAACGCGGAGAACCCGATCTGGGCGCTGATCTCGACCTTCGGCCTGATGTCGCTGTTCGCAGTCGGCGGCGCCGCGGCGGCCGTGCCCGAGATGCACCGCATCGCGGTCGATGTGCATCACTGGATGACCGACAAGCAGTTCGCCGACGCCTATGCGATCGCGCAGCTCTCACCAGGTCCGAACGTCCTTATCGTCACGTTAATCGGCTATGCCGTCGCCGGCATCCCCGGCGCCCTGGCGGCGACCTTGGCCATGTGCCTGCCCACCGCGCTGCTTGCCTATTATGTCAGCCGGCTCCTCAATCGGCCGAGCCAATCGCGCTGGCCCGGGCTGATCCAGGCTGCACTGGTTCCGCTCTCGATCGGCTTGATGGCGGCGAGCGCCCTGATCCTCGCCGAGTCGACCGATCGTACGCTTGCTGCGCTGCTTCTGACCGCGACGGTTGCAGTGGTCGCATCCGTCTCGCGCATCAATCCACTATGGATTTTGCTGGTCGGGGGCTTGTTGGGTTTTGCTGGCATTGTGTAATGAAAATGGCTAGGCAGGGATCCGGGCGGGGGCATCGATTTCCAGCCGATTAGAACAACATTGCTCGTGGCTTACGGGTCGCGGAGGAGACATGCATGGCCGATACGATGGGCCACTCGGCGACAGCCAACCGAAACACCTCGGTGGTGATCAGCTTTTGTCTGCTGGCCATAGCGCCGCAGATTTTCGAATTCATCTGGTCGTTCGGGACGATCTTTGGCTGGGGCGCGGGACGCGGGCCGGCCGCCGTGGTGATCAGCCACGCTACGGCGCTGCTCGCGGGGGCGCCCGGCGCGTTGCTCGGGGCGGTCGGCGGTGACACCAAGAAGGCGTCATCCGATGTGCTGCTGGCGCTGATCTATTCCTATCCGGTCTTTGCGGTGGCGATTCTCACGTTCTTCATGACGATCAGGTCGGCGCAGGACTATGTCGGCGGAATCGTGCTGATGGCGCTCGCCTTGTTCGCGCTGTGGGCCTCCAGCGATTTGCAGGGGATGCGCGGCTTCTCCTTTGGCGCCGGCACGGCGCCGCGGATGTTTGGCGGGCTCCTGGTTGCACTTGGCGCCGGCATTGCGTTGACGGGACTGCTGACCGACGGGCCGGCGATGGCGCACTATGCCTGGCGCGGGCCGCTCTTCGTGATGATCTCGATCGTCTTCTTCGCCCTGGCGATTCGTCCACTTGGCGTGGTGGTGACGGCGTTCACGAGCTTCCTGATCTCGGCGATGGGCACGCATGAAACGCGCTGGGTCGAAGCGATCATCGTCGGCGCCTGCCTGACGCTCGGTTGCGCGCTGCTCTTCCCCTATGTGCTGGGGCTGCCGATGCCGATGTTCCCGCGCTTCCTGGTTCAGTGAGGGTGTGATGTTCGATCTCTTCCACAATCTGGGCCTTGGTTTCGGTGTGGTGTTTCAGATCTCCTGGTGGTCACCCTGGTGGCTCTACGGTCTGTCGCTGCCGATCTCGATCAACATTCTCATGTGCCTGATTGGCGCATTGGTCGGCACGCTGGTTGGCGTGCTGCCCGGTATCGGCACCGTCGCAACCGTGGCGATGCTCCTGCCGATCACGTTCGGATTGCCGCCGGTCGGCGCGCTGATCATGCTCGCCGGCATCTATTACGGCGCCCAGTATGGCGGCTCGACCACCTCGATCCTGGTCAATATTCCCGGTGAGGCGACCTCGGTCGTCACGGCCATCGACGGTCACCAGATGGCGAAGCAGGGCCGTGCCGGCCCGGCGCTGGCGATCGCGGCGATCGGCTCGTTCTTCGCCGGCTGCGTCGCGACCGTGCTCATTGCCGTGCTCGGCGCGCCGCTGACCAAGCTCGCGCTGGCGTTCGGTCCGGCCGAATATTTCTCGCTGATGGTGCTCGGCCTGATCTTCGCGGTGGTGCTGGCCAAGGGCTCGGTGCTGAAGGCGATCGCGATGATCGTGTTCGGCCTGATGCTGTCGATGGTCGGCTCCGACATCGAGACCGGCGCCTCGCGCATGGCGTTCAACATTCCTGAGCTTGCCGACGGTCTCGGCTTTGCGACGGTGGCGATGGGCGTGTTTGGCTTCGCCGAGATCATCCGCAATCTCGACGCCGGCGCCGAGATGAATCGCGATCTCGTGCAGCAGAAGATCACCGGCCTGATGCCGACCAGGAAGGACCTGATCGACTCGGCGCCTGCGATCCTGCGTGGCACCGTGCTCGGCTCGATCCTCGGCATCCTGCCGGGCGGCGGCGCGGTCATCGCGTCCTTTGCGTCCTACACGCTCGAGAAGAAGATCGCCAAGAACCCGTCGCGGTTCGGCCGCGGTGCGATCGAGGGTGTGGCGGCGCCGGAAAGCGCCAACAATGCCGCGGCGCAGACCTCCTTCATCCCGTTGCTGACACTCGGCATTCCGCCCAACGCCGTGATGGCGCTGATGGTGGGCGCGATGACAATCCACGGCATCGTGCCGGGTCCGCAAGTGATGCAGAAGCAGCCGGAGCTGGTCTGGGGCATGATCGCCTCGATGTGGATCGGCAATCTGATGCTGATCATCATCAACCTGCCGCTGGTCGGAATCTGGGTGCGGCTGTTGCGCGTTCCCTACCGGCTGATGTTCCCCTCGATCGTGATCTTCTGCGCGATCGGCATCTACTCGGTGAACAACGCGCCGGTCGACGTCATCCTGGCAGGCGTGTTCGGTCTGGTCGGCTACTGGCTGATCAAGCACGATTTTGAGCCGGCGCCGTTGCTGCTCGGCATGGTGCTCGGGCCGCTGATGGAAGAGAACCTGCGCCGCGCGCTGCTGATCTCGCGCGGCGACTGGAGCGTGTTCCTGACGCGTCCGCTGTCGGCCGTGCTGCTCGCGATCGCCGCTTTCCTCCTGGTGCTCACGGTGTTGCCCGCCTTGCGTGCCAAGCGCGACGAGGTGTTCACGGAATCCGAAAACTAGGAGCGCCGCGCCTGCGTCGGCGCGCCGTGGATCGAACCCGAGCCGGCAAGTTGGCCAGCAGGATCAATCTGATAGACGAGGGGCGGGACGCCGAGTTCCGCCCCTTGTCGTTTGCACCGGGAACACTCACTTTTTCGGGTATAATGCGTATGGATGGCGAATCGCCGCTGTCGCAGCGTGGGGGCGGCCGCTAAATTCGCCGCCTCCCCAAAGGCTCACGCACATGCACCAGTATCAGGACCTGCTCGAGCGGATTCTTTCAGACGGCGCCGAAAAGACCGACCGGACCGGCACCGGCACGCTGTCGGTGTTCGGCCATCAGATGCGCTTCAACCTGTCGGCCGGCTTCCCGATGCTGACCACCAAGCGCCTGCCGCTGAAGGCGATCGTGCACGAGCTGTTGTGGTTCCTGAAGGGCGATACCAACATCAAATATCTGCGCGACAACGGCGTCACCATCTGGGACGAGTGGGCCGACGCCAATGGCGATCTCGGCCCCGTCTACGGCCATCAGTGGCGCTCCTGGCCCGCGCCGGACGGACGCAGTATCGATCAGATCGCGAACGTCATCGACATGATCAAGCGCAACCCGGACTCGCGCCGCCTGATCGTCTCGGCCTGGAATCCGGCCGAGGTCGACAAGATGGCGCTGCCGCCGTGCCACTGCCTGTTCCAGTTCTACGTCGCCAACGGCAAGCTGTCGTGCCAGCTCTATCAGCGCTCGGCTGACGTGTTCCTCGGCGTGCCCTTCAACATCGCCTCCTACGCGCTGCTCACCATGATGGTGGCGCAGGTCACGGGCTTGAAGCCGGGCGACTTCGTGCACTCGTTCGGTGACACCCATCTCTATTCCAACCATCTGGAGCAGGCGAAGCTCCAGCTCACGCGCGCGCCGCGCGCGCTGCCGGTGATGCGGATCAACCCCGACGTGAAGGACATCTTCTCCTTCCGTTACGAGGACTTTGAGCTCGTCGGCTACGACCCGCATCCGCACATCAAGGCCGCGGTCGCGGTCTGAAGTCGATGTCGCTCAACATCCGCCGTGTGCGTCCCGGCGAAGCCGGGCTTGTTCTCGCGTTTATCCGCGAGCTCGCCGAGTACGAAAAGCTCTCGCACGAGGTCGAGGCGACCGAGGCTGACACCGCCGACGCACTGTTCGGCGAGCGACCGCAAGTCCATTGCGCCCTCGCCGAGTGGAACGGCGAGCCGGTCGGCTTCGCGGTGTGGTTTGCGAATTTCTCGACGTTCAGCGGCCGCCACGGCATCTATCTCGAAGATTTGTATGTGCGGCCGTCACACCGGGGCAGGGGCCTCGGCAAGGCTCTGCTCGTGCACCTTGCCAGGGAATGCGTCGAGAACGGCTGGTCGCGGCTGCAATGGGCGGTGCTTGACTGGAACGCGCCGTCGATCGCGTTCTACAAATCGCTCGGGGCCGTGATGCTGGACGACTGGACGCTGTGTCGCGTCACCGGGCCTGCGCTGACGCGGCTTGCCGGGAGCGCGACCTGATGGAGATCGTCTTCGTGGTGGCGATCGCGGAGAACGGCGTCATCGGCGCCGGCAACGCGATGCCGTGGCGAATGAAATCCGACATGGCGCGCTTCAAGGCGCTCACGATCGGCAAGCCCGTGATCATGGGCCGCAGGACCTTCGAGTCCCTGCCCCGGCCGCTTCCGGGCCGCACCAACATCGTCGTCACGCGCGATGCGGATTATCGCGCTATCGGCGCCATTGTCACGACATCGACCGCCGCCGCAGACGCCATCGCGCGCGGCGATGCCCTGCGGCGTTCGGTCACTGAGATCGCCGTGATTGGCGGTGCCGAAATCTTCCGGCAATGGCTCGATCGCGCCGATCGCCTCGAGATCACCGAAGTGCATGCCCGCCCCGAGGGCGACACGCATTTCGGCATCGACAGGGCCGAGTGGGATGAGGTTGAGCGCATCCGTCATCCTGCCGGTCCCAACGACAGCGCCGACTACTCCTATGTGACATATCGTCGGCGGGCGGGCCATTAACCGCATTTGCCAATGTTAACATTGACTTTTCTGCCCCCGAGCTTAGCTCGGAGGGCGGCGATGGCTGCGTTGTAAGGGACTTGCCTGTCCCCTATAAAGCCGGACCGGACAAAGCGGGCGGGGGCAATTTCACCCTGCCGAGGAGAGCGTCGAATGCCGTGGAAGAATCAGGGCGGTGGCCCATGGGGCTCGGGTCCGAAGGGGCCATGGGGCAACGGCCCGCAACCGGTCGGGCCAAGGCCGCCGGATCTGGAAGACCTTCTGCGGCGCGGCCAGGATCGCCTCCAGCAGATCATGCCGGGTGGCTATTTCTCCGGCATCGGCATCACGCTGATCGTGCTGCTCATCGTCGCGTTCTGGCTGCTGTCGGGCTTCTTCCGGGTGCAGTCCGAAGAGCTCGGCGTCGTGCTGCGCTTCGGCAAGCATGTCCGCACCGTGGAGCCCGGCCTGAACTACCATCTGCCCTATCCGATCGAGACCGTGCTTCTGCCAAAGGCATTGCGCGTGTCCACCATTTCCATCGGCATGACGCTGATCGACGATCCGGCGCGGCGCGGCCGTTCCATTCGTGACGTGCCGGAAGAGAGCCTGATGCTGACCGGCGACGAGAACATCGTCGACGTCGACTTCACCGTGCTCTGGCGCATCAAGCCCAATGGCGTCGGCGATTTCCTCTTCAACATCCAGAATCCCGAAGGCACCGTGAAGGCGGTCGCCGAGAGCGCGATGCGCGAGGTGATCGGCCGCTCGCAGATCCAGCCGATCCTGACCGGCGCGCGCAACGTCACCGAACAGGGCGTGCAGGAACTGATCCAGAAGACCCTGGACAGCTACGGCGCCGGCATTCAGATCAGCCAGGTGCAGATGCAGAAGGTCGATCCGCCGGCGCAGGTGATCGACGCCTTCCGCGACGTCCAGGCGGCGCGCGCCAACCTCGAGCAGCTGCAGAACGAGGCGCAGACCTATGCCAACCAGGTCGTGCCGCAGGCACGCGGACGTGCGGCGCAGATCATGCAGGCCGCCGAAGGCTACAGGGAGCAGACGGTCGCCGAGGCCAAGGGCCAGAGCTCGCGTTTCCTGAAGGTTTACGAGGAATACAAGAAGGCGCCCGACGTGACGCGTGAACGGATTTATCTGGAGACGATGGAGCGCGTGCTCGGCGGCTCGGAAAAGCTGATCTATGACGGCGGCCAGTCGGGCCAGGGCGTCGTGCCTTATCTGCCGCTCAGCGAACTGACGACCAAGCGGCCGCCTGCAACCGGCCAGCAGACGACCGGAGGCAACCGATGAGATCTCCGGTCACAGGCATCGCCACGCTGCTCGGCCTCCTGCTCGTCGTGATCGTGGGCTACATGTCCCTGTTCACGGTGGCGCAAACCGAGCAGACCATCGTGCTGCAGTTCGGCAAGCCCGTCGACGTCGTCACCGCTCCCGGCCTGCACTTCAAGGCGCCGTGGAATTCGGTGATCAACATCGACAAGCGCATCCTCGATCTGGAGAACCCGTCGCAGGAAGCGATCGCGTCCGACCAGAAGCGGCTCGTGGTCGACGCCTTCGCGCGTTACCGCATCAAGGACGCGCTCCGCTTCTATCAGAGCATCGGCTCGATCCAGGCGGCCAACATCCAGCTCACCACGCTCTTGAACGCGGCGCTGCGCCGCGTGCTCGGCGAGGTGACCTTCATCAACGTGGTCCGCGACGACCGCGAGAAGCTGATGCAGCGCATCCGCGATCAACTCGACCACGAGGCCGACGGCTACGGCATCCAGGTCGTCGACGTCCGGATCCGCCGCGCCGACCTGCCGGAGCAGAACAGCCAGGCGGTCTATCTGCGCATGAAGACGGAACGCGAGCGCGAAGCCGCCGAGTTCCGCGCGCAGGGCGGCCAGAAGGCACAGGAGATCCGCTCCAAGGCCGACCGCGAGGCGACCGTGATCGAGGCGGATGCAAGGTCGCTGGCCGAGCAGACGCGCGGCGTCGGCGATGCCGAGCGCAACCGTCTGTTCGCCGAAGCCTACGGCAAGGATGCGGATTTCTTCGCCTTCTACCGCTCGATGGCGGCCTACGAGACCGGGCTGCGCGCGAACGACACCCGCTTCCTGCTGCGGCCGGACTCGGATTTCTTCCGGTTCTTTGGTAACCCATCCGGCAAGACGGCGACCACGACGCCAGCGAAGCCGTAAGTGAGACAAGGGTGGCAAGTCTGGCCGCCCTTCGTCCAGACAAGAACAGCACAACGGGAGGTTCCAATCCGATGAGGTCCATTGCGTTCACCGACTTCCTCATCGGTTTGGGCATCCTGTTCGTGCTGGAAGGCTTGATGTTCGCGGCAAGCCCGGCCTGGATGCGCAAGGCCATGAAAAGCGCGATGGCCACGCCGGACAATGTTCTGCGGGCGGTCGGCATTGGTTCGGCCGTGGCCGGCCTGGTCCTGATCTGGGTTATGCGACGTCCAATTTAGCCGTCGCACCAACGCCAAAGTGAAGGCGAGGGACCGGTTTTCGCCTTATTGTCCGGGTCTTGAGGCCCGTTAAGGTCCGCGCTTGCGCCGTCCCCCCGTTCGAGCGCAGTCTTGACGCCGAATCCTAGTCTCCTGGAGATCACAATGACCGCTGCCACCATTGCCCCGACCCGTTTGCGCTTAGGGCTGGCCGCGTTCGCCGTCGGCGTTTTCAGCGCACTCGGCACACCGGCCTATGCGCGCGGACCGGACGGCATCGCCGACGTCGCCGAGAAGGTGATCGACGCGGTCGTCAACATCTCGACCTCGCAGACTGTCGAAGCCAAGGGCGGGGGCGGCGGCAATGCCATGCCGCAACTGCCGCCCGGTTCGCCCTTCGAGGAGTTCTTCGACGACTTCTTCAAGAATCGCAAGGGTCCCGGCGGCGGCAGCAAGGGCGGCGAGAACAGCCCGGCGCCGCGCAAAACGAACTCGCTCGGAAGTGGCTTCATCATCGACACGTCAGGCATAGTCGTCACCAACAACCACGTCATCGCGGACGCCGACGAGATCAACGTCATCCTCAACGACGGGACCAAGATCAAGGCCGAGCTGGTCGGAGTCGACAAGAAGACCGACCTTGCCGTGCTCAAGTTCAAGCCGTCGAAACCGCTGGTGTCGGTGAAGTTCGGCGATTCCGACAAGCTGCGCCTCGGCGATTGGGTGGTCGCGATCGGCAATCCTTTCAGCCTCGGCGGCACCGTGACGGCCGGTATCGTGTCGGCGAAGAACCGTGACATCTCCTCAGGTCCCTACGACAGCTACATTCAGACCGACGCCTCCATCAACCGCGGCAATTCCGGCGGTCCGCTGTTCAACCTCGATGGCGACGTCATCGGCGTCAACACGCTGATCATCTCGCCCTCCGGGGGCTCGATCGGCATCGGCTTCGCCGTACCGTCGAAGACGGTGGCGGGTGTCGTCGACCAGCTCCGCCAGTTCGGCGAATTGCGCCGCGGCTGGCTGGGCGTGCGCATCCAGAGCGTCACCGACGAGATCGCCGAGAGCCTCAACATCAAGCCGCCGCGGGGCGCGCTGGTTGCCGGTGTCGACGACAAGGGCCCGGCCAAACCGGCCGGCATCGAGCCCGGCGACGTCGTCGTCAAGTTCGACGGCAAGGACGTCAAGGACCCCAAGGATCTCTCTCGCGTGGTCGCCGACACCGCGGTCGGCAAGGAGGTCGATGTCGTCATCATCCGCAAGGGGCAGGAGGAGACCAAGAAGGTCATGCTCGGCCGGCTGCAGGATCCCGACAAGGTGCAGGCCGCAGTGAAGATCGACGAGCCCGCACCTGAAAAGACCGTGACACAGAAGTCGCTCGGCCTCGATCTCGCGACGCTGAGCAAGGATCTGCGTACGCGCTACAAGATCAAGGACAGCGTCAAGGGCGTGGTCGTCACCAATGTCGACGCTAATTCGGATGCCGCCGAGAAGCGCCTCTCCGCCGGCGACGTCATCGTCGAGGTGGCGCAGGAGAGCGTCTCCAGCGGCGCCGACATCCAGAAGCGGGTCGACCAGCTGAAGAAGGACGGCAAGAAGTCGGTGCTGCTGCTGGTCTCGAACGCCGACGGCGAGCTGCGGTTTGTTGCGCTGAGCGTGCAGTAGGCGCGGCGCAGTTCCGTAGGGTGGGCAAAGCGAAAGCGTGCCCACCACTTTTCCACGACTGCTGCAAGAGTGGTGGGCACGGCGCAAATGCGCCTTTGCCCACCCTACAGCAGTTGGGCGTGCGGTAAGACTTACGCCTCCACGAACTCCTCACGTCGATACCCCTGCGCATACAGCAGCGCGGTGAGATCGCCATGATCGATCCGGGCCGCCGCAGCGGCGGCCACCGCAGGCTTCGCATGATACGCCACGCCCAGCCCCGCCGCCTGGATCATCGCGAGATCATTGGCGCCGTCGCCGACCGCCAGCGAGTCGATGTCGTCGAGATCGAACGACTCCATCAGATCCACCAGCGTCGCGAGCTTTGCCGCGCGCCCCAAGATCGGCTCCTTCACCTCGCCGGTGAACTTGCCGTCGCGAACGACGAGCTCGTTGGCGCGGTTCTCCTGGAAACCGATCCTGGTGGCGACCGCGCTGGTGAACAGCGTGAAGCCGCCGGAGACGAGACAGGCATAGGCGCCATGGGCGCGCATGGTCGCGACCAGTTCGCGGCCGCCCGGCGTCAGGGTGATGCGCTTGGCCAGCACCTCGTCGACGGCACTGGCGGGGAGGTCCTTGAGCAGCGCAACGCGCTCGCGCAGCGCCGGCTCGAACTCGACCTCGCCGCGCATCGCGCGCTCGGTGATGGCTGCCACATGGGCCTTCACCCCGACGAAATCGGCGAGCTCGTCGATGCATTCCTGACCGATCATGGTGGAATCCATGTCGGCGAGAAAAAGCTTCTTGCGCCGGAAGCCGACTGGCTGCACGACGATATCGATGGGCAGGTCGCCTCGTATCTCGCGGAGTCGCTGCTCGATGGCGTGACGGTCGCCTTCGAGGTTACTGTCGGCGCCGAAGGGGATGTCGACTGCAACCCCGTCGAACAGCCAGTGCGCGGGAGCCGCCTGTGGCAGCACCGCGCGGGCGCCGTCGACGATGGTCGAGTCGAGCGCGGGATTATTCGGGTTGCAGATCAGCGTGGCAACGAGGGACATTTGAGGTTTTCGTGAGCGAGGGGCAAGTCGGCAGAAGGCATGTTGGCAAGGCGGTGCTTATCGCAGGCCCGACCGCCAGCGGCAAGTCGGCGCTGGCGCTCGAGCTTGCGCTCGCTGCGAACGGGGTCGTGATCAATGCCGATTCCATGCAGGTCTACCGCGACCTCCGCATCATCACCGCGCGCCCCACAGATGGCGACGAGGCGCGGGCGCCTCATCGCCTGTACGGCCATGTCGATGCGGCCGTGAATTTTTCGGCCGGTGCCTGGGTGGGCGACGCGGCCAAGGCGCTCGAAGAGGCGAAAGCCGAAGGGCGCCTGCCGATCTTCATCGGCGGGACCGGGCTGTACTTCAAGGCGCTGACGGCGGGCCTTTCCGTGGTGCCGCCGATCCCTGTCGAGGTGCGCGAGGACGTCCGGGCGCGGCTGGAGCGGAACGGCGTCGAGGCGCTGCATGCGGAACTCGCGGCCTCCGATCCGCGAGCGGCCGAGCGATTGAACCCGCGCGATCGCGCGCGCATTGCGCGCGCGCTCGAAGTGGTCGAAGCCACCGGCCGTTCGCTACTGGACTGGCATCATGAGGGGCAGCCGCCGCTTTTGCCCAAGGACAGTTTTCGCGCGGTGTTCCTTACGCCCGAGCGCGACGAACTCTATGCGCGTATCGACGCCCGCTTCGACGCCATGTTGGGTGCCGGCGCGCTGGAGGAGGTGGAGCGTCTTGCCGCCCGAAACCTCGATCCGCTACTGCCGGCGATGAAGGCTCATGGCGTGCCGGCGCTAATCCGGCATCTGCGCGGTGAGCTCAGCCTGGAGCAGGCGGCCACCATCGGCCGCGCCGACACCCGCCACTACGCCAAGCGGCAGTTCACCTGGTTCCGGCACCAATTGCCCGAGTTCGAGTGGCTGAAGCCCGGGGAGACGCAAGGTTGGCTGGCGGCGATCGTGAACGCGGCCCGGCACCCCGTTTGACACGCTTTTGTGCCTCGGTCGCCGAATTTACCTCTCGCCCAACCCCGGGAACACCGCTACACTGCCAAAATCGCGCGGGAACGGCCGCATTGCCTTGACATCGGGGCGCCGGCCGTTATGTTCGCGCAACCTTTGGGAAGCCGAGCCGCCGCCATGCGTAATATTATTACCAAACTCCTTATCGCCGTCGTACCCAGGCACACCGCCGGGGGTGGCTAGCTGCCATCCACATGACAGGCGGTGTGCATGGGCCCTCTTCGGGGCCTTTTTTATTTCCGAAAACCCGACACGAACGAAGCCGCTGACAACAGCGCATCCGGAGCAAGCCAATGAGCGACAAGAGCCACGATCCGAACCAGATGACCGGCGCCGCGATGATCGTCCGCGCACTCATCGATCATGGCGTGACCGACATTTTCGGCTACCCCGGCGGCGCGGTGCTCCCGATCTACGACGAGATCTTCCAGCAGAGCGAGGTCCAGCACATCCTGGTCCGCCACGAGCAGGGTGCGGGTCACGCCGCCGAGGGCTATGCGCGTTCGACCGGCCGGCCCGGCGTTGCACTGGTGACCTCCGGTCCCGGCGCCACCAACATGGTGACGCCACTCACCGACGCGCTGATGGACTCGATCCCGCTGGTCTGCATCTCCGGCCAGGTGCCGACGCATCTGATCGGCAACGACGCGTTTCAGGAATGCGACACCGTCGGCATCACGCGCCCCTGCACCAAACACAATTGGCTGGTGCGCGACGTCAACGATCTCGCAAAGGTGCTGCACGAGGCATTTTACGTTGCGACCACAGGTCGACCCGGCCCGGTGCTCGTCGACGTGCCCAAGGACGTGCAGTTCGCGACCGGCACCTATCATCCGCCGCGCAAGTCCGACGTGCATCGCTCCTATGCGCCGCGGGTGAAGGGCGATGCGACGCAGATCCGCAAGGCCGTGGCGCTGCTCGCAGGCGCCAAGCGCCCCGTGATCTACAGCGGCGGCGGCGTGATCAATTCCGGTCCTGAAGCCACCAGGCTGCTGCGCGAATTGGTCGAGGTCACCGGCTTTCCGATCACCTCCACGCTGATGGGCCTCGGCGCGTATCCCGCGTCGGGCAAGAGCTGGCTCGGCATGCTCGGCATGCACGGCACCTACGAAGCCAACATGACCATGCATGATTGCGACGTCATGCTGTGCGTTGGCGCGCGTTTCGACGACCGCATCACCGGTCGCGTCGACGCGTTCTCGCCGGGCTCGAAGAAGGTCCACATCGACATCGACCCGTCCTCGATCAACAAGAACATCCGCGTCGACGTGCCGATCATCGGCGACTGCGGCAACATCCTCGGCGACATTCTCCAGGTGTTCAAGGCGGAGGCGAAGAAGCCCGACATCAAGGCGTGGTGGCAGCAGATCGCGCAGTGGCGGGCCCGCAATTCGCTCTATTACAGGAAGAGCAACGACGTCATCCTGCCGCAGCACGCGATCCAGAGCCTGTTCGAGGCGACGCGCGGCAAGGACACCTACATCACCACCGAGGTCGGCCAGCATCAGATGTGGGCCGCGCAGTTCTACGGCTTCGAGGAGCCGCATCGCTGGATGACCTCGGGCGGTCTCGGCACCATGGGCTACGGCTTGCCGGCCGCGGTCGGCGTGCAGGTTGCCCATCCCGACAGCCTCGTCATCGACATCGCGGGCGATGCCTCGGTGCAGATGACGATGCAGGAGATGTCGACGGCGGTGCAGTACGAGCTGCCGATCAAGATCTTCATCCTGAACAACCAGTACATGGGCATGGTGCGGCAGTGGCAGCAGCTGCTCCATGGCAACCGCCTGTCGCATTCCTACTCGGAGGCGATGCCGGACTTCGTCAAGCTCGCGGAAGCCTATGGCGGCGTCGGCTTCCAGGTGCACAAGCCCGGCGATCTCGACGGCGCCATCCAGGAGATGATCTCGGTCAAGCGCCCGGTGCTGTTCGACTGCCGCGTCGCGTCGCTGGAAAACTGCTTCCCGATGATTCCCTCCGGCAAGGCGCACAACGAGATGCTGTTGCCGGAGCAGGCGAACGACGAAGCCACCGCAAAGGCGTTCGCCGGCGGCAAGGCGCTGGTGTGATGTGATGTTCGACCTGAACGAGCTCGAACGCGCGCATGCGATCGTGGGGCAGGCTGTCCCGCCGACGCCGGCGCACGCCTGGCCGCTGCTCAGCCAGCGGCTCGGCACGCAGGTCGTGGTCAAGCACGAGAATCACACGCCGACCGGCGCCTTCAAGGTGCGCGGCGGGTTGGTCTATCTCGATCGGCTGAAGCGCGAACGGCCGAACATTCCGGGCATCATCTCGGCGACGCGCGGCAATCATGGCCAGAGCCTCGCCTTTGCGGCGAGCCGCCATGGCGTGCCTGCCGTGATCTATGTGCCGCGCGGCAACTCGGTCGAGAAGAACCGCGCGATGAAGGCGTTTGGCGCCGAGCTCGTTGAGCACGGCGAGGACTTTCAGGCCGCACGCGAGGAAGCCGGGCGCCACGCGCAGTTCGCCGGGCTGCATATGGTGCCGTCGTTCCATACGGACCTGGTGCTGGGCGTGGCGACCTATGCGCTCGAATTGCTCCGGGCCGCGGCCGATCTCGACATCCTCTATGTGCCGATCGGGCAGGGCTCGGGGATCTGCGGCTGCATCATGGCGCGCCATCTGCTCGGCCTGAAGACCGAGATTGTCGGCGTGCAATCGACCGAGGCGCCGTCCTACGCGCTGTCGTTCGCGGCGGGCCAAGTGGTGACGACCGAAACCAGCAACACGCTTGCTGACGGCATGGCGACGCGGATTCCCGATCCGGAAGCGCTCGCGGTCATCCTCAGGGGCGCCTCGCGTATCGTCCAGGTGACGGACGATGAGATCGCGCTCGCGATCCATGCGCTCTGGACCGACACGCACAATCTCGCCGAAGGCGCCGGTGCCGCCGCGCTCGCCGCGGCGCTTCAGGAAAAGACCAAGTTACAGGGCAAGCGCGTCGGTCTCGTGCTGTCCGGCGGCAATATCGATTTCGATCTGTTCCGCGGTTGGGTCGGGACGGAAGCGCCGGTCGCTCGTCTGGCGACGGCGTAACGACGAGAATGAAGGGGACGACAATGAACCAGCCCGCATCCGCCTATTTCATCGAGGAACGCCACGATCCGAACGAGACGCACACGCTTTCGGTGCTCGTGCAGAACGAGCCCGGCGTGCTCGCGCGCGTCATCGGCCTGTTCTCGGGGCGCGGCTACAACATCGAGAGCCTCACGGTCTCGGAGACCGAGAGCCAGAAGCATCTCTCGCGCATCACCATCGTCACCACGGGTACGCCGATGGTGATCGAGCAGATCAAGCATCAGCTCGACCGCATGATCCCGGTCTATCGCGTCGTCGACATGACGCTGACGAAACGCTCGATCGAGCGCGAGCTTGCAATGGTCAAGGTGCGCGGAGAGGGCGAGCATCGCGTCGAGGCGCTGCGGCTGGCGGACGCGTTCCGCGCCCGCGTGATCGACGCCACCACCGAGAGCTTTGTGTTCGAGATCACAGGCAACACCGACAAGATCAACCAGTTTATCGACCTGATGCGTCCGCTTGGCCTCGTCGAAGTGTCGCGCACCGGTGTTGCCGCGATTGGCCGCGGGCCTGAAGGAATGTGAGCCATGCTGGCGCGCGACTGGTACTACAACGAGCGGAACCGGATGGGGATCGGGCCTGCAGTGGCCTCGATCTACGACAGCCACGACGATGCCGATCTACGGGCGCGCGCGGCGCTGAAAATGCTTGGGGTCCAGCGCGGCTGGCGCATCGCCGACATCGGTTGCGGCAACGGCGTGCTCGCGACCGAGGCGGCGCTGATGGGCGCCGAAGTCGATGCCATCGACATCTCGCCCGCGATGCTGGCGCTCGCCGAGATCTACGCGCGCGACCGCAAGGCGCCCGTCCGCACGCAGTCCGCCGGCCTGCTCAGCTTCGCCTACCGGCCGGAGTCCTATGATCTGATCGTCAGCGAATTCACGCTGCACCATCTGCCGGATTTCTGGAAGGCGGTGGCGATGTCGCGGATTTATCGCGCGCTCAAGCCCGGTGCCACGTTCTATTTGCGCGACATCGTCTACGCCTCGATGCCCGATGCGCTCGAGCGCGACGTCGAGCAATGGGCCGACTTCGAGATCAAGAACCACGATGTCCCGCGTGAAAGCGTCGTCACTCACATGCGCGACGAATATTCCACTTTTGGCTGGGTCATGGAGCGGATGCTGACCGACGTCGGCTTCACGCTGGTCTCGGCCGATTACCACGCCCCGATGCACGGCACCTATCTGCTGCGGAAACCCAATTCCTCCACGTAACGGCCGGCGAAGGCTCGACCAGAACAACAAACAGGGCTGCACGACAGGGCAGAACCGGGAACGACAATGAAGCCGGCCGACATCCTCATCGCCATCCTGGTGGCGATCATCTGGGGGCTTGCCTTCGTGGCGAGCCGGATCGCGCTCGACGAATTTTCGCCGGAGCTGATGACGGCGATGCGCTTCACCATTGCCGCGGTCCCGTGCCTGTTCATTCGCAAGCCGAAGGTCGCTTGGTCGCTCCTGATCGCGATCAGCTTCACGCTCTTTCTCGGCCAGTTTCTGAGCCAGGCCTATGGCATCGCCCATGGCGTGCCGGTGGGGCTGACCAGCGTCGTCGTGCAGAGCCAGGCGCTGTTCACGATCGGCTTTGCCGCGATCGCATTCGGCGAGCGGCCGACGCCAGTGCAGACGCTGGGTATCGTCATCGCAGCAATCGGTCTTTTGATGATCTGCGGCACGGTCGGCTATGATTTCAGCATCGGTGCCTTCGCCGTGCTGATGATCGCGCCGGTCAGCTTTGCGGTCGGCAATATCCTGCTGCGCGGGGCCCGCGGCGTGCCGATGTTCGATCTGTTCGCCTGGTTGTGCCTGGCCACCGCGGTCCCGCTGTTCGCGCTCACGCTGATCGTCGACGGACCGACGCCGACCTGGCAGTCGCTGATCCACATGTCGCTCACCGGCCTCATTTGCCTGCTGTTGATCGGCGGCATCTCCACCAGCATCGCCTATTGGCTGTGGGGCCGGCTGCTGCGTGACTATCCCCCTGCGCAGGTGGTGCCGTTTGCGCTGCTGGTGCCGTTCGTCGGCTCGGCCGCGTCCAGCATCGTGTTCGGGGAGCGGTTCGGCCCGCTGCGTCTCGCCGGCATGCTCACCGTGATCGGCGGTATCGCGGTGATGGTGCTGGCGAAGCGTCCGCAAGTCCTGCCGAAGACCGCGTGAGGTGACTATGGCCTATTCGCTCTTCTATGCCTTCCTCGCCTTCATGGTGGTGATGTATTTCACGCCCGGGCCGAACAACATCATGCTGCTGGCGTCGGGCCTGACCTACGGCTTCCGGCGCACCATCCCCCACATCGCCGGCATCGTCATCGGTTTTGCTTTCATGATCGCCGCCGTGGGTCTCGGGCTCGGCACAGTGTTCCTGGCCTATCCGATCCTGCAGACCATCCTGAAATATGCAGGCGCGGCCTATCTGATTTACCTCGCCGCCGTGATTGCCTTGTCCGGCCCGACCACGCCTGATGGTGAGACCGGCCGCGGCCCGATGACTTTCTGGGGCGCGGCGATGTTCCAGTGGATCAACGCCAAGGGCTGGGTGATCGTGATCGGCACAATCACCGCCTACGCGGCGATTGCCCAATTCCCCGTCAATATCGCAATCCAGACCCTGGTCAGCCTCCTCGTCGGCGCGGTCTCGACCGTGGTCTGGGTCCTGTTCGGCACTGCACTACGGCCGGTGCTGACGTCCGAGCGCCTGGTCCGGGCCTTCAACATCGTGATGGCAATCCTGCTGCTCGCCTCCCTCTACCCCGTTTTCATGGATGCATGATGTCCCGGATTTCCATGCAGAAACGGGTTTCCTTAAGGGGCCAAAATGCTCTAGACAGCCCCCGAAATCTGCAAATTTCGCCCTTCGGACACTGACCTTTGGCCGATTCTGGCCCTGAACGAGGAAACGACCATGCGTGTTTATTATGATCGCGACGCCGACCTGAACCTGATCAAGGGCAAGAAGGTCGTCATCGTCGGCTACGGCAGCCAGGGCCACGCCCATGCGCTGAACCTGAAGGATTCCGGCGTCAAGGACGTGGCGATTGCGCTTCGCAAGGGTTCGGCCTCGGCCAAGAAGGCGGAAGCTGCCGGCTTCAAGGTGATGGAAGTCGCCGAGGCCGCCAAATGGGCCGACCTCGTCATGATGCTGACCCCGGACGAGCTCCAGGGCGACATCTATCGCGAGCACCTGCACGACAACATGAAGAAGGGCGCCGCGCTCGTCTTCGCGCACGGTCTCAACGTCCACTTCAACCTGCTCGACCCGCGCGCCGATCTCGACGTGCTGATGATCGCGCCGAAGGGCCCCGGCCACACCGTTCGTTCCGAATACCAGCGCGGCGGCGGCGTGCCCTGCCTGATCGCGATCGCCAAGGACGTCTCGGGCAACGCCCACGACCTCGGCCTGTCCTATGCCTCCGCCGTCGGCGGCGGCCGTGCCGGCATCATCGAGACCACCTTCAAGGAAGAGTGCGAGACCGACCTGTTCGGCGAGCAGGTTGTGCTCTGCGGCGGTCTGGTCGAGCTGATCAAGGGCGGCTACGAGACGCTGGTCGAAGCCGGCTACGCCCCGGAGATGGCCTATTTCGAGTGCCTGCACGAAGTGAAGCTGATCGTCGACCTGATCTATGAAGGCGGCATCGCCAACATGAACTACTCGATCTCCAATACCGCCGAGTACGGCGAGTACGTCACCGGTCCGCGCATCGTCACCGCCGAGACCAAGGCCGAGATGAAGCGCGTGCTCAACGACATCCAGTCCGGCAAGTTCGCCCGCGACTGGATGCTCGAGAACAAGGTCAACCAGACCTCGTTCAAGGCGACCCGCGCCAAGCTCGCCGAGCACCCGATCGAGGAAGTCGGCGCCAAGCTGCGCGACATGATGCCCTGGATCAAGAAGGGCGCGCTGGTCGATAAGTCGAAGAACTAAGTCGCGGCCGTTCGGATGCGGCGTATCGGTTACGCCGCATCCGGACACGCGAGCGAAAACACAAGCTTCGCTCGCCAAACCAATTCTTAAATCTTTCGCGGCTATATTCGAGCGAGATCGCAACCAGCGGTCTCGCTCTTTTCGTCTCGCGCGAAGCATTGCTGCTTCATTCAAATTCTTCGCGAGCTGAAGTGCTCCCTGAGCACGAAGAACTGACGCTTAAACCACATTCTTGGTCTCGCGTTATTTTTCGGAATTTCTCAGAAGCTCCCGATCCCCAAAAGCCGAGCGTCTTCAGAGTCAAAGATTCGGCTCTTCATCCATATCTTCATGGTGCAATCGATCTCACGTCGCGACGTTCGCGCCTCGCTTCAACTTAAGAACTGACATTGGCGGCGTCTCCTTGAACGGTGGACGGCATTGCGCCGCGGCACCTTTCCACTGCATGATCGCGGGAGCTCTTCGGGGGAAAGACCATGCGATCCGTCGTCGTCACCGGCGCGTCCACCGGCATTGGCTGGGCCATTGCGAAATTTCTGATCGGGCGCGGCTATCGTGTTTTCGGTAGTGTCCGCAAGCAGGCCGATGCGGACCGGCTCACGGGTGAGTTCGGTGCGAACTTCACGCCGCTGCTGTTCGATGTCACCGACGAGGCGGCGGTCCTGGCGGCTGCGCGAAAAGTCCGCGAGGCGCTGGGCGACGAGACGCTGGCCGGTCTCGTCAACAACGCCGGCGTCGCGGTCGCCGGTCCCGTGCTCGAATTGTCGGTCGACGACTTCCGCCGGCAGATGGAGATCAACGTCATTGGCCCGGTCATCGCGACGCAGGCCTTTGGGCCGCTACTCGGCGCCGATCCGTCGCTGAAGGGACCGAAGGGCCGGATCGTGATGATCAGCTCGGTCGCGGGCAAGAACGGCAATCCGTTGTTGGCGCCTTACAGCACCTCCAAGCACGCCATCGAAGGCCTGTCGGAGAGCTTGCGCCGCGAGTTGATGCTGTTCGGCATCGACGTCATCATCGTCGCCCCCGGCGCAGTCAAGACGCCGATCTGGGGCAAGGCCGAGCAGATCGATCTCTCGGTCTACCAGAACTCGCCTTATCTCCCGGCGCTGAACAAGGTCATGGCGTTCATGATGAAGCTCGGCGAGACTGGGCTGCCGGCCGAGCGGATCGCCGAGGTCGTTTTCGAGGCGCTCACCGCCGAAAGGCCCAAGGTTCGCTATCAGATCGCGCCGGACCGGATGCGACATTTGATGACGGCCGCGCTGCCCAAACGTGTGGTCGACCGTATCATCGCTAAGCGGCTCGGGCTGCTGCCGCAGCGCTGACCGACGTTCAGCCCGCCTCGGCCGCACGTCGGGCCGCAGTTTCGCCGGGGCGCCATTTCCGGCACTTCCCCAACCGCGACGCGCTCATGTCAGCGGCAGCCGAGGAGGCGCGCAGGCGCGCTTTCGGGCCGAGATCGAGGTGGCGCTGGAACAGGCACCCGCCGCCGACCCGGAGGAGGCGAGATCGAGCGGATGGCGGAGGGGGCATCGACCTCTTCATCGCGGGCATCGCCAAGCTTAAGCGTGGCTGGCCCATGCGGCCCATTCGCCCATCGCTAACATTAAGCGAAGGTCGGACCGCGACGCGCGTTGCTTGTCCGTGACCGTTCAATTACAGTTTTATGACACGGTGCAGGCCTTCCGGCTGCGCCGAACGCCGCAGGCCCGGTCAGCCGGCTCGGCATCACCGTGCCGGACCAGCAGTTGCGTGTCGTCGATGGCGTCCGCGCCCAATCCAGGTCCTTCTGCCGCGACCGCCGTACTGGCGAGCGTCGCCGCGCTCGGTATCTGGCGGCTGCTCGCGGTTGCAGCGCCGCATTTCGCTGCGCTCGTCCTGATGTACGAGACCGAGACGGATTTCGGCGCACGGCTCTCCTTCGTGCTGGCCTGGGGCATCCTCAATTTCTTCTGGATCGCGCTGCTGCGGCGGCCGGCGCTCTCCGGTGCGCTGTCGCTGACCATGGTCGTGGTGCTGGTGCTGCTGTCGCGGCTGAAGCACGACGTCGTGCAGATGACGGTCAACTTCATCGACCTGATGATGATCGACCGCGACACGGTCGCGTTCCTGTTCACGATCTTCCCGAATTTGCGCTGGTCGGTGATCGGGGCCGGCCTCGTCACGCTGCCGCTGATGTATGCGCTGTGGTGGCTCGACCCGTTCCGCATCCGTAGGCTGCCGGCGCTCGCCTGCAAGCTCGCCTGCCTCGCCGCGCTGGTCGGCTATTCGATCTATCATCCTGACGAGGCCTGGCGCGGCTATTACGACGACGGCTATCTCTCGAAGTTCTTCCGCTCCGGCGTCAGCGCGGTCTCCGACTTCGCGCAATACGGCTTCATGGAGTCGGCCGCTTCGACCAACGAACGGCTCAACATGCCGCTGGTCGATGCCTGCCATCCCGCCGGACGGCGGCCGAACATCATCATGGTCCATGATGAATCGAGCTTCGACATCCGCGCCGCGCAGGGCATCAAGGTGCCGCCGGGCTACGGCAGCCATTTTAAATCCTGGGACGGCAAGGAGCGCGCGTTTCTGGCCGAGAGCAATGGCGGGCCGAGCTGGTTCACCGAATACAACGTGCTCGCGGGGTTGTCGTCGCGCTCGTTCGGCCGCTTCGCCTATTTCGTGACGCGCATCGCGACAGGCCGTGTCGAGCGTGGCCTGCCGCTGGCGCTGCGCCGCTGCGGCTACGACACGATGTCGCTCTACCCCGCCAATGGCGGCTTCATGGCCGCGCGCAGCTTTCAGATGACGACCGGCATCGAACGCTTCCTCGACTCCAAGGATCTCGGCGCCAAGGATGTCGAGCCGGATAGCTTCTTCTACGACAAGGCGCTCCGGCTGATGGGGGAGCGAACGCCGAACAAGCCGCTGTTCGCCTTCATCTATCTCGGCGCCAATCATTTCCCCTGGGAGACGCGCTTCCGTCCGGATCTGCTGCCGAACTGGCGCGCACCGGGCAATGTGCCGTCCATCGACGAATATCTGCGTCGGCAGGCGATGAGCGCCGAGCAATACAAGGCTTTCCTCGCGGGCCTGAAGAAGAATTTTCCCGGCGAGCCTTTCCTGATCGTGCGCTATGGCGATCATCAGCCCGAGTTTGCGCCTGCTATCCTCGAGCCCGGACTCGATGAGGGTGCAATCGGCAAAAAGCTCGACGCCTACGATCCGCGCCTCTACGCGACCTACTACGCGATCGACGCCGTCAATTTCGAGCCGGTGAAGAGCGAGGCCGTGATGGACACGGTCGATGGTCCGTATCTGCCGCTGGTCATCCAGGAAGCCGCCGGCATCCCGCTCGATCCGTCCTTCGCCGCGCAGAAGGAGATCATGCTCCGCTGTAAAGGCATCTTCTACGGCTGCAAGGACGGCGCCGAGGCGCGCCGGCTGAATCGGCTGCTGATCGATGCGGGGTTGATCCGGGGGCTGTAGTCTTTCACCGTCACCCTGAGGTGGCCGCTTCTTCAGCGGCCCTCGAAGGGCGACGGCCCGGCTGCATCGCGGCCGTTCATCCTTCGAGGCTCCTCGCGCACTGCTTCGCAGCGCACGCCTCGCACCTCAGGATGACGGGACATAGGGCAACTTACTTCCCCACCTTCTCCCACAACCACCTCGCCACCGCATCCGGCGACGAATTCGCATCATTGCCGGCGGCGCGTAAATTGGCTTCGCGCATGGTCGCGATGTCGATCTTGCCGAGCAGCGGTTTCAGCGCGGCCTGCAGCCGCTCGTCGCCGGCGCGCTTCGGAGCCAGCAGAAGGATGGCATCGTAGGGCGGGATCGCGTGCCTGGGATCATCGAGCGCAACAAGATCGTATTTTGCGATCAGCCCGTCGCTGGTGTAGCCCGCGATGACATCGACCTCGCCGCTGGCGACGGCCGCATACATGAAGTCCGGCTGCATCTGGCGCTGGGCGCGGAACGAGAGGCCATAGGCCTTTTGCAGCGCCGCCCATTCGGGTCGCGAGAAGAACTCATAGTCGCCGGCGATCGACAGGGTCGAAGCATGCGCGGCGAGATCGGCGATGGTGCGGATGCCAAGCGCCTCGGCGCGCTTCTTCGGGATCACCAGCGCATAGGCGTTCTCGAATCCGAGCTCGCCGAGCAGGGTGATGTTCTCCTTCGCAAGTGTCGTCTGCAGCTCCGCCAACAGCTCCGCGCGCGGTTTGATGTCCGTGCGGTGAAGCTGATTGGCCCAGAGCGTGCCGGAATAATCGACATAGAGATCGATATCGCCGGCCTTCAACGCCTCGAAGATCACGCTCGAGCCGAGACCGGATCGCGCGACGGCGGAAAGACCGGCCGCCTGGAGCCGGTCCCGCATCAGCGCCGACAGCACATACTGTTCCGCGAAGGTCTTGGCGCCGACGACATAGCTCTGTGTCGAGCGCCCCATCGTCGGCACCAATGTTGCGGCGACCAGTGCCGCGATCCCGGCCGCGCCGAGCGCCGTACGTACGCGGCTGCGCCGGCGCAGACCGCTCTCGATCAGGCCGAGCAGTTGATCGACCGCGAGCGCCAGCAGGGCCGAGGCAAAGCAGCCGAACAGCACGAACACCCAATTCTGGGTCTGCAGCCCGGCAAAGATGTAATTGCCGAGGCTGGTCTGCCCGATCGGGGTCGACAGCGTCGCGGTGCCGATCACCCACACTGCGGCGGTACGGATGCCCGCCATCATCACCGGGAGGGCCAGCGGCAGTTCGACCATCATCAACGACTGCGGTGCGGTCATTCCGACGCCTTTGGCAGCCTCGATCAGCGCCGGGTCGATGCCGTTGAGACCGGTGATGCCGTTGCGCAGCACCGGCAGCATCGAATAGAGCGCCAGCGCCAGCATCGCCGGCAGGAAGCCGAAAGCGGAGAAGGAGACGCCGAACCAGGCCAGCGCCACGGAGGCCGCGAGCAACAGCAGCGGATAGAACAGCGCGAGCAGCGCCAACCCGGGCACCGTCTGCACGATGCTGGCGAGCGCGAGCAGGACGGCGCGCGGGGTGGGGCGGTTGCGCGTCAGGATCGCCAGCGGCAGGCTGATGATCAGGCCGAGCGCAAGTGCAGCGAGACTCACCCGGACGTGGTTGCCGAGATAGTCGGGCAAATGCCCCAGCGCTTCGCCCCAACGCGGATCGGTGAAAAGGCTCATGCCGTCCCGCCCTGTGGCAGCAACGCGTTCAATCGCTCGACCTGGCGTCGCGGCGTCCGCAGCAGCTCCAGCACGTAGGCGTCGGTGCTTTTCGAAAGCTCCACTGGCGTGCCCTGCGCCAGCAGCTTTCCGCTGCGCATCACCGCGATGCGGTCGGCCAGCAGAATCGCTTCCGTCATGTCGTGGGTGATCATCACGGTGGTCAGGCCGAACTTGCGGTGCAGCTCGCGAAAATCCTCGCCGAGCGCATCGCGGGTGAGGGGATCCAGCGCGCCGAATGGCTCGTCCATCAGCACGATGCGGGGCCGTGCCGCAAGCGCGCGCGCCACGCCGACACGCTGGCGCTGGCCGCCCGAGAGTGCATCCGGCAACCGCTCGCGATGCGCGGCGCGGTCGAGCTGCACGAGCTCGAGCAACTCATCGACCCGCGTTGCGATATCCGCCGCCGGGACGCCGAGCAGCTTCGGCGTGATCCCGATATTGTCGGCGACGCTCAGATGCGGGAACAGCCCGCCGCTCTGGAAGACATAGCCGATGCGGCGCCGCAGCGCGACCGGATCGACAGACTGCACGTCGTCGCCCTCGACCGTGATCGTGCCGCCGTCCGCCTCGATCAGGCGGTTGGCGAGCCGCAGCAGCGTCGTCTTGCCCGAACCCGAGCCGCCGACAACGGCCACAAACTCGCCTTCGGCGATGTCGAGTGACACATCGTCCACGGCCTTGAGCGCGCCGAAGCTCTTGGTGACCTGGGCATAGCCAATCATCGGCCTGGATGGCATCGGGCGGGGCTCACTGCGCTAACCCGCCCCAAGGATTGGAGGGAGGGAGGGGATGACGAGGCCCATGCGTACCACGCTTGGCGGCTTGATTGAACTTGGCCGCGCGAGCGGCTAAGGCATCGGGCCAAGTTCGGAGGGAATACATGATAACGCCTACGGCAGTGGCGCTGGAAGATGCCAAGGTCGCGTTCCAGCTGGGGGACGGGCGGGTCTATACGGCGGTGGAGCAGGCGCATCTGACGGTGGCGCAGGGCGAGTTCGTCGCCATCGTCGGCCCGACCGGCTGCGGGAAATCGACGCTGCTCAACGTCGCGGCCGGGCTGCTGAAACCGGCTGCCGGGAGCGTCAGGATATTCGACCAGCCGCTCGCCGGGCTGAACCGGGATGCCGGCTATCTGTTCCAGGCCGATGCGCTGTTCCCATGGAAGACCGCGCTCGACAACGTCGCAATCGGGCTCGAAGTCAGCGGCACGCCGCGCAGCGAGGCGCTGCCGCGGGCGCAGACATGGCTGACCTCGGTCGGCCTGGGCGCCTTTGCCAACCGCTATCCGCACATGCTCTCGGGCGGCCAGCGCAAGCGCGTGGCGCTGGCGCAGGTGCTGATCCGCGATCCGAAGATCCTGCTGATGGACGAGCCGTTCGGGCCGCTGGATGCACAGACCCGGCAGGTGATGGGCAACCTGCTGCTCGACCTCTGGAACGCCGACCGCAAGGCGGTGCTGTTCGTCACCCATGATCTGGAAGAGGCGATCGCGCTCGCCGACCGCGTCGTGATCATGTCGGCGGGACCGTCCTCCCGCATCATCGGCGACTGGCGCGTGAGCCTGCCGCGCCCGCGCGACATTTTTGAAGTACGGCTGGACAAGGAATTCCATGCGCTTCATCGCGAGATCTGGAGCGTGCTCAAGGACGAGGTCATGAAGGGCTACGCCCAATCCACGCAAGCGGCGGAGGCGGTCTGATGTCGCGCGTGACGCTGCTCTCGCTGCAAGTGCTGGTCGCGGTGGTCTGCCTCGCGCTGTGGCAATTGCTGTCGACCGTGCCCCTGTTCGGCAAGATCCTGCTGCCGCCGTTCTTCTTCTCCAACCCGGTCGACGTCTTCGCCCAGATCGTCAAATGGTTCTCGTCCGGTGTGATCTGGAAGCATCTCGGGATTACGCTGACGGAATCGATCCTGGCCTTCGTGATCGGATCGGCCGGCGGCGTGCTGATCGGCTTCTGGTTCGCGCGCCAGCCGCTGGTCGCCGCGGTGTTCGATCCCTACGTGAAGATGGTCAACGCACTGCCGCGTGTGGTGCTGGCGCCGATCTTCGCGCTGTGGCTTGGGCTGGGCATCTGGTCCAAGGTCGCGCTCGGCGTGACGCTGGTGTTCTTCATCGTGTTCTTCAACGTCTATCAGGGCGTCAAGGAGGTCAGCCGCACTGTGCTCGACAACGGCCGCATGCTCGGCATGAGCGAGCGGCAGCTGATGCAGCACGTCTATTGGCCCTCGGCGCTGTCGTGGATGTTCTCCTCGCTGCACACGTCGGTGGGCTTTGCCGTGGTCGGTGCGGTCGTCGGCGAATATCTGGGATCGGCGGCGGGGCTCGGCTATCTCATCCAGCAGGCCGAGGGCATCTTCGACGTCGCCGGCGTGTTCGCCGGCATGTTCGTGCTGTCGGCCTTTGTCATCCTGATCGACTTTGGCGTGACGTTGGTGGAGCGGAGACTGCTGGTCTGGCGTCCGACCGTGGACGGACGCAGCTAGGCCGCAAGGGGCCCGCACGGCGTGCGAGCCCCGGATCGATCAATCCAGCAGTTTGGTGTCGTCGGGGGCCTGCGGCGGCGTCTTGATCGCGATGGCCTTGACCTGCCCGCTGATCGGCTTGGTGCCGCCATGCGGCGTCCCCTTCGGGATGATGACGAGGTCGCCCGGCTTCACCGTGACTTCCTTGTCGCCGAACCAGATCGTGCCGGTGCCCTCCAGAATGTACTGGATCTCGTTGGTGTTGGGATGCATGTGCTTGGGCACATTGCCGACCTGGATCGAGATGGTGGCGCCGTCGGCGCTCGCGAACATCTTGGAACGGAAGCCGACGGCATTGGCGTTCCCGAGCGCGTCGCCCTCCATCTCGCCGGTGTGGATGATCTGCGGCGTGATGTTCTCCGCGGCCAGCGCCGGCCTCAGCAGGTGGGTTGCGCCGCATCCGGCGGCAAAAGCGGTGGCGATCGACAGTCCGATTGCAAGGCGATTCATGGATGATCCTCCCCATCAAGAATTGTTCTTGTGGGCTCATGCTATTGCGCCGAAAGGCCGATGGCCAGCGCCTTCGGTCCTGCTTCTCAAGCCAGCCCGGCTGCTCTATGGTGCCGCCAGCCGAACGGAGGAAACCAATGAAGAACACGATAGCCAGGCTCGCGGGCACGCTGCTCGCGCTGACGCTCACCACCGGTCTTGCCGCGGCGCAAAGCAAGGTCACCATCGCGATCGGTGGCGGCTCCTGCCTGTGCTATTTGCCGACGGTGCTGGCAAAACAGCTCGGCGAATACGACAAGGCCGGCCTCAATGTCGAGCTCGTGGACCTCAAGGGCGGCTCGGACGCGCTCAAGGCCGTGCTCGGCGGCAGCGCAGACGTGGTCTCCGGCTATTTCGACCATTGCGTCAACCTCGCGGCCAAGAAGCAGGAGCTTCAGGCGTTCGTCGTCTATGACCGCTATCCCGGCCTCGTGCTGGTGGTTTCGCCGTCGCACACCAACGAGATCAAGTCGATCAAGGACCTCGCCGGCAAGAAGGTCGGCGTCAGCGCGCCCGGCTCCTCCACGGACTTCTTCCTCAAATATATGCTCAAGAAGAATGGCGTGGATCCCGCCAGCACCGCCGTGATCGGCGTCGGCCTCGGAGCCACTGCGGTCGCCGCCATGGAGCAGGGCCAGATCGACGCGGCCGTAATGCTCGATCCCTCCGTGACCGTGCTCCAGGGCAGCCACAAGGATCTGCGCATCCTCTCGGACACCCGTACGCAAAAGGATACGCTCGAGACCTTCGGGGGCGAATATCCGGGCGGCGCGCTGTACTCGACCGCGGCCTGGGTGGCCGGCCACGAGAAGGAGACGCAGGCGCTCACCAACGCGATCCTGGGCACGCTCGCCTGGATCCACTCGCACTCGCCCGAGGAGATCATGGCAAAGATGCCGGAGGAGACGGTCGGCAAGAACAAGGACCTCTATCTCGCGGCGCTGAAGAACACGATCCCGATGTTCTCCGAAACCGGCAAGATGGACCCGAAGGGCGCTGACGCCGTGCTCGCGGTGTTCAGCGTCGGCTCACCCGACGTGGCGAACGCCAAGATCGACGTCAGCAAGACCTTCACCAACAAATATGTCGAGCAGGCCAAGAAGACCACGGGGAGCGCCAAATAACTGACGCCAAGGCTCGGTAACCAGGCGTCATGACGTCACTGACAATCCATCGGGTCACGACGCTTGAACTTGCCGTGCGGTCGATCGTCTGGCCGTTCGCGGAGGAGCGGCGCGCCGAGATCACCGCGCATTTCGCCGAGAAGCAGCGCGAGCGGCCAAAGATCTGGAACGGCCGCGTCCTGCTCGGGCGCGATGCAACGTTCGCCGACGGGCATCTTTCTGCGACCTATTTCGAGACCGATTTCGCGAGCTTCCTCGCCTGGCGCGACTGGGGCTTTCCCGACAAGGCCGTGTTCAACGGCTTTGGCATGGGCGCGCTGCGCAGCTCCGACGGCGCATTCGTGATGGGCGAGATGGCGCAGCACACCGCCAATGCTGGCCGGATCTATTTCCCATCGGGCACGCCCGATCTCGACGACGTCAGGGGCGACAGGCTCGACATTCCCGGCAGCGTGATCCGCGAACTCGAGGAAGAGACCGGCCTGACCGCGGCCGACTATCGGGTCGAGCCGGACTGGCACTGCGTCGTCACCGGCCCAACGATTGCGATGTTGCAAATTATCAACCTGGACATGCCGGGTGATGTGGCGCGTGCGCGGATCGAAGCCAATCTGGCGGCCGAGGCCGAGCCGGAGCTCTCGTCCATCCATCTCGTACGCGGAATGAGCGATCTCACGCCGTCCATGCCGCGATTTGTCACGGCCTTCGTCGAGCAGCAGTTCGCGTCGCGCTGACGCGCGAGGCTTGACATCGCTGCGCCCAGCCCATGTGATGGGCAAAAATACAAAAGCAAAAAGAATGCAATGCACAATCGGCCAGGGAGGTTTTGATGCGCATGCGCATGGCTGCCCGTTTGGTACGTGGGCTGTTGGTCGCGATATCAGCGACGGGCTTGGCGCTGTCCGCCCAGGCCCAGGATCAAGGCAAAGACAAGAAGATCAAGATCGGCGTCGTTTTCGATTTGACCGGGCCACTCGCCGGCGGCGGCTCTGAACTCGGTTATATCGGCGCAAAGATCGTTCTCGACCATTTCGCCAGGACCGGCGTCGAGGGTTACAAGATCGAAGCGGTCTATGCCGATGCGCAGAGCAAGCCCGACATCGCGATCAACGAATCCGTCCGCCTGCTCGAACAGGAAAAGGTCGACATGGTGCTCGGCTTCTTCTCCTCGGCGCAATGCGTCCCGGTCGCCGCTCGCGTCGAGCAGCTCAAGAAGTTCATGTGGATGACGACCTGCATCTCGTCGGCCGTGTTCAACGAGAAGGGTTACAAATACGTCTTCCGCCCGCAGGCGAGCGGCGACCAGTTCGGCATGATGACGATGGATTTCATCGCGCAGAACGCCAAGGCGAAGTTCGACAAGGAGCCGAAGGATCTGCGCGTCGCCATCATTCACGAGGACGGCGCCTATGGCGTCGACGTGTCCAGGGGCAACGAGGCCGGCGCGAAGAAGGCGGGCTTCAACGTCGTGATGAAGGAGGGTTATTCGGCCACCGCGCCTGACCTCTCAGCGCTGGTGACCAAGTTGAAGCGTGCCAAGCCCGACGTCATTTTCCACACCGGCTACAACCCCGATATCACGCTGTTGCTGCGTCAGGCGCGCGAGCAGGGGCTGAAATTCGGCGCGCTGATGGGGCACGGTGCGGGTTACGGGGTCTATGAAAAACTGAAGGAGGGCATGGGGGCCGATGCCACCTACATCTTCAACACCGACCCGATCTCGATCTGGCTTGCCAACCAGAAGACCATGGATCCCAAGCTCCCGCCGGTGATCAAGATGGTCGGCGAGGAATTCGACAAGATCCGGCCCGGCGTCGCCATCCGCTCGGCGCATGTCGGCATCGGCGCGTCCAACACTTATGTGTTCATGAATGACGTGCTTCCGCGCGCCATCAAGAAATATGGCGGGGTCGATCCGGATGCGCTGCGCAAGGCGGCGCTCGACACTGATATTCCCGAGGGCGGCACCATGCTCGGCTTCGGCGTCAAGTTTTACGGCGAGGGCACGCCGATGGCCGGGCAGAACGAGCGCTCGTTCCCGGTCGTGATCCAATACATCGACGACAAGTCCTCCGTGGTGTGGCCCAAGAGCCAGGCGCAGCGCGAGGCCGTGCTGCCGTTTCCGAAGGGCACCACCTACAGCAACCAGTAGCGCAAATGCGCGCAGAGAGGAGAGCGGGACGGTGCTGGAAGTCAGCGGGCTGGTGAAGCGGTTTGGCGGCTTCACCGCCGTCAACAATGTGTCGTTCAAGGTCGGCCAGGGCGAGATCCTCGGCCTGATCGGCCCTAACGGCTCGGGCAAGAGCACGATCTTCAATATGCTCTCGGGCACGCTGGCGCCGACGTCCGGCTCGATCCTGTTCGACGGCTCCGAGATCGCAGGCCTTCCGCCGCACCGGATCATCAACAGCGGCATCGGCCGCACCTTCCAGATCCCGCGGCCATTCCGTCGCCTGACGATCTTCGAGAACGTCGCGCTCGCCGGATTCTACGGCCAGGGCCGGCACAGCCGTGCCAGGGCCGAGGAGGCGGCCGAACGATCGCTGGCAATGGTCGGCTTGCCGACCGATCGGCATGCCAGTGTCGACGGCCTCGGTGCAGCCGGCCTGAAAAAGCTCGAACTGGCGAAAGCGCTCGCCACCGCGCCAAAACTTCTGCTGGCCGATGAGAGCCTCGGCGGCCTCGACGAAGCTGAGATGGGGCAGGCGGCCGACATGCTCCGCAACATCCGCGACGAACTCGGCATCACCATCATCTGGGTCGAGCACATCATGGGCGTGCTGATGCGCGTCGTCGATCGCGTCATGGTACTCGATCACGGCGAGAAGATCTCGGAAGGTTTGCCAAGTGCCGTTGCCGGCGATCCCCGCGTCATCGAGGTCTATCTCGGCACCGATGCCGAAACCACGCAGGCCGCGGCCGCCGCAGCGCGCCGCCGCGCGGGAGGGTAGCCGATGCTTGAGCTCCGCGGCGTCAATGCCGGCTATGGCACCTTCCAGGCACTGTTCGACGTCGACCTCGACGTGAAGGCGGGGGAGGCCGTCGGCGTCATCGGGCCGAACGGGGCCGGCAAGACCACCCTGATGCGCGTCATCTCCGGGCTGATCCGCCCCTCGCGTGGCTCGATCAGAATGGAAGCCGTCGATGTCGTGGCCACGCCGCCGCACAAGATCGTCAGCCTCGGGATCGCGCATGTGCCGGAGAACCGGCGGCTGTTTCCGCAGCTCTCGGTCGACGACAATCTCAAGATGGGTGCCTTCATGCAGGAGGCGCGCGGCCACTATGCCGAGCGGCTGGACGTGGTGTTCGAGCTGTTTCCGCGCCTGAAGGAGCGCCGCCACCAGATGGCCGGCACCATGTCCGGCGGCGAGCAGCAGATGTGCGCGATCGGCCGCGCGCTGATGTCGAATCCAAAGCTGCTGCTGCTCGACGAGCCGTCGGCTGGGCTCGCGCCGGTCGTGGTGCAGCAGGTGTTCGAGCTGGTGAAGCGGATCCGCGCCAGCGGGCTGACCGTGCTGATCGTCGAGCAGAATGTGCAGCAGGTGCTGAAAGTGGTCGATCGCGCCTATCTGATCGAGGCGGGCACGATCAGGTCCTCAGGCACCTCGGCCGAGATGCTGGCGAGCGACACGGTCAAGGAAGCGTATCTCGGGGTGTGAGGTTGATGCGGGCATGCAAGCATTTCTGGACATTTTCGACATCTACCTGCTGGAGGCCGTGATCAACGGCATCCTGCTCGGCGGCGTGCTGGCGCTGCTCGCGCTCGGGCTCAATTTGATCTTCGGCGTCATCGACGTGACCTGGATCTGCTACGCAGAGCTGGTGATGATCGGCATGTACGCCATGTATTTCCTGGTGCAGTATTACGGCATCAGTTACTTCCTCGCCGCGCCGCTCACCATCCTGCTGGTCGCGTTGCTCGGCGCGGCGCTGCACTACCTCGTGATCGCCCCGCTGCTCACGGCGCCGCCGATCAACCAGTTGCTCGCCACCGGCGGAGTGCTGTTCGTGCTGCAGAGCTTTGCCACCGTCGCCTTCGGCATCGACTTCCGCAACCTCGGCATCCGCCTGCCGGTGCTCGCCTTCGGCGACATGAATTTCAGCTACGCACGACTTCTATCCTTCCTGGCCGCGCTGGTCGGCATGGTCGCGGTCTATCTGTTCATGACGCGGACCTTCACCGGCACCGCGATCCGGGCGATCTCGCAGGACCGGCAGATCATGGCGCTGATGGGCGTTGACACCAAGCGCATCTATCTCATCACCTCCGCGATCGGCGGCGGGCTGGCCGGGCTCGCCGCCTGCCTGCTGGTGCTGCAATATGACGTGCATCCCTTCGTCGGTCTGTCGTTCGGGCCGATCACCTTCCTGATCTGCGTGCTCGGGGGCCTCGGCAATTTCATCGGCGGCTTCATCGCGGCCTTCGTGTTCGCCGAGATCATCTCGCTCGGCGGCCTGTTCTCCGATCTCGAATGGGGCTATGTGCTCGCCTTCGCCTTCTTCATCGTCATGATGTTCATCCGGCCTGCGGGCCTGCTCGCGAGGCGCCGATGATGGGGCGGGGACGGCTTGCAGCTTGGGCGATGGGATTGGCGGCGCTGGTCGCGTTGCCTTTCGTCTATCGCGATCCCTATCATCTGCACATCCTGGTGCTGATCCTGATCTGGTCGTTCGCCTATACGTCGTGGTCGATGATGGGGCGGTTCGGCCTGGTCTCGCTCGGTCATGGCGGTTTCATGGGAATAGGCGCCTATGTCACTGCGCTGCTCTGGAATCACCTGGGATGGTCGCCCTGGATCGGCATCCCTATCGGCATGATCGCCGCCGGCGCGCTGGCGCTGATCGTCGGCTACCCCTGTTTCCGCTTCCGCATCACCGGGCACTATTTCGTGCTGGTGACGCTCGCGCTCTCCGGCATCGTGCTCCAGGTCATCACGGCGACGCGCGACTACACCGGCGGCTCGCTCGGCTACACGCCGAACCGGGCCGCGGGCAACAAGCTCTGGGCGCTGCAATTCGACGACAAGATCACCTGGTACCTGATCGCGCTCGGGGTCTGGCTGTTCGGCATCGTGGTCTGGCACTGGGTCGACCGCAGCATGGCCCGCTATGCGCTGGAGGCGATCTCGGAGGACGAGGACGCCGCAGCCGCCGCCGGCGTCGACGTCACCGCGGAGAAGCTGAAGATCACGCTGCTCAGCGCGCTGATGACGGCCTTGGCCGGCGCGATCTACTGCCAGTACCAGATGTTCATCACGCCCGACACCGTCAGCGGCATCGCGGTGTCGCTGCAGATGGTGTTCGCGGCCATCGTCGGCGGCCTGTTCGTCTCGCTCGGCCCGACCTTCGGCGCCGTCATCACGATTATGCTGGCCGAGACCCTGCGCATCGGCTTCGGCACCAAGGCGGTCGGCTGGGACAATCTTGTCTACGGCGTGCTGCTCGTGCTTTTCATCATATTCCTTCCGAAGGGCATCCTTGGTAGCTTGCTCGACCGATTGAAGCCGCAACGCAAGGTGCCCCGCGCTCATGAGCAAGAAGTCGTCCAAATCGCTCGCCCAGGAGCTTGACCGCTACATCACGCCATTCCGCTACGATGGTTCGGGCAAGTTTCATCTCAAGGACCACAAGACGGACGAGAAGGGCGACCTCGACAAGGAGAAGGCGCAGGACATTCTCGAGGCCAACAAGAAGCGGCTGATCGCGTTTCAGGAGAAGCTCTACGCCCAGGACCGCTGGTCCGTGCTGATCGTGTTCCAGGCGATGGACGCCGGCGGCAAGGATTCTGCGATCAAGGCGATCTTCGAGGGCATCAATCCGCAGGGCTGCGCAGTCAGTGCCTTCAAGGCGCCGAGCAGCAAGGAGCTCGATCACGATTTCCTCTGGCGCCATGTGATCGCGCTGCCGGAGCGCGGTCATATCGGCATCTTCAACCGCTCCCACTATGAGGAATGCCTGGTGACGCGCGTGCACCCGGAGATCCTCGCCAAGGAGAAGCTGCCGCAGAAGGTCGTCACCAAGAGCATCTGGAAGGAGCGGTTCGAGGACATCTCTGCGTGGGAGCGCTATCTCTCGCGCAACGGCACCGTGGTGCTGAAATTCTTCCTGAACCTGTCCAAGGACGAGCAGCGCGAGCGCTTCCTCGATCGGCTGGAGGATCCATCGAAGCAGTGGAAGTTCTCCATGGACGACATCAAGGAACGCGCGCTGTGGCCGCGCTACCAGGCGGTCTATCAGGACATTGTCCGGCACACGGCAACGCCGCATGCGCCCTGGTATGTCGTGCCGGCCGATCACAAATGGTTCGCGCGCGTCGTGATCGGGTCGGCCATCGTCGCGGCGCTCGAACAGCTCGATCTGCGCTTCCCCCGCGCCGACAAGGCTTCGCTGGGCGAATTCGACGAGGTGCGCAAGGCGCTCGAGAAGGAGGAGAAGGGGGGCAAGAAAAAAAAACGCGAAAACAACCCCATGCACAGTAGCCGGGGATAGCGAAATCAATGACTTGAAGGTGATCTCGATCGATTACGGGTTTACCGAAGCGATTTGACTCGTCGGGCAAAACAGGGGTATGATGTCATCATCCCCAATCCCTCGGTACCCACGCGCCAACCCGTGGCAGAAGCGCTCCACATTGCCGGGAAGGGCAGCCTCGCAATTCGCCCGCTTCTCGTATTCGCAGCAGCCAATCCGTCGCAGTGAGATGGAACGCGCCTTCAAATGTGATTTGCGCGCCGTCGATCTTGCTTGACAGTCCTCCGTCACGGGAGGACCATCGCAATGGTCGCAAACAAGCGACGCGCAACGTCCACATCAAGAGCAAGGGGAGGTCTATGACACCACCTCCGCAGATCCAGCCGCGTTAAGTGCGATGGAGCTCGTTCGGACTATCGCATAGCGGCAGAAACGCGAACGGCACGCCGGGCCAAGGTTTAGAGGGCTGCATCAGTGTGGCATAGCCCCTACCTGCCCGGCGCTGTACTCTGCATCACATCGATTGCATCACAGCGATCATGTCGGATGGCCGTGACAAGGCCGCCGCGCTTTCGACATCCTGCTTCTCTCCTCCTCCTCATCGCGTCATTCCGGGCCGACTCCCGGAATGACGCAGGGCGATCGCATATCAGGGTGATCGCAGATGACGTCTCAGCGGCGCCTGAGCGAGCGCCTCGTCCTTCGAGACGCCGCGTTCCGCGGCTCCTCAGGATGAGGCTCAGCTGCGCTATCTGCCTTGAAATGCTGCCGCATACTGATCCCTCATCCTGAGGGTCCGCCGCAGGCGAGCGTCTCGAAGGATGGCCGCAGCCGAGCTTCCAGCCGCGTGCCGCATTCGATCGCTGCACGTCCCGGCATGAAATCGCGGTTCCCGTTTCCTGCACCGCGGCAAATGCCAAGAGAATGTCGCCTCATTGGCCAACTTCCGACACAGCGCCCGGGCGAATAGCGTCGATCCGACATGATGCATGTGCTTCGGCGGTGACGGTCCCGACGTCGCCGTCGCATTCATTTTTCCCAGGGAATCCCTCGTGTCGCATAAGCTTGCCTCCGCGCTTCTCGCCGCGCTCTTGATCGCGATCTCATCTCTCTCCAGCACCCGCGCCGCGCCGCCCGCACCGGCGGCGAATAGCGCTGCCGCGTTGTCGCCCGATGAGGCCAAGCGCGCGCTGGAGACGCTGCAGGACGACAAGAAGCGCGCGCAGATGATTGACACGCTGCGTGCTATTGCCAATGCGTCCGGTGCACAGCAGCCCGCGCCCGAGCCAAAATCGCCGATCCCGCTCGCGGCCGACGGCCTCGGTGCGCAGCTCATGCTCACCGTGTCCGAGGAGATCGGCGAAATTTCCCGAGACGTCGCCGATATGGCCAGGACGCTCACGCACTTCCCGGCGTTCTATTACTGGATCGTGCGAACCGCGAACGATCCCGCGGCCTACAACCTCCTGATCGAGATCGCCTGGAAGCTCGCTTTGGTCTTCGGCTCCGCTTTCTGCGCCGAATGGGTGATGTTCCGTCTGATCCGGCGCCCCGTCGTGTTCCTGGAAGGGCGCATGCCGCAAACGGCGCGCCTGCCGGTGCAGCTGTTGCCCATTGCCGATCCGCCGTCATCAGTGGCCGATGTCACCCCCGCGCCCGAACTGCACAGGCGCCGCCACAGCCTGGCGCGGGCCTGGCAAATCATGCTGCGGCTGCCCCTCGTGCTGGCACGCTTTCTGCTCGAACTGCTTCCCGTGCTGGTCTTTGTCGGCGTCGCCACGGCGCTGCTCGGCACCGAGATCGGCGAGCCCACCACCGTCCGCCTCGTGATCCTCGCCGTCGTCAACGCCTATGCGTCCTCGCGCGGGCTCATCTGTGTGGTTCGTGTGCTGGCGGGACCGTTCGGCTTGTTTCCGGTCAGGGCCGAAACAGCCGCCTATATCGAGATCTGGGCGCGCCGTATCGTCGGTGTCGGCGTCTCCGGCATCGCCTTTGCCAATGTGGCGCTGCTGCTCGGCCTGCATCGCGGCGGCTATGCCGCGCTCCTGCGCATGGTGATGCTGGTGGTGCATCTCTTCGTCGTCGTCATCATCCTGCAATGCCGCCGCCAGGTCGCGCAAGCCATCCGCGCGCCCGCTGACCGGCAGGGGATCGCGGCGGGATTGCGCAACCGCATCGCGGGCGGCTGGCACTATCTTGCCATCGCGCTTGACCTTGCGCTGTGGGCCGTCTGGGCGCTGAACATCCGCAACGGCTATTCGCTGCTGCTGCAATATTTCGTCGGCACCATCGCGGTGGCGCTGATCACGCGCGTCGCTATCATGCTGACGCTTGGCCTGATCGACCGCGGCTTCCGCATCAAGCCGGAAATCCTCCAGCGCTTTCCGGGCCTCGAGATCCGCGCCAACCGCTATCTGCCGCTGCTGCGCAAGATCGTATCCGGCGTCATCGCCTTCATTGGCCTGGTGGCCGTGCTCGAAGTCTGGGGCGTCGACGCCATCGTCTGGTTCTATGGCGGCCAGATCGGCAGCCGGCTGATCTCGGCGGTGGTGACGATCGGACTTGCCGTATTCATTGCTGCTGCGATCTGGGAAGCCAGCAACGCGCTGCTGGACCGCCAGATCAATTCGCTGTCGCGCGACGGCCACTATGCCCGCGCCGCGCGGCTGCGGACCTTTCAGCCGATGCTGCGGACGGCCTTGCTGTGCGTCATCGCCACCGTCGTCGGCCTCACGGCGCTCAGCGAGATCGGCGTCAACGTCGCGCCGCTGCTGGCGGGCGCCGGCATCGTCGGCATCGCCATCGGCTTCGGCTCGCAGAAGCTGGTGCAGGACCTCATCACCGGGCTGTTCCTGCTCCTGGAGAACACCGTCCAGGTTGGCGACAGCGTCAGCGTGTCCGGGCTATCGGGCGTGGTCGAGAACGTCTCGATCCGCACGATCAGGCTGCGGGCCGGCGACGGTGCCGTGCACATCGTGCCGTTCAGCGCGGTCACGACCATCACCAACGCCAGCCGCGGCGCCGGCAATGCGTCCGTCAGCGTCAACGTCGCCTACAAGGAAGACACCGACCGCGCTGGTCAGATCCTCAAGGACATCGTCGACGAGATGCGCCGCGAGGTCGAATTCCGCAGCCTGATCCGCGGCGATCTCGAGCTCTGGGGCATCGACAAGGTCGACGGCGCCATGGTGTCGATTGTCGGCCAGATCCGTTGCACCGAGGCCGGCCGCTGGCCGGTGCAGCGCGAATTCAACCGCCGCATGAAGCAGCGTTTCCAGCACAACGGCATCGAGGTCGCATCCGCCACCCAGACCATCCTGATGCACATCGCGCCGCCGGCTGATAGCGCCGCTCATTTGACGCCAAGGCGAGCGGCAGGATAGGGCGTGCACCCCTAAACGTCGGCTTACCAATCCAAAGCGGAAGTCTCCACCTTGCGTGTGATCGGCGGCTCGTGACCCGAAGCGGTCATGCGGGATGACTGCTCTACTTGGCCCGGCCAGCGCGCAGTGCTACCGTACATGTCTTGATGAGTAGGACACGCGCCATTGCCTAATTGCGACTTCTACGCGGTGTCGGGCGACTTTGAACCGATACTGCAGTTTATTTTTGACGACCTGCATTGCCGCGTCCTAGAGGCCTATTCAAGTTTTGACAAAAACCTCAGAGAGTTTTCCTCCTTGGAGGAGCTGGCCAAAGGCACCAATGTGGGTGATTGCTCCAACGGAGCATTGTCATGTTTTCTTGTGCTTTGGCCTGTCGAAGCGTCGAACCATGTGCGAATACGGCGGATCAAGCTCGATCCATCGAGTGGATTAGGCTCGCACAGACACGTTGCAGAGGGCTGGGGCCTGATTTCTCTTCAACTCGGTGGAGTTGGTAAGATGGGATTGCATCCCTCTCGTACCAACCACAACACTCAGAAGCGGGCCACGAAGTGGGCTGATACCCAGCATTCCATGGGCGATCCAATGGCTTGGAATTGGAATGTTGTCACTCGCACTTCGAACAAACTAAACCGTCGAATTCGGTCACTCTCAGTCGCCAAGGTGGGAAGTCGGTCAGTCCTACAGGCGGCAAAAAAAGCGTTCGACCTTGGTGCCCGGGCGCTTTAACCGCATGTCTCTTCTTGGCACAACTCGGACCTAGGGTGAGGTGCGCCAACACGGCCGGTATCGGAGGCAGAGCGGACCTCACACGAAGTGCAGCGCGAGTTTATGAGTACATATCCTGAGCGGTCCGGCATCATTTCCGGCTTGCCTCCATCCGTTCGGCAGCGTTCACTCCGGCTCCAGCCCGTTGACAATATGCGGGCGGCAAAAAGGTGGGAGAGACTGATGCGGGGGCGGTGGGCTGGACTGCGCGGTCATGTGACCGTCATGTGTGCGTTGCTCGGATGTGCGGCGTGGGCCACACCGGCAAACGCCCAGCCGTTTCCGTCGCGGCCGATCACCCTCGTGGTGCCGTTCGCGGCGGGCGGTCCGACCGACACGCTGGCGCGCATCCTGTCCGAACGCATCGCCGCCGAATTGCACGCGACGATCGTGGTTGAAAACGTGGCGGGCGCCTCCGGCAGCATCGCCGGCGCCCGCGTCGCGCGCGCAACGCCTGATGGCACCACGATCACGATCGGACATTGGGGCACGCATGTGCTCAACGGCGCGATCTTCAAGCTGCCATACGATGTGATCGCCGATTTCGAACCGGTCGCGACGATCGCGATGGGCACGCAGCTCATCGTCGGCCGGAAGTCGCTCGAGGCCAACACTCTGAAAGAGATGATCGCGTGGCTGAAGGCCAATCCCGGCAAGGTGACCGCCGGCACCGCGGGCGCCGGCACCGGGGCCCACGTCGCCGGTGTCTTCTTCAAGGAGAGAACCAGGACCGACTTCCAGTTCGTGCCCTATCGCGGCGCGGGGCCCGCCATGATCGACCTCGTGGCGGGGCAGATCGACATCATGTTCGATCAGGCCTCGAACTCGCTGCCGCACTACAAGAACGGTGCGATCAAGGCGTTCGCGGTGACGTCGCCGACGCGGCTCGCCTCCGCGCCCGATATCCCGACCGTCGACGAGGCGGGGCTGCCCGGTCTCTACATCTCCTATTGGCACGGCATCTGGGCACCGAAAAACACGCCGAAGGAGATCGTCACGAAGCTCAACGCGGCCATCGTCAACGTGCTTGCCGACGCTTCCGTCAAGCAACGGTTCGGCGAATTGGGGCAGGAGATTCCTCCGCCCGATCAGCAAACGCCCGCAGCGCTCGGAGCCTTCCAGAAGGCCGAGACCGAGAAATGGTGGCCGATCGTGAAGGCCGCCGACATCAAGGCGGAGTAGCTTGCGGCGCCACAAGCGCTTTCCTCATCCTGAGGAGGTCGCGCAGCGACCGTCTCGAAGGATGGCCACAAGCGAGATGGGGCCTTCATGGTTCGAGACGCGCGTTCCGCGCTCCTCACCATGAGGAGAACGACCACCGTTGCGGCGTTAACCTTTCGCGCGCAAAACGGCGGGGAAAACCTCGCTGCGGTGCGGGATCACGATCCTTGCCGCAGGCTTCTGCGTCCTTGATCTCAGGTGAGCGCTGGCCGACAATGCCCGCCCTTCAATAAGAAACTCCCTGGGGGAATTCGTGAATAGACCTGCTCGGGTCAGCGCCCATTCGACATCGTCCGACTCCGTGCACGGCATGGCGCTGCTGCGCGATCCCCTGCTCAACAAGGGCACCGCCTTCACCGCGCAGGAGCGCGATGCGCTTGGCCTGCGCGGCCTGCTGCCGCCTTGCGTGCTGACGATGGAGACCCAGGTCGAGCGGGTGCTCGTCAACCTGCGCACGCTGCCGACCGATCTCGAAAAATATGTCGCGTTGAACGCGTTGCACGACCGCAACGAGGCGCTGTTCTTCCGCGTCGTGGTCGACAATATCGACGAGATCCAGCCGATCATCTACACGCCGACGGTCGGGCTCGCCTGCCAGAAATACGGCCTGATCTTCCAGCGCCCACGCGGCATGTTCATCTCCTCGCGCGATCGCGGCCAGATCGGCGAGATCCTGAAGAACTGGCCCTATCCGGCCAAGCTGATCGTCGTCACCGATGGCGAGCGCATCCTCGGCCTCGGCGATCTCGGCGCCAACGGCATGGGCATTCCGGTCGGAAAGCTCTCGCTCTATTCGGCCTGCGCCGGCGTGCATCCCGAAACGTGCCTGCCGATCGTGCTCGACGTCGGCACCAACAACGAAGAGCTCTTGAAGGACCCGTATTATCTCGGCTTGCGCGAGCGGCGGCTCACGGGCGAGGCCTATGACAGCTTCGTCGACGAGTTCATGGTCGCCGCGCGCAAGACCTTTCCCGGTGTGCTGATCCAGTTCGAGGATTTCGCCAACCACTCGGCGTTCAAGCTGCTGCACAAATACCGCGATGAGGCCTGCGTCTTCAACGACGACATCCAGGGCACGGCTGCGGTGGCGCTCGCCGGCCTGTTCTCGGCGCTGCGCGTCAACGGCGGCAAGCTGAAGGATCAGCGCATCCTGTTCCTCGGCGCGGGCGAGGCCGCGACCGGCATCGCCGATCTCGTGACGTCCGCCATGATGGCGGAGGGCGCCTCTGAAGCCGAGGCGCTCCGCCGCAACTGGCTGGTGGATTCCCGCGGCCTCGTCGTCGGCGGCCGTGAAGGCCTGTCCGGTCACAAGCTCCGTTATGCCCATGCCGACCAGGCGCCGATCGCCGACTTCCTCACCGCGATCAGGACGCTGAAGCCGACGGCGATCATCGGTGTTGCCGCGGTCGGCGGCGCCTTCACGCCCGATGTGCTCAAGGCGATGGCCGAGCTCAACGAACAGCCGATCGTGTTCGCGCTCTCCAATCCGACTTCGAAGGCCGAATGCTCGGCGGAGGACGCCTACCGCTACACCGGGGGCCGCGCGCTATTTGCCTGCGGCAGTCCGTATGATCCGGTCAAGCTCAACGGCCGCACCTTCGTGCCGCGCCAGGGCAACAACTCCTACATCTTCCCGGGCGTCGGCCTCGGCGTCATCGCCAGCCGCTCGCGCCTCGTCACGGACGAGATGTTCATGGCGGCCGCCCATACGCTCGCCAATTGCGTCGGCAAGGACGATCTCGCGCAAGGCAGCCTCTACCCGGCGCTGCCGCGCATCCGCGAGGTCTCGGTCCGCATCGCCGCGGCCGTCGCCGATGTCGCTTTTCAGCGCGGGCTTGCGGACGGACCCGCGCCCAATGACGTGAAGGGACTGGTTCAGTCCCAGATGTACGAGCCGCAGTACTGACGCTTACAATTCGATCTGAATCTGCGGAGGCAGCCCCTCACCCCACCCTCTCCCCGTAAGAACGGGGCGAGGGAGTGAGAGAGGTTGCCTCCCTAACCTCTCCCCGCTCTTCTGCGGGGAGAGGTCGGATTGCTCCCGGCGATGCGAAGCATCGTCCGGCGCAATCCGGGTGAGGGGCAGGGCAGTCTGCTAGCCCGATCGAAAGTCGATCCGACTTGCGACGTTATTTCCCCGGTTCGGTCAGCACGCGATACCATTTCAGGTAGAAACCCCGTTGCGCGGCGCGGCCGTGTATGCGACGCTCTGTAGCGCTACAAGAAAATTCGAAACCAAGGTAAGCCGCCATGGACGATCGTTTGCCCGACCTGGGCGACCTTGAGCACGAGGTCATGCAACTGGTTTGGGCCCATGGTCCTGTCACGGCCGAGGTGGTGCGCGAGAAGCTGTCGCGTCGGCTGAAGGAATCGACCGTCCGCACGGTGCTGCGCCGGCTGGAAGAAAAGGGCTATGCTCGGCATACGGTGGACGGACGCACTTATGTCTACCACGCAGCCGAAGAGCGCGCGCGGGTTGCGGCCAAGGCGGTGCAGCGCATCGTCGACTGGTTCTGCAACGGCTCGATGGAGGAGGTCCTCGTCGGCATGGTCGACAATGCAATGCTTGACCAGCAGCAGTTGCGCACACTGGCCGACCAGGTGGCCAAGGCGAAGAAGGCGAGGGGAGTGAAGAAAGAATGATCGCAACTCTGGCGGAGGCGGCGCTACGCTCCCTTGTGCTGGGAGGCGTCGTCTGGTTCGGTCTCAACCTGTTTCGCGTGCGCAATCCGCACGTCCACATGACGGCGTGGGTCATCGTGCTGCTGGCATCGCTGGCGATGCCCTTGGTGATGCATTGGCCGACGGTCACCATCACCCGGCTGCCATTGCCGGTATCGGTGCCGGCTGATGTCCTGCCTGCCGATATCTCGATGTTTGAGATGCCGCAGCCCATGCAGCCGATCACGCCCGGCGCGGCGATTGTTTCCCCGGCGCAGAGCGGCGTCTCGATCAATTGGTGGCTGATCGCCACAATCGTCCATGCCGGCGTTGCCAGCCTGTTGCTGCTGCGGCTGGCCATCGGCCTCTGTCTGACCTGGCGCCTCGCGCGCGCGGCAAGGCCGATCAACGGTCCGCGCATGGTCGACGCCGATGTGCGCGTCAGCCGCGAGATCGGCGGTCCCGTCACGTTTGGCTCGACCATTCTGGTGCCGCCGCAATTTTCCGGCTGGGACGCCAAGAAGCGCCTCGCGGTGCTCGCGCATGAGGGCGCGCATGTCGCCAACCGAGATTTCTATATCCTTCTGCTCGCCTCTCTCAATCGCGCGGTGTTCTGGTTCAGCCCGTTCGCCTGGTGGCAGCTCGCGCGTCTTGCCGAACTTGCCGAGATCATCAGCGACGCCGAGGCGATCGAGGTGATCGACGACCGGCTGTCCTATGCGGAAATCCTGCTTGATTTCGCAAGCACGGTAAACCCGCGGCCGCTCGAGCTCGCGATGGCGCGGGCTTCGACCGTGCGCGCCCGCGTCGAGCGCATCATCGCGACCGCCGCGATGCCCGTCGCGGTCGGCTGGCGCAAGCGGGCGTGGATCGCGGCCGCGATCGTTCCCGCCGTGATCGTGTCCGCCGGCATGATCGCCTATCGCACCCCGGAGCCTCCGCTGCTCGCCGCGGATAGTGGAGAGGTGCCGGCCCAGCATTACCGCCCCTTCGTCAATTTCTACGCGATGGGCCCGGCTTCGGTGTTCGCCATCTTCCGCGAAGGTGACGACCTCTACGGCCAACTCACCGGGCAACGCCGGCTGCGCCTGAATGTCGGTAGCGACGGAACCGCGTCCTACATGGCTTCGTCCGGCGAGATCACGTTCCCGCTCGATGCGGAACGTCGCTCCGCCGAACTGATGCTGCGCATGAACGGCCGCGACGTGCGCGCGGTGCGTGTCGCCGAGATGCCGGCGCCGACGACCGAAGCTGCCTCGCTCGATCAATATGTCGGCTGGTACAGGATTGCGCCGAACCGCGTGCTCACCGTGCGCCGCGATGGCGACCGTCTCTGGTTGCAGGAAACCGGGCAGGGCACGACGCAAATCCTTGCCGAGGGCACTGATGCGTTCTCCTTCCGCGGCGACCATCTCGTGATCTTCCTGCGCGACGAGCAGTCGAGGGTCTCGCGCGTGTTGCTACAGAGTGCGGTTTTCGGCGCGCGTCTTGCGGCCCGCGTCGATGCGGCGGTGGCTCAGGCGGTCGAAGCGGATTTCGCGCGTCGTCTTGCCGAAGTGCCCGATCGCTTCAGGGAGCAGGTCCCGGCCGTCGGCGGCAAGGAGATGATCTTGCGCGGGATCGAGGATCTGCGCGCCGGCACGCCGAACTACGAGCGCATGAGCGCGCCGCTCGCGGCCAAGATCCACCGCCAGCTCAATGAAATGCACGCGACGTTCGTTGCGCTCGGCGGGTTGGAATCGATCTTCTTCCGCGGCGTCGGCCCCGGCGGCTACGACATCTATGGCGCGAAGTTCGAGAACGGCACGGCCGAATTCCGCCTGCTGATCGAGCCCGACGGCAAAGCCGGCGATGTCATCTTCCGGGCCGACGGCAACGACGAACTCGGTGGCATCGTGCCTTGCTCGGAGGAGGCGAACGTGCGCGGCCGCGCCGGCACCTCGCCGATCAGGATCATGGTCTATAACGAGATGGGCGACGACATCCAAATCTTCAATCTCGATGCCGACGGCAATCGCAAGACGCAGAGCGTCGTCAGGCCCAACATGACCTGGGCTTCCACCACCACCGTGAACAATCCGTGGGTGATTGCCGACAAGTCGGGACGGTGCATGGAGATCCTGGTGCCGGGTCGGCAAACGCGCTTCCACAATGTCGAGGCCTCAAACCTCGGCGCGCGTCCGGGTCGCGCAGCGCGGCGCGCCGTTCCGATCGCCAATGGCGAGGAGATGCTGCGCCGCTACATCGAGGGCGTCGGCAAGGGGCAGCCGGACTACGAACGGATGACGTCTGAGGTCGCCGACATCACACGCGCGCAGCTTCCGTTCGATCAGGCGATTCTGACGCGGCTGGGTGCGCTGCGTGCGGTCTCCTTCCGCGGCGTCACTGCGCTCGACAGCGACATCTACGTCGCCCAGTTCGCCAATGGTTCGGCGGAATGGCGCATCGGCGTCAGAAACGGAACGATCACGAAAATCGCGCTCGGGCCGAATTTTTAGGACGATTGCCGCTGGTCTGCGGGACCGGCGGCTCCCGAGTTGTTGACGACGCTCTCTCAATCTCCGCTTGCCGGTCTTCGTCGTGAATGCTACGATCTGTAGCATTACAGTTCGTAGCCTGCGACGGGCACCGTCGGCAGGCTCGAAAGAATTGGGCATTCGCCATGAGCAGTTCTGCAAAGGCCGATTCAGTGCTGGCGCTTCATCGCTTCGGGATGGGGCCGCGCCCGGGATCGATCGCGGCTGTCGGGACCGACCCGCGCGGCGCGCTGATCGCCGAGCTCGACCGCCCGCTCGTCCTGAACGCCGCCGCCAGTCTTCCTTCCAGCGCAAAGGCCTATCGCACCGTGGCTGATGCCAATGCGCGGCGCGCCGCGCGCGCCAAGCAGGCCCAGCAGCAGGCCAAGAAGCAGCAGGTGGCGGCGACGCCGACCATGTCGGAAGACCAGACGCAAGGACAGGGAGCGGACAAGGACGCCGCCGAGATGGCGGCGAAGCAAGCGGCCGATGCCATTCCCGATCCCGGCCGTCCGATCTATTTGCAGGAAGCCAAGGTGCGCACGGAAGCGGCGCTTTCCGCCGACATCGGCTTTGCCGAGCGGCTGGTGTGGTTCTGGTCCAACCATTTCTGCGTCTCGGCCAACCGCATCCAGAGCATGTCCGGCGCCTATGAGCGCGAAGCCGTTCGCGCAAATGCGCTCGGCCGCTTCGTCGATCTCCTGCTGGCCGTCGAGGGCCATCCGGCGATGCTGGTCTATCTCGACAATCTCGGCTCGATGGGCGCGAACTCGACGGCCGGCATCAACCGCAGCAGCGGCCTCAACGAAAACTTTGCGCGCGAGATCATGGAGCTGCATACGCTCGGCGTGCGCGCTGGCTACACCCAGGACGACGTCATCAGCTTTGCCAATGTGCTGACCGGCTGGACACTGGTGCCGCCGGGCGCCGATCCCCAGCACGGCGGCGATTTCACGTTCAATCCGCGGCTGCACGAACCGGGCGGACAGACCGTGCTCGGCAAGCGCTACGAACAGGAAGATGTCGAGCAGGGCCGTGCGGTGCTGCGCGATCTCGCCGCGAATCCGGCCACCGCGACCCATGTCGCGACCAAGCTCGCCCGGCACTTCGTTGCCGACGAGCCGCCGCCTGTGCTGATCGAGCAGATGGCGAAGACTTTTCGCGACACCGAGGGCGATCTCAAGCAAGTCGCGATCGCGATGGTGTCGTCCGACGAAGCCTGGCGCGAGCCGCCGTCGAAACTCAAGCGTCCCAGCGAGTGGGGCGTTGGCATGGTGCGTGCGGTCGGCATCACGGTCGTCGATCCCATCCGCTTCACCGGCGGCCAGGAGCTGCTCGGCGAGGCGCTGTGGCGTCCGTCGGCGCCGAAGGGCTATCCGGATGACGAGCCCAGCTGGATCGACGGCGTCGGCCGGCGGCTGGACGTCGCCAACAATTTTGCCGAGCGCATCACTGGCATGGCCGATCCTCAAGCGATCATCGAGGACGTGTTCGGATCCGAGATCGCGCCCGAGGTGAAGCAGGCGGTCGGCCGTGCCGAGAGCCGGCAGCAGGCGCTGGCGCTGTTGTTCATGTCGGCGGATTTTCAGAGGAGGTGAGCATGGGCGTCGTCAATCATTTGCCCACGCGGCGCGAGCTTCTGGTCGGATCCGGCGCACTATTCGCATGGAGCCAGATGCCTGGAATCGCGCGCGCAGAAGGGCGCGATCCGCGCCTCCTGGTCATCGTGCTGCGCGGCGCGCTCGACGGCCTCGGCGCGGTTGCACCGGTCGGCGATCCCGACTGGATCTCCTTGCGCGGCGATCGCGCGCTGGTGCTGGACGGCAAGCCGCCCGCGTTGCCGCTCGATGCCTTCTTCGCGCTCAATCCGGCGATGCCCAATCTGCATCGGCTCTACAAAAGCGGCAAGGCTGCGATCGTCCATGCCACCGCGACGCCGTATCGCGAGCGTTCGCATTTCGACGGCCAGGATGTACTGGAGAGCGGGCTCGTCAAGCCGGGCATGACCAGCTCGGGATGGCTCAACCGCGCGCTGCTCGCGCTGGAATCCGGCGGGCGTGTCGACCCGCGCGGCAGCCGCGCGCTCGGCATCGGCTCGGTGACGCCGCTAGTGGTGCGCGGTTCGGCGCCTGTGATGACCTGGGTGCCGCAGCGATTGTTGCCGGCGAGCGAGGACACGCAGAACCGCCTGCTCGATCTCTACCAGCACACCGATCCGAAGCTTGCGACCGTGCTCCAGGCCCGCATGAAGCTCGCTTCGCTCGGCGGCGCATCGGGCACGGGCGATCCGATGTCCGACGATCCGACCTTGGCGCCGCCCGGCATCGCGCGCGTGCGCGCCTACTTCGCCGAAGCCGCCGGCACGGCCGCGCGCTATCTCGCCAAGCCCGACGGTCCGCGCGTCGGCGCCATGGGCTTCGTCGGCTGGGATACGCACATCGCCGAGGGCGCGGCCTCGGGCCAGCTCTACAATCTGCTCGGCGCGCTCGATGGCGCCTTTGCCGCAATCGAGAGCAACATGGGCGAAGCGTGGCGCGAAACAGTCGTGGCCGTTGTCACCGAGTTCGGGCGAACCGCGCGCATCAACGGGACGCAGGGTACCGACCACGGCACGGGCACGGTCGCCTTCCTGATCGGCGGCGGGCTCACCGGTGGCCGCGTGATCGCGGACTGGCCGGGTCTGAAGCCGGCGCAGCTGTTCGAGGATCGCGATCTCAAGCCGACTACGGATTTGCGCGCGGTGTTGAAGGGCCTGCTGCGGGATCACCTGCGTGTCGAGGAGAAGGTGCTCGCAGAAACAGTCTTCCCGGGCAGCGCCGACGTCAAAGCGATGGGAGGCCTCGTCGGCTGACGGCGCGGCTTTGCAACCGGACCCTGTTCATGATGTGCACGCTGACACAACGGGAGCTCGACTTTCTCGCCAGCCTGAAAACCGGCTGGCCGTGGCTCTATCGGCGCGAGCTCGCGCGGCTCTCGAGGGCTGGCGCCGAACCTGGCGAGGTTTCCCCGGAGACGCGCCCGATGATCTGGCGCGTCGTATCAGGCCTCTCCGACGAGTCTGTCTCGATTCAGGACAAGCCAGTGTGGTGGAATCGCCACAGCTAAACCTGAAACGGCTGCGGCCTCAGGCGTGCTTTCGTTCCGACAAGGTTCTGCCCTCATTGCCCACCGAAACTCGGGGCCGTTCGGAGGGCGCATCATGTCTCGATTTGCACGTGCCGAAACTGCCCGGATTTCGCTGGCAACCCTGTGCCGGATCCTGCTCGCCATCATCGGCGCGGCGTCGCTTGCGGCGTGTGCGCAATCGCCGGTCGGCCGCCAGAAAGCCGATCTCGGCACCCACCGGCACGCCGCTGTCGAACGACCGCACAGGGTGGCGGCGCTGCATCCGCGTCCGATCAGCCGGGCGCGCGTTCCCGCCGGCGACGCAAAGCAAAGCGTCTCGCATGGCGTCGCCAGCTTCTATTCGGATACGGAGACGGCGAGCGGCGAGAGGTTCGACAAGAACGAATTGACCGCGGCCCATCCCAGCCTGCCGTTCGGCACCAAGCTGCGCGTCACCGATGTCTCGTCCGGCCGCTTCGTGACCGTCAGGATCAACGATCGCGGGCCGTATGTTCGCGGACGCGTGGTCGACATCTCGCCCTCCGCGGCGGAGGCGCTCGGCATGGTCGACAAGGGTGTCACCAATGTCCGGCTCGACGTGGTGCAATAATTTGCAGTGATATCGATCCGAAACGCTGTGCTTAACCGGCTGTTAGCCGCCTCCAGCCACCATGGATACCCAAACATTCGGGACTCCAGATTGAAGCTCTTGGGAGGTGGCGTTTGAATACGATCCAGTATCTCGAAGATCAGGCCGCACGCGCCGAGCGGCTGGCCAAACGGATCACGGATACGCTGACGATCGAAAAGCTCCTGACCTTCGCGGGCGAACGCCGCCGCGAGATCGAGGTCATCGCCGGCAAGTACCGGCGCGCCTGATACTCATCATCCCACGCGCGCTCAGCTGTGGCTCTCGACGAAGTCGCTGAGATAGTCGGGCAGCGTCACGCCATCGATGTCGCAGCGCGCCCGAATCTCGCCGGCGACGTCGGTCGAGATATCCTTCATCCAGTGCTCGAGCGTGTTGAACGAGATGACCTTGACGGGGTCGTTGAAGCAGCCGGCGACGAGCTCGCCGATCGTGGCGTCGAGATCGCTTCGCTCGACACGGACTTCAGTCGCCTTGTCGAGGCGGTCGATCACCACGAACAGGGTCTGGTCTGCGCCATAGGGCACGACCGGGGCTGGCACGCCGGCTTCAAGCATCTGAGGCACTCACGCCTTCGCTTCCGATCACCATCAACGGGAAAAACCGGAAGAAGGTTCCTTCGCTCAGCCGGTGCTTTCTGCGGGGATCAGAGAAATTCGCGCAGCCGCGCCAGCTCGGTGATGTGCTCGGGCGAGAGAATGTCGGTGACCAGCGGCGGTTGTGCGATCGTGCGAATCTCATAGAGATGCCTGGTCGCCGCCGGCTTCGCCATGAACGCCGAGATGCATTCGTCGAGCGTGCCCTCGATCACCTGGTAGGACGCTCGGTCCGACCGCCGCTGGTTCGCAAGCGATGGCCATTTATGCAGCACCGCCAGCACACCAAAATCGACCTTTGAATCCCCAACCACGTCCCCCATCGTCCCGCCTCACGCAAAAAGAACCCCGGCACACGATCGTGCGTACCGGGGCCCACACCCATTACTGCATCTCAATGCCACACGCCCCTTAACGCGGCGGCCGAGAAATGGTTCCCGGCTAATCGTCGCGGCGTTGGCTCAATCCTGGGGAATCCTGGGCATTTGCAGGATCCAGCGAACAAACGCCTGCACCCGGGAATCTTTGGCCATCGCCGGGGGCCAGCGCACGATTTGGGCTTTGCTCGCCGGCAAGTCCCACGATTGCGGAAGCACCCGTACCAGCCTCCCGTCCTTGAGCGCGTCCTGGACCAGTAGCGAGCGTGCGAGCACGATCCCGTTGCCGGCGAGGGCGGCGGCGACGGCAGTGGCTATCGTTGCAAAACGGATCTCGGCCGGCGGCGGGCGGCCGAGGCCCAATCGTTCGAACCACGTTGTCCATGACCATTCGACCCCACTGTCTTCGCCGGCCCGGCCCTTGTGCAGGAGCGGCAACGATTTGAGGCGGGTCACGTCGGTCAGGGGGCGTCGGCCAAGCAGCAGGCGCGGGTGGCAGACGGGGTACACATGCTCGCGAAACAGCAAACGCTGCGTGGACATGGGCCTGAAGCCCGCTGCTGGTTGCCACAGGACCGTGACGTCGAGATCGGCCGACCTCGCGTGTGCGTCGGCTTCACGTACCGCCAGCTCAACCGGTATGCCGGGATGCGCTTGCGCAAAATTGGGCAAGCGCCGCACGAGCCAATAGTCGGCAAGCGCTGCACCTACGCCGACCTTCAAGGCCTGAGGTGGCGCGGCGGCCCGACAAAGCGCACGAAAATCCGCCATTCTGTCGAACAAGCCGGCCAACTCGTTCGAGAGTGCAATACCGGCGGGCGTGGCGCTGAGGCCGCTCGGCTGGCGAATGAGGAGCGGCGTCCCGACGAAGTCCTCGAGTTTGCGCAGCCGATGACTGACCGCGCTCTGCGTAAGCCCGAGTTCCGCCGAGGCGCGGGTGACGCTCGCATGTCGCAGGGCGGCCTCGAACGCAATCAGGCCGTCAAAAGGAGGAAATGAGCGCATCGCATCATCATGAATGAATTTCATGGCGATGTGAACAACTTGCATTGGCGTGCAACCCGCGCCGGCGTGCATATCGGGAGAGACGCTTTCACGATTGGAAACCGATGACCCAGCCCGAACTCCCTACGCAGTCGCGGGGCTGTTGGCACAACCTGCTGCCGGCGACGGTGCTCGGCATGGCGGCCTTCTTGACGCAATTCGACGTGACAGCGGTTGTCGTCGCAATGCCGGCCATCGCGGCCGAGCTCGGTTTCGGCGTCGCCGCCTATGCCTGGGTCATGGATGCCTACAGTCTGGCTTTTACAGGGGGATTGCTGGCCGCCGGTGCGCTGGCGGACAGGTATGGACGACGACGTGCCTTGCTTGGCGGCAACATCGTGTTCCTGACCGGTTCGATCGCCTGCGGCTTCGCGGCGGGAGGCCCGGTGCTGTGGGCTGCGCGTGCAGTTCAAGGCCTTGGCGCAGCGTTCGTCATTACCGGAGGCATCGCGCTGCTCGCGAGCACCTATACCCGGCCTGACGAGCGCGCCCGTGCATTCGCGCTGATGGGCGTGATCTCGGGTACGGCGATGGCTCTTGGGCCGACGCTCGGAGGGCTCGTCTCGACGTGGGTTGGGTGGCGCTGGATTTTCCTGGCAAATATCCCACTTTGCCTGCTCGCCATTCTCGCTGTTCCACGGTTGGTCGCAGAATCGCGCGGCCCTGCCGGTCGTCCGCTTGATTGGAGCGGTATCGTTCTTCTCACGTTTGCTCTTGGCCTAGCGATCGAGAGCCTGTTGATGGGGCGTGCAGCACCGGTCCGGGTTGCGGTCGGTCTCGGGGCAAGTGTGTGTCTACTCGCCATCTTTGCGATGCAGCAGCGGCGCCGGCCCGCGCCGATGTTTGATCCGGCTGTATTTGGTCGACCGGTCATGATCGGAATTTCGTCGTTGCTGATTGCCGTCTCCATCGGATACTGGGCCGTCCTCGTCTACCTGCCGCCGTTCCTGGATGCAGCGTTTGGCTGGACAGGCTCATCGGTCGGATTCGCATTGCTCTTTGCGACGCTGCCGATGCTTCTGCTGCCGCCCTATGGAGCCCGTTTGGCGAAACGCTGGGGCTGGCGCCGGCTGTTCGCGACCGCGATGCTGGTGCTGCTGGCGGGCGATCTCACGTTGATGCTGATCGCGAGTGGCTGGCTCCCGAACACTGGAGTTATTCTCGCCGCGACGGCGACCGGGATGCTGTTGATCGGGGTTGGCGCAGCGCTGGCGCACCCGCAACTATCGGGTGCTGTCGTCGCGTTGGTGTCTCCGGACCAAACCGGCATGGCCTCGGCAGTGACTGTGGTCATGCGCCAAGGCGGCTTTGCATTGGGCATCGCGGCGCTCGGTGCGCCGCTGCCCTACGAAGCCGCGGCTGTCAGCTATGTGTGGCCCTGGCTTATTGCCGCTCTTGCATCCGCAGGCGGCCTCATTGCGGCCTCGTCGTTGTTGCCGGATCACCAGCCCCAGCTGCTCAGCTGACAACGCAGGCCGGCTCAGCGTCGTCGGGCCTGGTCCAAAGGAAACGCGCGTACCGGGACGATATCAATTGTCGTCGCGGCCGGGAGCATGGCTCCCGGCCGGCTTGCCGCTGCTCAACTCGCGGCGGCCGCGATCTTATGCCCCGGGCTGGTATGAACCTGGCTGCGATCGTCGCCGCGACCAACTTCGGGCGGAAGCCCGGCGAAGCGTCGCAAGGCCTCGGCCATCTGCACCCGGCCCGGCGCGCCGGTGATGATCACGTCCACCATCGTGAAGGACGAATGGAAATGGCCGCGCGCCTTGAGTTGCTCGACCGGGACACCGGCGGCCGCCATTGCCTCGGCATAGGCGATGCCTTCGTCACGCAGCGGATCGAATTCGCAGGTGACGACGAAGGCCGGCGGCAGGCCTGCGACCTTGCCGCGGAGCGGCGAGGCGCGCGGATCGGTGCGGTCGGCCGGCGAGCAATAGAGGTCCCAGAACCAGTACATCAACGAGCGGGTCAGGAAATAGCCGGTCGCATTGTCGTTGTAGGAGGGGCGGTCGAAAGTGCAGTCGGTGACCGGGCAGATCAGGAGCTGGCCCGCGATATCAGGCCCGCCGCGATCGCGGGCAAGCTGACAGGTGACGGCGGCGATGTTGCCGCCGGCGCTCCAGCCCGCGACCAGCACCGGGCCCGGCCTGCCGCCGAGCTCGGCGGCGTGCTCCGCGATCCAGCGCGTCGCCGCGTAGCCGTCTTCGGCCGCGGCCGGGAAACGATGCTCGGGCGCATGACGATAGCCGACGCTGACGAGCATCATGCCGGTCCGCCGCACCATGTCGCGGCAGAACGGATCGTCCGACTGCTCGTCGCCGAGCACCCAGCCGCCGCCGTGGAAATAGACCACGACTGGATGCGGCCCTGATGTTGCCGGCTTGTAGACCCGATAAGGCAAGGGACCGTCGGCGCCGGGCAGCGTGCCGTCGACGATCTCGCCGATCGGCCGTCCAGCGGGACGGCCCTTGTTGAACTCATTGACGAAGGCGCAGGCGCCTTGCGCGCCCATCGACTCGATCGGCGGCAGGTTGAGCGACGCCAGCAGGTTCAGCACCAGCCGCACATCCGGCTGCAGCCGCACCACCTCGCCGTCATTGCATTGCGCGGCGACATTGGGACCCGTCAGCTTGAAGCCGAGCATGCCGCGGCTGACCACCTCGTCGCAGATGCTGCGATAGGGACCGACGCCGCCGGTATAGGGCATCAGGCCCTGCACCTTGCCGGGAACGTTGGCGCCCGTGTACCAGGTGTTGGCGAGCCGGTGCAGCGTCACCATCGAGCAGTCGGCCATGTGCCTGTTCCAGCCGGCCTGCGCCGTCTCGGTCGGCTCGATCGTGGTGAAGCCGGCGTCGCGCAATGCTGCGAGACGATCGACGACCCAGTCGACATGCTGCTCGATCGACACCGCCATGTTCGACAGCACCGACGGGCTGCCGGGTCCCGTGATCATGAAGAAGTTCGGAAAGCCTTCGACGGTGAGCCCGAGATAGGTCTGCGGCCCCTGCGCCCAGACGTCGGTGAGCGACTTGCCGCCGCGTCCGGTGATCGGATGCACGGCGCGGATCGCGCCGGTCATGGCGTCGAATCCGGTCGCGAACACGATCACATCGACATCAACGCTGCGCCTTGCCGTCGTGATGCCGCTTGCGGTGATCGCCTTGATCGGCTCCTGGCGCAGATTGACCAGCGTGACGTTCGGCCGGTTGTAGGTCGCATAGTAGTTGGTATCGAGGCAGGGCCGCTTGGCGCCGAACGGATGATCGTCCGGCATCAGCGCCGCGGCGGTCTCGGGGTCTTTGACGGCGGCGCGGATCTTCTCGCGGATCAGGTCCTGGACGATCTTGTTGCCGTCGATATCGACCGCCTGGTCGGCCCAGAGCTGGGTCAGGATGTGGACGAGGTCGCCGGCCGCCCAGGCGCGTTCGAACCGCTCACGACGCTCGGCATCGCTTAATTGCCAGCTCACGACCGTCTGCTGCGGATAGGGCACGCCGGCCATCGACTGGCGCGCCTGCTCGCGATAGGCCGCGCGATCGCCTTGCAGCAGGCTCATGCGATCGGAAGGCGCTGGGCCGTTATGCGCCGGCAGCGCGAAATTCGGCGTACGCTGGAACACGGTCAGATGTGCGGCCTGCTCGGCGATCAGCGGGATCGACTGAATGGCCGACGATCCCGTGCCGATCACCGCGACGCGCTTGCCGGCGAGATCGACGCCGTCATGCGGCCAGCGTCCGGTGAAATAGACCTCGCCCTTGAAGTCCTTGACGCCGTCGATCTCCGGCGGCTTCGGCGCCGAGAGGCAGCCGGTGGCCATGATGTAATGGCGGCAGGAGACCGCCGCGCCATTGTCGGTGGTGAGCTGCCAGCGTTCGGTGGCCTCGTCCCATTTCGCTTCCGTGACCTTGGTCTTGAAGCGGATGTCACGCCTGAGATCGTAGCGGTCGGCGACGAAGCCGAGATAGCGCAGGATCTCGGGCTGGGCCGCGTATTTCTCCGACCAGGTCCAGGCGGTCTCGAGGTCCGGATCGAAGGTGTAGCTGTAGTCGATGGTCTGGATATCGCAGCGCGCGCCGGGATATCGGTTCCAGTACCAGGTGCCGCCGACGTCGCCGGCTTCTTCGAGGCCGACCGCCGTGAGGCCGGCCTTGCGCAGCCGATGCAGAAGATAGAGGCCGGCAAAGCCGGCACCGACCACGGCAACATCGACCTGCTGGCTGGTTCCGCGCCCCGTGTCAGAGGCACGCGCAGCAACCATTGCATCAGGCATGGCATTTCCTCCCGTGTGTTTTGTTTTGCCGGCAGGCTATCGCTGCAGGTTCGGCTTGTCATCAGAACAAGTGCAATCTTCGGTGGCCGTTTGCGGCGTCATCGTGGCTGCGCGAACGTTGCTTCAATGCACGCATCGCGATGCACAATGGCCGTGATTACCCGGGCTAATCATGTACGATCCGTCTGTGTATGCTTGCGGCTACAAGCCACGCGTTCTCAGGGCGTCATGACAGAGTTGAGTGAGCGGACCAAAGCGAACATGGACGTCGTCCTGGAGGAGACGTGCCGCCAACTGCCGCACGGCGGTGATCACGACAGCCGCAGGTTCATCGCCGAGCGGCTGATCGAGGCGGCGCGGTCCGGTCACACCACGCTCGGTGAGCTCGGCATCATCGCACGCCACGCACTGGCGGAGCTTGCCGCCAAGCGGAGCTAGGCGCAGCCGCGGCGCTTGCCTCGCAGCGGGCCACGGACATAACCTGCTCAAATCCTTCCGCGCATCGAGATGCTCCGAAGATGCGGTCCGTGTTCGCGCTTTTTGCGACGTCTCTGGTCCTCTGGTGCGCCGGCTCGGCCGCGGCCCAGCCGGTCGGCCAGTTTCCATTTGCGCTGACGCGCGAAGGGCAGATGCTCGGCGCCGTCGAAGGCGAAGTAGCCTCGTTCAAGGGGCTGGCCTATGCGGCCGCGCCTATCGGGCCGCTGCGCTGGCGTCCGCCGCAGGCCGCGCCCGAGAGTTCGGAGATGCGCACCGCCTATGCGTATGGCGCGCCGTGTCTTCAGCCGTCGCTGCCGGGATCGAGCGAGGATTGCCTGACGCTGAACGTGTTCCGTCCGTTCGGGGTCGACGGCCCGCTGCCGGTGATGCTGTTCATCCACGACGGTGCTTTCGTCAGCGGCACCGCGAACGATCCGCTGTTCGACGGTGCGAGGCTCGCGCAAGCCGGCCTCATCGTGGTGACGGTGAATTTTCGCCTCGGCGCGCTCGGCTGGCTCAGCGATCCCGCGCTGTCGGAAGGCGGCTCCGGCAATTACGGCCTGATGGACCAGATCGCGGCGCTGCATTGGGTGCACGACAACATCGCGGCCTTCGGCGGCGATCCCACCAACGTTACCTTGTTCGGCAGTGGCGCAGGCGCGACCTCGATCGCGCTGCTGATGCTGTCTGACCAATCGCGCGATCTGTTCCAGAAAGCCATTCTGCAATCGATCCCCGGCAGTGCGCGCCTGCGTTCGGCACAAGAGGCCGAGATTGTGGGCCGGCAATTCGTGGCGGCGCTGGGGCGACAGGCCGATTTGCGCGCAGCCGAGCCGCGACGCCTGCTTGCCGCTGAAAAACGTCTGCTCGAAAAATCGCCGAGGAGCTTCGCGCCGACGATCGATGGGAGTCTGGTGCGCGAGGAGGTCGCCGCAGGCTTCGCGGCCCGACATGAGAGCCGCATTCCCGTGATCATCGGCTCGAACGACGACGAGACGGGTTTCGACGGCGAGCTGGATATCCGGGAAGAGCTGGCGTCGTCAGGCACCACCGGCGATGAGCTGCGCGAACTCTATCCCGATCTCGCCAGACCCTCCGGCCGCGCGGCCAGATTCTACACCGACAAGGTCTTCTCCGAGCCGGTGAGACTGCTGGCGCGCCTGCATGCCGCCAGCGGTGCGCCGACCTTTCGCTATCGCTTTGCCTATGTGCCGGAGGCACGGCGCGCAAACCCCGAGGGCGGTCACGGGCGGGAATTGCAGTTCATCTTCGGCGTGGAAGGCATGCCCGGTGCAGGCATCTTGTCACGAGGCGATCGCGAGGTCGCAAACCGCATGCGCGCCTACTGGATCAATTTTGCCAAGAACGGCGATCCCAACGGTGCGGACCTGCCGCGTTGGGATGCGGCCGCAGGCAGCGATCGCCTGCTGCTGATCACGAACGATGGCATCGCGAGCGGAGACGACCCCTGGTCGGAGCACCTGGACCGGTTCGGGCGTTAGGGCAGGTTGAGTTGGACTTAAGCCGCGAGCTCGACGCGCGGCGCCGGGCTCAGCCGGTCTTCCTCCAGATAATCCATCGCACCGTCTTTCTCGACGGCGTAGAACTGCTGGCCTTCCTTCGACCTGTAGGCGGCGCGCACGACGCCGCGGCGGCCCTTGTCACTGTTGACGACGTCCCCCAACGCAAACTTCTTCATTTCACGTCCCTGGCTGCTGGCCGACTCCTTCGGCTACGCCGGGGATTCTGGGCGGAAAATCGTTAACGTCTTGCTAACCATACGGGTTTGCCTATGCTCGCGGCCGATCGCGCGGGCAGCTCGCACGCGCATGTTGCCAATGAAACGAGCCTGAGCCTATGGTGCGATTTCCGACCTTGTTCCTGTCGCATGGCGGCGGTCCCTGGCCGTTCATGGAAGACAGGCGGGTGCAATATGCGAAGACCGCCGAGGCGTTCGGCCGGCTGCCGCAGCTCTTGCCGGCGAAGCCCAAGGCCGTGCTCGTCATATCAGGACACTGGGAGGCTGACGCCTTCACCGTGTCGACCTCGGCGCATCCGCCGATGGTGTACGACTATCACGGTTTCCCCGAGCACACCTATCACCTCAAATATCCGGCTCCGGGGCGGCCCGAGCTCGCCGCGGAGGTGAAGGCGCTGCTCATTCGCGCGGGCGTCGACTGCCGGGAGGATTCCAACCAGGGCTTCGATCACGGCACCTTCGTGCCGCTCGGGCTGATGTATCCGAACGCCGACATGCCGATCGTGCTGCTGTCGCTGAGATCGAGCTATGACGCGGCCGAGCACATCAGGGTCGGCCAGGCGATCACCTCGCTGCGGGACGAAGGCATTCTGATCGTCGGCAGCGGGCTCACCTATCACAACATGCGCGGGTTCGGCCGCGCGGAATCGAAGCCGGTCTCGTATGATTTCGAGGCCTATCTGAACGAGGCGATCAGCGAAAAGGACGCGGCGCGCCGCAACGCGATGCTGGTTGACTGGGAGAACGCACCGAGCGCGCGCCTGGCCCATCCGCGCGAGGATCATCTGCTGCCGCTGATGGTGGCCGCCGGCGCCGCCGGCAGCGACCCGGGCAAGCGCGTCTTCGTCGACGAAGTCGCGAATGTCGCGATGGCCTCGTATGTGTTCGGGGGGTGATCTTCCTTCTCCCCTTGTGGGAGAAGGTGGCGCGAAGCGCCGGATGAGGGGTTCTTTCTGCGAGTCCAACTGTCGTATGAATTCGCGGAGACAACCCCTCACCCGTCTCGCCGCTTTGCGGCGAGCCACCCTCTCCCACAAGGGGAGAGGGTGATCATCACCCGTATTTCAGCTTCATGAACAGGATGCCGCCGGCGAGCACGATGGTGATGGCGTTTGCGGCGACGAGCGGCGCATCGCCCGACAGCAGGCCGTAGACGAGCCAGAGCGCCAAGCCCAGCACCATGACCAGAAACATGCCGAGCGAAATATCGCCGGTCGAGCGGGTCTTCCACACTTTGATGGCTTGCGGGGCGTAAGCCACGGTGGTGCAGGTCGCGGCGGCAAAGCCGATCAGCTTGATCAAGAACGGGTCCATGGCGGCTCTATAGCATTGATTCGACGATGTCGGGCCTCAGGTGCGCGCGGTCATGAGGCTGCGATAGAGCGCGGCATAGTCACCGGCGCGGTTGCGCCAGGACACGTCGGTCGCAAGGCCGCTCAGTTGCAGCCGTCGCCAGGTCAGCTTGTCGTGAAAGGCGATGTTGGCCTTGCGCAGCGTGCCGGCGAGGGCATCCGCGGTGACGGGGCCGAACTTGAAGCCGGTGGCATCGTGGCCCGATTTGTCGGCCTCGCCGATATCGACGATGGTATCCTCGAGGCCGCCGACCCGCGAGACGATGGGCACGGCGCCGTAGCGCAGCGCGCAGAGCTGGGTCAGGCCGCACGGCTCGAAGCGTGATGGCACGATGAGCGCGTCCGAGCCGGCCTGGATCAGATGCGCCATGATCTCGTCATAGCCGATCACGACCCCGATCCGGCCGGGGTTCGCGCGCGCAACGGCCTGATAGCGATCCTGCAGATCGCGGTCGCCGCTGCCGAGCAGCGCGAGCTGCATGCCTTCGCGCAAAATGGTCGGAATGGCTTCGAGCAGGAGATCGAGCCCCTTCTGCCAGGACAGGCGGCTGATGACGCCGAGCAGTGGCGCTTCGTCCGAGGAATCCAGATTGAACTGTTGCTGCAGCACCGCCTTGTTCGCGGCCCGGAACGTGAGGTCCTCCGCGCCGAAGCGGTAGGCGATGTGCGGATCGGTTTGCGGATTCCAAACGGAGACATCGATGCCGTTGAGGATTCCGCTCAGCACGTTCGCGCGGGCGCGAAGCAGGCCGCCGAACCCCATGCCGCCCTCGTCGGTCTGGATCTCCTGCGCATAGGTCGGCGAGACCGTGGTGATGCGATCGGCGAATTGCAGGCCCGCCTTCAAAAAACTGATGCCGCCGAAATATTCGAGGTCGTTGACGCCATAGGCGCGCCACGGCAGGCCAATCGACCCAATCAGCTCGGGCGCGAACTTGCCCTGATAGGCCATGTTGTGGATGGTCATCACGGTGGCGGGCCGCGGCCGGTTGTCGTAGTGCAGATAGGCTGGCGCGAGCCCGGCCTGCCAGTCGTGGGCATGCACCACATCGGGCACGAAGGCGGGCACGAGGCCGTGGCCGATATCGGCCGCGATGCGCGAGAGCGCGGCGAACCGCACGCCATTATCCGCCCAGTCGACGCCTTCGGCCGTCACATAGGGGTTGCCGGGCCGTGCGTAGAGATGCGGCACGTCGAGCACGAACAGATCGAGGCCGTCATGCGAGGCGGCGAGCAGACGTCCGGGTCCGCCGAAATAATCCGGCCAGCGCCGGATTTCGTCGGCTCCTCCCAGCACCCGCATCACGTCGGGATAGCCCGGCATCAAGGTGCGCATCTCGACGCCATGCGCCTTCAGCGCGATCGGCAGCGCGCCCGCGACATCGGCGAGGCCGCCGGTCTTGACGATGGGATAGACTTCAGAGGCGACCGCGAGGACGCGAACAGGCGTCATGTATTGAGCCTGTCGAGCATCGGCTGGGTGATGAGCGAAATGCCCTGCTCGGTGGTGCGGAAGCGTCTTGCGTCCAACTCGGGATCTTCGCCGACGACGAGCCCTTCCGGGATCTCGACGCCGCGATCGATCACGACGTTCTTCAGGCGCGCGCCGCGGCCGACATTGACGTAGGGCATGATCACGGCGTTCTCGACATTGGCGTAGGAGTTGACGCGCACGCCGGTGAACAGCAGCGAGCGCCGCAGCGAGGCGCCGGAAATGATGCAGCCGCCCGAGACCAGCGAGCTCACGGCCTGGCCGCGCCGGCTCTCCTCGTCATGGACGAATTTTGCCGGAGGCGTGATCTCCGAATAGGACCAGATCGGCCAGGCGCTGTCGAACAAATCGAGCTCGGGGACCACGTCGGTGAGGTCGATATTAGCGGCCCAATAGGCGTCGACCGTGCCGACATCGCGCCAATAGGCGCGGGGGTCGCTGCCGGAGCGAACGCAGGAGGTCGAGTACTGGTGCGCCATGGCGCGGCCGTTCTTGACGAGGTAGGGGATGATGTCCTTGCCGAAATCGTGGTTGGAGTTCGGATCCTCGGCGTCGCGCTTGAGCTCCTCGAACAGGAATTTCGCGTCGAACACGTAGATGCCCATGCTGGCGAGCGAGACATCCGGCTTGCCGGGCATCGGCGGCGGATCTTTCGGCTTTTCCAGGAACTCTTTGATCCAGCCGTTCTCGTCGATATGCATGATGCCGAAGCCGGAAGATTCCTGCCGCGGCATCTCCAGGCAGCCGACGGTGACGTCGGCGCCGCTGTCGACATGCTGGCGCAGCATCACCTCGTAGTCCATTTTATAGATATGGTCGCCGGCGAGAACCACGATGAAGCGGCAGGCGTGGGATTCGATGATGTCGATGTTCTGGTAGACCGCATCGGCCGTGCCGACATACCACATGTTTTCGGAGACGCGCTGGCTCGCCGGGAGGATGTCGAAGCTCTCGTTGCGCTCGGGACGGAAGAAGTTCCAGCCCATCTGAAGGTGCCGGATCAGGCTGTGCGCCTTGTATTGGGTCGCGACCGCGATGCGACGGATGCCCGAGTTCACCGCGTTCGACAGCGCGAAATCGATGATGCGGGATTTTCCGCCGAAATAGACCGCAGGCTTGGCGCGCCGGTCGGTCAGCTCCAGGAGCCGGCTGCCGCGTCCGCCGGCCAGGACGAACGCCAGGGCCTGACGGGCAAGCGGCTCGGGTCTCGCGGCACTCATGTCATTCTCCCACAACTCTGGCGCTCGCGAGAAGCCTCCCGGCCGCGCTCATTTGGAACCGATAGTAACGGCACGAATAGTAAATCGGGAAGGTGGTTGTTGGTTGCGAATGCGCCGGAAGCTTAATGCTTTGCCGCGGTGATCGTGCCCCCGGCACCGTCCTGCCGGTGTCACACGCGGCGAGGTTGTCGAGCCCGTCGGGTGCCGGTTGATCAGAATGGAGGCATGTGTCTTGTGCGGTGCACGCAAAACGCGAGGCTTTGACCTCGCGCTAGGATGCCCGATGATGGCGCTGCGATCCATGTCCAAGCCAAACGTCAGAAAGGAGTAAGACGATGAGGGTCTGGAAAACGGCAGTTGCCGGTTCGCTCGCCGCCGCGGTGATGGCGGGGGGAATTCAGCAGGCTGCGGCGGCTCCGCTGCCCACCAATGTCGCAACCATGAAGGCCGCCGTTGGCGATGATGTCACGCAGGTGCATTGGCGCGGGCGAGGTTTTGGATGGGGTATTGGCGGGCTCGCAGCCGGCGCGATCATCGGCAGCGCCATCGCCAGCAGCGCGCCTTACGGCTATGGCTACTATGGCGGCGGACCGTATTATGGCGGCTACGGATACCCAGGGCCGGGCTACGGCTATGGCTATGGTTATGCGCCGGCCTATTACGGCTATGGTCCGGCCTATGCTTATCCGCGCTACTATCGGCCTTACCGCCCGTATTTCGGCCCTCGTTACGGCTACTACCGGCCGTATTACCGGCACTATCACCGCGCCTATTGGTGACCGATCAAACGGGCGGACCGGCTCGCCGCAGGGGCGACGACGCTGAAGAGGTTTGAGGGCCGCTGGATGCAAGCGGCCCGATCGGCTTGCGCGCGTTGAACCCGGTGATGCGGCACGACGAGCCGGCCATGCCCGCCCACGACAATCCCGGTGCAGATCGCGACGATGATCGCGATCTCGATGCACCATTCGAGCGGTTCCGAGCTCATGGCAGCGCGATGGTGTTGGCGAGATCGAACTCGGACAGGCCCGGGCCGCCGCTCGCAAGGTAGATGGCGACGAGGAAGATGCGGCTGAGGACGGTGAGGCCCAATATGACCCTGACGTCGTAATGGCGAATGGCAAAAGCCAGAGGCGGGATCGCCAAATGTCTTAAAATGCTCATGGCCAACTCCTTGCCAAAATTCAGGCATCGACTGCCTGTCGACTGAAATGACAGCGTGATGAAAAGGCCGTCCGACGCCTTTGCCGGCGTCTCTTGAATGGACAGGCCGATGCTAGTGCCGGCGCAGGGCGCAGGTCTTTATCGTGTCCTTACATTTGGCTGAGCTTTCCCTTAAGGTGGGGGAGCATCCGGGGGTCGGAGCCGTGCGTACAGACGCGCTTGCCTTTGGTGAATTCCGCCTCGACCGTGCCAACGCGCTATTGTGGCGAGGCGGGGAGCGGATCGCGCTGGCGCCGAAGCCGTTCGAGGTTCTTTGCCATCTTGTCGGTCGGCCCGGTGAGCTCGTCACCAAGGAAGAGTTGCTCGACGCGGTCTGGTCCGATCTGCACGTCAGCGAGTCGAGCCTCGCCGTTGCCGTGAACGCGCTACGCTCGGTGCTCGGCGACGACAGGCAGTCCCCCAATTACATCGAGACGGTCACGCGGCGCGGCTATCGCTTCATTGCGGCGGTCGCGACCGTCGAATTGCCTGCGATCGACCGAGCGCGCGAACAGGAGGCGGCGTCCGCCACGGAGCAGGCTGTCGATCGACGCCGGCACTGGAGGGTCGGGCGCACCGGGGCACTCGATACGCTGGACAAGGCGTTGCACCTCGCCCGTACCGGACAGCGTCAGGTCGTCTTCATCACCGGCGAGGCCGGGATCGGCAAGACCACTCTCTTGCAGATGACGCTCGACAGGATGAACCAGCAGGGACTGGGCGTGCTGCACTGTAGCTGCAACGAGTTGTTCGGCACCCATGAGGCCTTTCTTCCGCTGATTGGAGCGCTGAACGAGTGCTGCCGTCGCACCGATGGAGCATCGCTGCTGACTTCGATTCGCGAGCACGCGCCGACCTGGCTCGCGCAAATGCCCGGTTTCCTCGGCGAAGCAGACCGGGCCGCATTCCAGCACGAGGTCTTTGGCGCGACCCGGGAGCGCATGCTGCGCGAATTTGCCGATCTCATGGAACATCTCGCCGTCACGCGACCATGGGTGATCATCCTGGAAGATCTGCATTGGAGCGACTTTGCCACCGTGGATGTGCTCTCCCGGCTTGCGCGCCGGGATCGGAAGGCTTCCATCCTCGTGCTCGCCACCTATCGGCCGATGGAAGTCGCCGTCGGCGGACATCCTATCCGTGCGATTCACCAGGATTTGCGGATTCACGGACACGCCACCGAGCTCGCGCTCGATCGACTGACCGGCACCGACGTCGAACGCTATCTGTCCCTGCGCTTCAACTCGACCGATTTCGCCAGCGAGCTGGTCGAGCGCATCTTCGCGCGAACCGGCGGGCATCCTCTGTTCGTGTCGTCTCTGCTCGATCATCTCGTGGTGCAAGGCGCGCTGGTCGAGCACGAATTGGGCTGGCGGCTGGTCAGCGAAGACGCGGCCTCGCATGACAGCATGCCGCGCGATCTGGAAGGAATGATCAAGCAGCAGATCGATCACCTCACCGTGGACGAGCGCTGCCTGCTCGAGGTCGCCAGTGCGGCGGGGGCGGAGTTTTCCGCGCTCCATATCGCCGGTGCGCTGGACCGTCCCGTGCTGGATGTCGAGCAGATGTGCGAGGACCTGGCGCGGACCGATCGCATTATCGTCGCTGCCGGCATGACCGAGTGGCCGAACGGAGGTGTCTCCGGTCGCTATGCGTTTCAGCACGCGCTTTACCAGGAGATCCTCTACCAGCGGCTCGCGCCGGCGCGCCGCACGAAAACCCATGCGCTGCTTGGGGCGGGAATCGAGCAGGGATACGGGCCGCAGGCTGTGGAGCTCGCCGCCGTCGTCGCGCGCCACTTCGAACTGGGCCGCGATTTTCCGAAGGCGATGCATTATCTGGGCGCGGCGGCCGAGGGCTCGGCGCGAAGGTTCAGCACGCGCGAGGCCGCCAATTACCTGTCCCGCGCTTTGGAACTGGTGCCGCATCTGCCGCCGGAGTTTCAGGTGGCGACACGTCTGAAGTTGCTGCTTCAGCGCGCCTGGGCCTGGCGAGCCAGTGGAGATTTCCTGAATTCGCTGCAGGATCTCAGCGCAGTCGTCGCGCACGCGGCGGAGAACGGGCACGTGCGCGAAGAGGTGAACGCGCTGGTCGATCTCAGCAGATTTTGTCTCTACGTCGATCGCCGGCAGAGCCTGCCTGTTGCGGAACAGGCTCTTGTCAAGAGCCGGGCGATCGACGACGCGGCGTTCAGCGCTCTGGTCCAGGGCAACGTCGCCAATCTGAAGCTGATGCTCCGCGGCTGGGATCGCGAGAATGCGGACCTTGCCGAGCGTGCGTCAGCACTGATCACGGGAGAGCAGGATCTGAGCATGCGGCTGCGACGCTGCTCGATGGAGATGGTGCTGGAGTTCCTGCGCGCGAATTATCCGGCCTGCTGCGATGCGACGACCAGGGGAAAGGAGCTCGCCCGCCTGGTCGGTGACGTCTATCTGTTCGTGCTCTATGAATCGGTCGAGGCCTTTGCCCAGATCTATCTGGGTGAATGGGGACGGGCGCAACGAAACGTCGTCTCCGCGTTGGCTATCTCGGAGCGAAATGCAAATCCGCAGGCCGTCGCACTGTGTCATCTCACGATTGGATGGCTGTATTCCGAGGCGGAGGAATATGGCAGCGCGTCACGGCGTGCGGAGGATGCGCTCGGCCCGATGATCGAGGCCAATCCGTTCACCTTCTTCGTCGGCAGGAACCTGCTGGCGCGAGCTTATGTCAGGATGGGCGACCTGCCTCGGGCGCGGCAGCATCTCGATGCGATGGAGCGGCGGATGGAGGTCGACCGGGTGCCGATGGAGTCGCTGGTCATCCCCCATTATCTGCTGACTTGCTGCGACTATTGGATCGCGATCGGCGATCTGGACCGCGCGCAAACATCGGCCAGCCAGTTTCATGAGGTGACGAGCGCGGCACCCGACCGGCCGTTTCTCGCGCTGTGCTACGAGGCCATGGCGAGAATTGCGATCCTGAAGCAGGAGACGCAACTCGCCGGCGGGCATTTGTCGACGGCCATTTCGATTCTCCGCCATGCCAGGTTACCGCACGCCGCCTGGCGTGTTTATCGCACGACTGCGGTGCTCTATGAGAGCCTCGGACGAGCGCAAAGGGCTGCCAAGTGGCGGGACCGCTCCTGCCGGGTGATCGCATCGCTGGCGGAGACGCTTGATCGCGGCGATCCGCTGCGCTCGGCGTCATTTTTCGACGCAGCCCGCGACACCGGGCCCAATGACGCGGGACGGTGATCGGCTCAATCCGGCAGGTCCGCGATCACTCGCGGCTCGCCGGGCCGTTGCTTGACCGTGAAGTGATTTTGCTGCTGCCGCAGCGTGCGGGAGGCACGGTAGGCATCCCTGCGCAATCGCATGATCGAGCCCAGCGGCTGATGCGCGGCGAGACATCGCCATGGATCGAACGAAAGCACCTCGTCGGAATAAAGGCGACGTGCGGGGCTGTCGGCGGTCTGGCGCGGAAGCGTGAGCTTGCCGAGTGCTTGCGGCGGCGCGACGTCTTCGGGCCAGTCGATCGAGGCATCTTCGATCGGCGTTCGCTGCAGGTCGGTGCAGAGCTGGGCAGACAGTTCGTACTCGGCTGCATTGTCCTTGAAGAAGGCAACGACGCTGTTCAGCACGGCATCATCGGAATCGTGACAGGGCTGGCCGGTGAGTTGGCGAACCGAGGCCGAGATCGGCACCAGGCGAAGCCTGGCGATATAATCGCCAAACCGCAATGCTCCCTCCGTGTGAAAGGTTTCTCCGAGGATGTTGCTGCCGGCATCACCGAGCGCTTTCAAGACGATCGGGATCGGAATGCCCGTTCTGTCCGATGCGGCGACCAGGACGCGCGCCAAAAAGCCTATGAGTCCGTACGCCAGATCAGGCAGGAACAGGTTGCGCTCGACCTGGTGCTGTGCGCGCATATAGGCCATCGCATCCGCAAAATAGCTGGCGTGATTGACGAGCAGGAGATCCTGGTTCGTCGTATCGTCGTCGCCGAGCGCCTTGGGCCCGGTCACACCCAGGACCTTGATGGCAAACCCCCGCGGCGAACGGACGCGATCGCTCCTGTTGAAGGCGGTGGAGAGGCGGACGATGATCGGGAAGTGGCCAGCCTGCTTGAACAGGCCCTGGCGCAGATGATCCGGCAAATCGTCGTAGACGATCAGCTCGCCCCGGAGATAGCCGGCGCCCTTGGCGTGCTGCTGTCGGGTCCCGTGCTTGTCTTTGCGAAAAGTGCGGTCGCTCGTTCGCGAAATCGAGGCAACGATCTCCTCGACGGCCGCCGCTTCCTCCGGCCGGATGTGTTCGAAGGACGGATCGTAACGAAGATACTGATCGGCTGACATGGCGCTGATCTCCAGCCCGAAGGTCGCCTTCCCATCGCGAGCGTCGACGGCCGCAGGACGGATCACTGTAAGCCCGACCAATCGGGATCGGCAACCCGAGAGCGAGTTGCGATTGCCTGGGCGAGCCGTGGATGAGGCATCCTGTTACCGACGCGATCACAGGTTGATGCTAGGCCAGCGGCGTCTCGGAAGTCCTTATGGGCTCCTTATGTTGTCCTGATGTTTTCCTTAAGGCCGGGCCGGCGAACGCGACGCTGGACGGCGTCTAAAGCGACAGCCACACGATCAGGCTCATGCAGGCGAAATGCGCGAGCACGATCGCGGCGAGATGCAGCGGGCCCGCCTTGAGGCGCAGCGCGCGCATCCCGGCGCCTCCGCTTAGTTCGATCCCGCGGCCGCAGCGGTGAAGCTGCGGTCGACGGCTTTGCTGACGTCGAGCTTCTTCGGCAGGATGCCGTAGCGTGTCGAGCGGTCGGAGGCTTCCTGCACCTCCTTCACGACGCTCTCGTCGATCGGAATCGGGCTGGTGCGTTGCGCGGTGTAGGCCGAGAGCAGCACGTCCTCCGGCAGCTTGGTCAGCTCGGACGTGCTCTTGGCATATTCGCCGAGATGATCCAGCGACCACAGCCGCGCCTTGTTCAGCCGCTGCACGAGGTCCTGCACAGCCGCGTGCTTGGTGGCGATGGCGTTGTCGGAGGCGACGATGAAGGTGATGGTCGGCGTCAGGCCCTCACCGTTGGCGATCACGCGGGCCTTGTCCTTGAGCGTCGCGAACGAGACGTAGGGCTCCCACACCGCCCAGGCGTCGATCGAGCCCGCGACCAGCGCGATCTTGGCGTCGACCGGGCCGAGCGGCGCGAAGGTCGCGTCCTCCAGCCTGATCTGAGCCTTCTCCAGCGTGGCGTCGATCAGGAATTGGCCCCAGCCGCCGCGCGTGCCGGCGAGGCGTTTTCCCTTGAGGTCGGCGGCCGATTTGATCGGCGAATCCTGGCGCACGAGAATGGCTTGTGTCTTCGCATCCGACCTGGTGCCGCCGATCGCCTTGATCGGCGCGCCGGCCGCGTAGACGGAAAGGAACGAGAGGTCGCCGGTGTAGCCGACGTCGAGCGCGCCGGCGTTGAGCGCCTCCAGGATTGGAGCTGCCGCGGGGAATTCCGACCACTCGATCTTGTAGGGCAGATCCTTGGCGTAGCCCGAGATCTCGAGCAGCGAACGGCTACCGCCCTTCTGGTCGCCGACGCGCAGCACGATTGCGTCGGCCGCGAACGACGCGGCGGCCGTCGACAGGGTGATGGCGGCGGCAAGCAGCGATGCCGCGAGCCGGCGCGTGATGGAATGATCGAGGGAGTTGATGCTCATGTGGCCTGTCTTGTTGCTTTGCCCACGACGCGTGAGCGAACGATGCGGCGAGACGATCAAGTCTATGGTCGCGCGATGCGCGGTCAATGAAATGGCTAACCGTATTGCGCGCGCGACCAGCAAGGACATTTCAGCGAAACACTGATTTCGAGAACGTGCGGTATGCGCCACTGATGCTGCGCAAAAATGAAGCAGCAGAGGGAGTCGCGCCGGTCTCCGCCAACCGATGCATCGGCGGAAATCCTTTCATCGTCCTCGCACGCACAGATGGAGAGAATGACTTCGCTTCGTGCCACATTCGAAATTCCATTTCATTGACGATACGGCGAACGCGCCGCATGATTTGCGCATCGCATCAAGGCACCGAGCAGGCGCCGGCGAAAAGAGTTTCTCTCGACGCAGCTCCGCACGGAACAGGCGCAACGCAAGCCGTTGTGCCGATGGCGGAGCCGTGCCAGCGCAGGAGTGCAGACGGATGAACGACGACGACAAGCGCGACGGATCGGGGCTCGACCGGCGCCATTTGCTCCAGGCGGGATTAGCTGCGGCATTCGCAGCGCCGCTCGGTGCCTTCGGTGCGGCACAGGCCTTTGCGCCGCGGGCCATCGCGCCCGGCGTCGATCTCTCGGAGTTTCCGCTGTGCCGGACGGCGTCGGATGTGCCCGCGCTCACCGGCGCGCCGCGCAAGCTCAAGCTGTCCTGGAACGCCGGCGCGGTCTGTCTCGCCCCGGTGCCGGTCGCCATCGAGCACGGCTTCTTCCAGAAGCATAATCTCGACATCGAACTCATCAACTATTCCGGTTCGACCGACCAGCTGCTCGAGGCCATCGCGACCGGCAAGAGCGATGCCGGGCTCGGCATGGCGCTCCGCTGGCTGAAGCCGCTGGAGCAGGGCTTTGACGTCAAGATTGCCGCCGGCACCCATGGTGGCTGCATGCGGGTCCTGACCCGCGCCGATTCCAGCGTGAGCAAGCTCGCCGATCTCAAGGGCAAGATCGTCGCGGTCGGCGATCTCGGTGGCCCCGACAAGAATTTCTTCTCCATTCAGCTCGCCAAGCTCGGTATCGATCCGAACAAGGATGTCGACTGGCGCGCCTATCCCGGCAACCTTCTCAATGTCGCCGTCGAGAAGGGCGAGGTGCAGGCCTTCTTGTCATCCGACCCGCTGGGTTATCTCTGGCTCAAGGACAGCCAGTACAAGGAGGTCGCCTCTAATCTCGATGGCGAATATCGCGACAAGAGCTGCTGTATCCTTGGCCTGCGCGGCAGCCTGGTGCGCGAGGAGCCGCTGGTCGCGCGCGCCCTCACGCAGGCGCTGCTCGATGCCGCGATGTTCACTGCGCAAAATCCGTCAGTGACGGCGAAATCGTTCCAGCCTTATGCGCCGAAGACGGCGTCACTCGCGGATATCGAGGGCATGGTGCGCTACCATACCCATCATCATCATCCCGTCGGCGAAGTGCTAAAGCGCGAGCTCAAGGCCTATGCCGACGATCTCAAGAGTGTGCAGGTGTTCAAGCAGAGCACCGATACGGCCAGATTTGCGGAGCGCATCTATGTCGACGTATTCGCTGTCTGACGGCCTCGCTTCCGGCGCGCCGCGTCTCTCGCGCGCACCGTGGCTTGCCAGCTGGATCCGGGACTCCGGTGTCGGCGTTCTCGCGAGCATGGCGTGGATTGCCTTCGGCCTGTCCTGCCTGTGGTGGGAGGACGTCGGCGACTGGTCGCGGACCCATTCGCTCGGCATTGCCGCGCTTGTCATCGCAGCGATCGCGCTGTTCGGGACTGTCGGCGCCGATTATCTCGGTTCGACGGGCCGCGCCTTGCGCCAGAGCGCGCCGTGGCTCGTCGCGCTCGGCGTTGTCCTGACCCTGTGGGAAGTCGCGACGGCGAAATTCGCATGGCTGCCATTGCCGTTCTTCCCGCCGCCGCAGTCGATCATAGAGGTCTACACCGACGACCTGCCAAAACTGCTCGACAGCGTGTTCGCCTCGGTCAAGCTCCAGCTCGGCGGTTATCTGATCGGCGCGACGGTCGGCTTCCTGACCGGCGTCTCGATCGGCTGGTCGCGCGCGGTCGGCTATTGGGTGCACCCGGTGCTGCGCTTCATCGGCCCGCTGCCGGCGACCGCCTGGCTGCCGATCGCCTTCTTCACCTTTCCGTCGAGCTGGAGCGCATCGACCTTTTTGATCGCGCTGGCAACCGGCTTCCCGGTCACCGTGCTGACCTGGTCGGGTGTCGCGAGTGTGAGTAACGCCTATTACGACGTCGCGCGGACGCTCGGGGCAAAGCCGTCCTTCCTGGTGCTGAAGGTCGCGATCCCCGCGGCATTGCCGCACGTCTTCGTCGGCCTGTTCATGGGGCTCGGCTCGTCCTTTGCCGTGCTGGTCGTCGCCGAGATGATTGGCGTCAAGGCCGGCCTAGGCTGGTACCTGCAATGGGCGCAGGGCTGGGCCGCCTACGCCAACATGTATGCGGCCCTGATCGTGATGTCGTTGCTCTGCTCTGGCGCAATCACGCTGCTGTTTTCGATCCGCGATCGTGTGCTGGTCTGGCAGAAGGGGACCGTGAAATGGTAGCCGCAACTACACTGGCTGAAATCGACGCTCATCCGGCCGCCGGGGCCGCGCTCGACATCGAGCAGGTCAGCCACGCCTTCGACATCGACGGCACCGAGCTGCCGGTGCTCAGTGATGTCAGCATCTCCGTCGAGCCGGGCGAGTTCCTCGCGCTGCTCGGTCCCTCCGGCTGCGGCAAGTCGACCTTGCTGCGCCTCGTCGCAGGCCTCGACAAGCCCAGGTCCGGAACGCTGCGCGAGGACGAGGCGCGCATCACGCGACCGCACCCGTCGCGCGTCGTCGTATTCCAGGATCCGACATTGTTTCCCTGGCGCACGGTCTGGGACAACGTCGCGCTGGGGCTGGAGGCGCAGGGCATCTTGAAGAGCCAGCGTCACCGCGTCGATGCCGCGCTCGATCTCGTGGGGCTTTCGTCCTTCCGCAATGCCTATCCGCACCAGCTCTCGGGCGGCATGGCGCAGCGCGTCGCGCTGGCCCGCGCGCTGGTCAACGATCCCAAAATCCTTATTCTCGACGAGCCGCTGGGCAAGCTCGACTCGCTGACCCGCATCACCATGCAAGCCGAGCTGGTCTCGCTTTGGCAGCGCAAGGGCTTTACCACGCTGCTGGTGACGCATGACGCCGAGGAGGCGCTGGTGCTCGCCAACCGCGTCATCGTGTTCAGCGACCGCCCGGCGCGCGTGAAGGCCGATATCCGTGTCGACCGGCCCTATCCGCGCCATCGCGGTGATCCGTATCTGGCCGATTTGCGCCGCCAGATTCTTGGCCTGCTCGGATTGGACGCCACATGGTAACTTCGATCGCCAAGGGGCGCGCGGCGCATTACGAGCCCGACTACATCGCACGTGCCGAAGCGCTGGCCGAGGCTTTCGCTGCCCGTGCGGCCGAATACGATCGCACCGGAAGCTTCCCGTTCGAGAATTTTCGCGAGCTGTCCGAGGCAGGCCTGCTGTCGCTGACGGTGCCTGCCGCCCATGGCGGCGCCGGGGCGGGCGCACGATACGCCGCACGCGTCCTCGGCATCATCGGCAAGGCCGATCCGTCGACCGCGCTGGTGCTGTCGATGCACTACATCAACCATCTGGTGATGGCACGGAGCCCGACCTGGCCGGCGCGGCTGTCGCGCAAGCTCGCGCGCGAGTGTGTCGAAGGCCTTGCGCTCGTCAACGCGCTCCGCGTCGAGCCCGAACTGGGTTCGCCTGCGCGCGGCGGCCTGCCCGCGACCATTGCACGCCGGACCGAGACCGGCTGGCGGCTCTCGGGGCACAAGATCTATTCGACGGGATCGCCGATCCTGAAATGGTATCTGGTCTGGGCGCGGACGAACGAAGCCGAGCCGCGCGTCGGACAGTTCCTGGTGCCGGCGGGCCTGCCGGGCACGCGCATCGTCGAGACCTGGGATCATCACGGCCTGCGCGCCAGCGGCAGCCACGACGTCATCTTCGATGACGTCGTGATACCTCTCGATGCCGAGATCGATGTGCGCGAGCCGGCGGACTGGCGCGCACCCGATGTCGCGCAGGCGACCGTCCACACGATCTTTGTCGCCGCGATCTATGACGGCGTTGCGCGGGCTGCACGCGACTGGCTGGTCGGGTTCCTGAAGCAGCGCGTGCCGGCCAGCCTGGGAGCGCCGCTTGCGACCTTGCCGCGCGCGCAGGAGATCCTTGGCGCGATCGAAGCCCGGCTCGTGGTCAATGCGCGGCTGATCGCATCCTTCGCCGGCGATTTCGATGACGGTGTCGCGCTTTCTGCGGGCGAGTCCAACGTCATCAAGCTCACGGTGACCAACAACGCCGTCGCCGCGGTCGAGGATGCCTTGTCGCTGACCGGCAATCACGGCCTGTCCCGCGCCAATCCGCTGGAGCGGCACTATCGCGACGTCCTGTACGGTCGCGTGCACACGCCGCAGGACGATTCCACGCGCACCGGCCTCGGCCGTGCCGCATTGGGCCTCTAGCCTGCCGCCAAACATTCAGGGAGAACGTCATGTCGGTCGAGTTCATCGGCTTTATCGCCAACAGCAATGCCTCCGAGACCATCGTGCGTCAGGGTCCGGTGCTCGATCCCGCCTATATCGAGACCGTCGCGAAGGCGCATGAGCTCGCGGGTTTCGACCGCGCGCTGCTGGCGTTCCATTCGACCACGCCGGATGCGCTCCAGGTCGCACAGCATGTGCTGACCATCACCAAGTCGTTAAAGGTAATGATTGCGCAGCGACCGGGCTTTACCGCGCCGACGCTGCTCGCGCGGCAGCTTGCGACACTTGACCAACTCTATGGAGGCCGCGTCTCGCTGCACGTCATCACCGGCGGCAATGCGGCCGAGCTCAGGCAGGACGGCAACACGCTCGACGACAAGGACGAGCGTTACGCCCGCACCAGCGAGTTTCTCGACGTGGTGAGGCTGGAATGGACCAGCGAGAAGCCGTTCAACTACAGCGGAAAGTACTACAACGTCGAGAACGGTTTTTCGCAGGTGAAGCCGCTGCAGAAGGCCGGCATCTACACCTTCGTCGGTGGTGGCTCCGACGCTGCGATCGACGTCGCGGGCAAGCATGCCGACACCTTTGCGCTGTGGGGCGAATCCTACGCGCAGGTGCGCGACGTCACCGCGCGCGTTCACAATGCGGCCGTCAGGCAGGGCCGTCCGACGCCGCGATTCAGCCTCTCGGTGCGGCCGATCATCGCCCCGACCGAGAAGCAGGCCTGGGACGAGGCGGAAGAGATTCTTGCGCGCGCCACTGCGCTCCAGGACAAGACCGGCTATCGCAAGCCCGCCGACGGCCATGCCACCGCCGGCGCGCGGCGCCTGCTCTCGCTCGCCGACCAGGGCAGCCGCATCGACAAGCGGCTGTGGACCGAGATCGCAAAGCTCACCGGCGCCAACAGCAACACCACCGCACTGGTCGGCACGCCCGAGCAGGTCGCCGAGGTCTTCGGCGATTATTACGACCTCGGCGTCAGCCATTTCCTGATCCGCGGCTTCGATCCCCTGATCGACGCCATCGAATACGGCCGCGAGCTGATCCCGCTGACGCGCGAGTTGATCGCCAAGCGCCAGGCCGTTCGCGGCGAGGCGGCGGAATGATCCGCCTGAAGCTGGCCGGTGCGCTGCTGTTCGGCTCGGTCGAGCTGGCGGCGGCGCAAGCCACCTTGCGTGTCGGCGACCAGAAGGGGAATTCGCAAGCGGTGATGGAATCCGCTGGCGTGCTGAAAGACGTTCCTTACAAAATCGAGTGGAAGGAGTTTCCGGCGGCTGCGCCGCTGCTGGAAGCGCTCGGCGCTGGCGCGATCGAGACCGGGCTCGTCGGTGACGCACCCTTCACCTTCGCCGCCGCCTCAGGCGCGCCGGTGAAGGCGATCGCCGCGATCCGGCAGACGCGCGAGGGGCTTGCCATCCTCGTGCCCGAGAATTCTCCGATCAAGAGCTTTGCGGATTTGCGCGGCAAGAAGATCGCGACCGGCCGTGGCTCGATCGGGCATCAACTGATTCTCGCGGCGCTTGAGAAGAACGGTTGGGCTGCGGCTGACGTGCAGATTGCGTTCCTGGCGCCGTCCGATGCCAAGATCGCCTACACGCAAGGCTCCGTCGACGCGTGGTCGACCTGGGAGCCCTATGTCAGCCAGGAGGAGGTGCTGTTCAAGTCGCGCCGTGTCATCACCTCGGAGGGCCTGACACCGGGGCTGAGCTTTCAGGTGGCGCGGCCCGATTCGATCCGCGACAAGCGCGCGGAGCTGACCGACTTCATCCTGCGCCTCACCGCAGCGCGGGCGTGGTCGCTGAACAATATCGACAGCTATGCCGCGACCTGGGGCAGGCTGATGAACATCCCCACAGCCGTGCCGCAGAACTGGCTGTCGCGCGCAAAAATCCGGATCGCGCCGATCGATGACGGCGTGGTCGCGGACGAGCAGAGCACGATCGATCTTTACTTCCGCTGGGGCCTGATCAAGCAGAAGCTCGATGCGGCCGAGATCGTGGATCGCTCGTTCTCGGATGCGATTGCAAAGGCGGGGCTGTAGGAACAGCTCTCGTGTCCCGGACGCGCTGCTTACCCCTCTCCCCTTGTGGGAGAGGGTGGCTCGCCGCGTAGCGGCGAGACGGGTGAGGGGTTCTCTCCGCGAGTATCCCTCTCGCATTCGAATTCGCTGAGGCAACCCCTCATCCGGCGCTTCGCGCCACCTTCTCCCACAAGGGGAGAAGGGAAGTGGCGTACGCGGCGCCATCGTCGAAACATTCCTTCTGCGTTTCGCTGCGCCAACAACACCCGCATTGCTATTTGCAACAACTCCCTTGCGCCGCGCACCCTCCCGGCAAAAATCATAACGACGACCACATCGGGAGACCGGCCATGGGCCTGCAAGAAACAAAAATCGAATCGCCTCCCTTCGTCACCGCCGAACTCAACTATCTCGCGCCGGTTTCGGGCAAGCCGCGCACCTATGCCTTCGATCCGCCGCCTGGCGAGCCCAAGAGCACGTCGTTGCCGGAGCCGCATCAGGTCCCGATCTTCGATGCGCGACTGATCGCACAAAATTTCTCGCTCGACCGCGAAGGCTTTGCGCTGGTGCGGCATCCGACCCAGGTCAAGGACTTCAGCAACGACGAAGAGGTGAGGGCGGTCTACTATCCCGCCGTCGAGGCTTTCCTGCGCGCAACGCTGAAGGCTGACCGCGTCGTCATCTTCGATCATACCGTGCGCCGGCGTGTCGAGGGTGCGGCGGATATTCGCGACGGCGGACCGCGTCAGCCGGCAACGCGCGTCCATGTCGACCAGACCGCCATCTCCGGCGCCAACCGCGTGCGCGAACATCTGCCCGATGAGGCCGAGGAGTTGCTGAAGGGCCGTGTCCAGGTGATCAATCTGTGGCGGCCGATCCGCGGTCCCTTGCGCGACTCGCCGCTGGCGATGGCCGACGGCACGACCGTGGCGCCCGACGATCTGGTCGCCTCGGATCTGATCTATCCGAACCGCCGCGGCGAGATCTATTCGGTGAAATACAATCCGGACCATCGCTGGTTCTATTTCCCGGAGATGACGGCGGACGAAGCGCTGCTGCTGAAGTGCTACGATTCCGCAACCGATGGCCGCACCCGCTTCGGGCCCCATACGGCTTTCGTCGATCCGACCACGCCGGCGGATGCGGTGCCGCGCGAAAGCATCGAAGTCCGCACGCTGGTGTTCCACAAACAGTAACAAACTGTGATGGCACCGCCGGGCGCGGCCCGGCGGCGGCTCAGGAACCCACGGGAACCAACGAACGTTGCTGCGCGGGGCAGGGCCAACCCGGAGCGGTGCCGTGCGAGCGCAGACCACGCTATTATCTTGCCTTGCCACTTTTTCGCTTTCTGCAGTTTCCTTTGCCCAGGCCGAGAGCGGGCTTGCCTCCTATTACGGATACGGAAAAGCCGGGAAAGGCGAGCTGACCTGCGCGCACCGGACGCGCCCCTTCGGAAGCGTGCTGAGGGTGTCGTACGGGAGCCGCTCCATTCAATGCCGCGTCAACGATCGCGGCCCCTTCATCCGCGGCCGGATCGTCGATCTCTCGGTGCCGGCCGCCAAGGCGCTGGGCATGATGAGCGCCGGCGTCGTACGGGTCTCGGTGGATTAGACCTGCCAGCGCGCTATAGTGCTGCCCAAAGCATGGGTCAGGGGGCGCTATGGCCAGGATCAGGGTGGGACTCGTCGGCTGCGGCTTCGTGTCGGAGCTGCATATGTATGCGTTCCGGCGCGTCTATGGCGTGGATGTCGAGGTCGTGGCGGTCGCTGCGCGCGGCGACCACGTCGTCGAATTCGCACACCGCCACCAGATCCCGCGGGTCTATCGCAGCTTCGCCGAGCTGATTGCGGACCGCGAACTCGATGTCATCGACATCTGCACGCCGCCCAATCTGCATGCGGCGATGATCGTCGCCGCCATGCAGGCCGGCAAGCATGTGATCTGCGAAAAGCCGTTCGCCGGCTATTTCGGCCGCGACGGCGACCGGCAGCCGATCGGCAAGCATGTGCCGAAGGCGCTGATGTATGAGCGCGTGCTGGAGGAGATGGACGCCACGCGTGCCGCGATCGAGCGCACCGGAAAGCTCTTCATGTATGCCGAGGACTGGATCTACGCGCCCGCCGTGACCAAGACCGCGGAGATTCTCAGAGCGACCAAAGACAAAATCCTGTTCATGAAGGGCGAGGAGAGCCATTCCGGCTCGCACGCCGCCCATGCCGCGCAATGGGCGATGACCGGCGGCGGCTCGTTGATCCGGATGGGCTGCCATCCGCTTTCCGCCGTGCTGTATCTCAAACAGGTCGAGGCCAAGGCGCGCGGCGAGACCATCCGCGTCGCCAGCGTCAGCGGCGATGTCGGCAACGTCACGGCCGTCCTCAAGCCGGACGAGCGCACCTACATCAAGGCCAAGTCTGTCGACGTCGAGGATTGGGGCATGCTGACCGCGACGTTTTCGGACGGCACCAAGGCCACGGTGTTCTCCGGCGACATGATCATGGGCGGCGTCCGCAATCTGATCGAGACCTACACCTCAGGCGGCTCGCTGTTCGCCAACATCACGCCGAACAATCATCTGATGAGCTACCAGACCTCCGAGGAGAAACTCGCCTCGGTCTACATCACCGAGAAGGTCGACCGCAAAACCGGCTGGCAATATGTCTGCCTCGAAGAGGAGTGGACGCGCGGCTATCTCCAGGAGATCCAGGACTTCATGGAATGCGCCGCGACGGGACGGCAGCCGCTGTCGGACCTCGCGCTGGCGTATGAGACGATCAAGGTGAACTACGCGGGCTATTGGGCGGCGGAGGAGGGACGAAGGGTGGTGTTGTAGGGGGCGTCGGCAGCGCCGCGATGTCACCTCGCCCCGCTTGCGGGGAGAGGTCGGATTGCATCGAAGATGCAATCCGGGTGAGGGGGGCTCTCCGCGAGTCCAACTGTCACCGTCTCCGGGGAGGCAGCCCCTCACCCCAACCCTCTCCCCGCGAAGAGCGGGGCGAGGGAGCGCAGTCCCCTTGCGGCGCCTACGTCCCGTAGGTCGATCCCTTCGGCAGCGGAAACACCGGGTCTTGCGTCCTAATGTTCGTCGGCCATACCACTGAGATGTGCTCGCCGGCATTCTGCATCACGACCGGGGTCGAGCGCTCGTTCTGGCCGGAGAGCGGCGTGCCCGGCGGGAAGAATTTCACGCCATAGCCCTGGATGGTGCCGCCGGCGGGAATGTCGACGTCGAGCGCGGCCTTGCGAATGGCTTCCGGCTCGAAGCTGCCGTATTTCTCCTTGGCGACCGGCAGCACGTTGTTGAGCAGGATCCAGGTCTGGTTGAATCCCATCGAGCAGTGCGGCGGCACGTCGGTGGCGCTGGTCTTGGCCTGGTAGCGCGAAACCATGGTCTTGGTCAGGTCGCCGATTCCAGGCGCAAGCTTGGCGGCATCGAGCAGCTGCGCCGGCACCGGATCGATGTTGCAGAAATTGTCGATGTCGGGGCCGAAGGTCGCGCGCAGCTTGTCGAGCTGGCTGTAGCCGGCGCCCGCGCCGAACAGCATCTTGAAACGCAGGCCGCTCTCGCGGGCTTGACGCAGGAACAGGGTGATGTCGGGGTTGTAGCCGGCATGCGAGATCACATCGACCTTGGCGCGCTTGAGCTTGGTCACAAGCACCGAGAGATCGGGCGCGGACGCCGAATAGCCTTCGCGCATCACCACCTGGATGCCCGCCTGCTTGGCATAGGCCTCGTCGGCCGCGGCGACGCCGACGCCATAAGGGCCGTCCTCGTGGATCAGCGCAACCTTGACGTCCTTTGGGTCCATGCCGAGCTTGCCCTGCGCGTGCTCGGCGACGAAGCCCGCGAAGGCCTGGCCGTACTGGTCGGAATGGATCTGCGCGCGAAACACGTATTGCAGGTTCTTGTCCTTGAACACGGCGGTCGAGACTGCGGTCGTGATCCAGAGGATCTTCTTCTGCTGCTCGACCTTCGCGGCCATCGGCACCGCATGCGCGCTGGAATAGACGCCGTTGATGATGTCGATCTTTTCCTGGCTGATCAGCCGCTCGGCTTCGTTGATCGCCACGTCCGCCTTGCTCTGCGAGTCCGCCGCGACCGGCACGATCTTGGTCTTGCCGCCGATGCCGCCCTTTTCGTTGACGAGGTCGATGGCGATCTGCGCGCCGACCGAGGAGGCGACCGAGCCGCCGGCGGCGAACGGACCGGTGAGGTCGTAGATCAGGCCGATGCGTAAATTCTCGGCTTGCGCCTGGGCCCGTGTCCAATCGAGGCTGAGTGCGGCGGCGGCAGCCGCCGAGCTCTTCAGCAGCTGCCTGCGTGAAGTCGGCATCCTATCCTCCCTCAAAATCGTCTTATGAGTTGGTCTTGTTATTCTTTTTCGAAGTATGGGGAGGCGGGCGGTGGAAAGTCAACATGGCGAAAGTCGGGGTCTGGCTCCGCAGCGCAGAACGCAATTGCGAAATGGGCGGGGACGAGATCGCGCGCTATTGTTTCAAGCGACGGGCGAGATAGCCGGCGGTCTTCCCGCCGGCCTTGGCCACCTCGCGCGGTGCCCCTGACGCAACAATGCGGCCGCCTTCATCGCCGGCGCCGGGACCGAGGTCGATAATCCAGTCGCTGTGAGAGACGACATCCATGTCATGCTCGACCACGACCACGCTGTTGCCGGCATCCACGATGCGCTCGAGCTGGGCGATCAGCCGCTCGACATCCCTGGGATGAAGACCGGTGGTCGGCTCGTCCAGGACATAGAGCGTGTGACCGCGTTGCGGACGCATCAGCTCGGTCGCGAGCTTGATGCGCTGGGCTTCGCCGCCCGACAATTCGGTCGCGGACTGGCCGAGGCGGATATAGCCGAGCCCGACCTCGCGGACGACCGATAGCGACCGGTTCAGCGTGGCATCGTCCCGGAAGAATTCGAAGGCCTCGTCGACGCGCATCGCCAGCACATCCGCGATGGATTTTCCGCGGATCCTCACCTCCAGCGTCTTGTCATTGTAGCGCGCGCCCTTGCAGGTCGGGCAGGGTGCGTAGACGCTGGGCAGGAACAGAAGCTCGACGCAAACAGATCCTTCGCCTTCGCAGGTGCTGCATCGGCCTTTCGCGACATTGAAGGAAAAGCGCCCGGCATCGTAGCGGCGGGATTTGGCCTGCGGCGTCGCGGCGAACAGCTTCCTGACGTGGTCGAACAGGCCGGTATAGGTCGCAAGGTTGGATCGCGGCGTGCGGCCGATCGGCCTCTGATCCACCACGACGAGGCGATCGACCTGGTCGAGGCCGGCGACGATCTTGCCACCCAATGTCTCGACCGCGGGTGCTGCCAGGCTGTCGTCGTCCGCGTCCGCAGCCCGTGCATGGCCGAGATGCTCCGCCACGGCATCGACGAGGAATTGGCTGATCAGGCTCGATTTGCCGGAGCCCGACACGCCGGTCACGCTGGCGAGAACCCCGAGCGGAATATCGACGCCGAGGCCCCGAAGATTGTTTCGGGTCACCCCCCGGATCTTCAGGTGGCCCTTCGGCTCGCGGTGGACCGTGGGCAGCGGCTTTCGTGGATGCGCGAGATAATGGGCGGTTCGAGATTGCGCGACCTGACCGAGCCCTGCGGGCGGTCCACTATAGAGAATGAGTCCCCCGCCTTCGCCGGCATCAGGCCCGACATCCACCAGCCAGTCGGCATGCCTGATCACCTCGATCTCATGCTCGACCACGAAGATCGAATTGCCCGCGTGTTTCAGCCGGTCCAGCGCCCGCAGCAGCGCCTCGGTGTCGGCGGGATGCAGGCCCGCGGATGGCTCGTCGAGTACATAGACGACGCCGAACAGGTTGGAGCGGACCTGTGTCGCAAGTCGTAGCCGCTGCAACTCGCCCGGCGACAGCGTCGGCGTGCTGCGCTCGCAAGCGAGATAGCCGAGGCCGAGGTCGAGCAGGACGGCCAATCGCGCGGACAGATCCTCGCAGATCCGCCTGGCGACGATGGTCTTCTCCGATGCGTTGTCCGTCGAAGCCTTTGCGAAAGGCTTCATCACCTCCTGCAGCTGCTTGAGCGGCAGGTGCGACATCTCGGCGATATCAAGACCGGCGAACTTGACCTTGAGCGCCTCCGGCTTCAATCGCGTGCCGTGGCAGGTCGGGCAGTCCTGCGTGATCATGAATTGCGCGACGCGGCGCTTCATCATCGCACTCTCGGACTTGGCATAGGTCTGCATCACGTAGCGCTTGGCACCGGTGAACGTGCCTTGATAGCTCGGCTCCTCCTTGCGGCGGAGGGCTCGTTTGACCTCGGCCGCAGTGTAACCGGCATAGACGGGAACGGTCGGCTGCTCCTCCGTGAACAGGATCCAGTCGCGGTCCTTCCTGGGCAGCTCACGCCAGGGCTTGTCCACGTCGTAACCCAGCGTCGTCAGGATGTCCCGGAGGTTCTGTCCCTGCCAGGCACTCGGCCAGGCCGCGACGGCGCGCTCGCGAATGGTGAGAGTGTCGTCGGGCACCATGGATTTTTCGGTGACGTCGAGCATCCTGCCGATGCCGTGGCAGGTCGGGCAGGCGCCTTCCGGCGTGTTCGGCGAGAACGACTCCGCATAGAGCATCTTTTGTCCGCGCGGGTAATCGCCGGCACGGGAATAGAGCATCCTGAGCAGGTTCGAGATGGTCGTCACGCTGCCGACGGACGACCGCGTCGTCGGCGCGCCGCGCTGCTGCTGGAGCGCTACGGCGGGCGGCAGGCCTTCGATGTCGTCGACCTCAGGGATCTGCATCTGGTGGAAGAGGCGCCGCGCGTAAGGCGACACCGATTCCAGATATCGCCGTTGCGCCTCGGCGTAGATCGTCCCAAAGGCGAGCGAGGACTTTCCGGAGCCCGACACGCCGGTGAACACGACGAGGGCATTGCGCGGAATGCTGACGTCGACGTTCCTGAGGTTGTGCTCACGCGCGCCGCGCACGCGAACGAAGCCGTCGTCCTGCGTCAGGCCATCGGGTTGTCTTGATCGGTCGTCCATCTGGCTGCTCCGGCCGCGCATGGGGGTTAACGGCAGGATCGCAGGATGGGTCCACGGGTGACAGCGTACCCGTGGCGTTCTGCACAAAACAAAGGCCCGTCGCGATTGAAGCGACGGGCCTTGCAGGGGTGATGCGGCGCTGGGTACCGGGCCCGTGCCGAGCCCGGCGTGTTACTGCGACAGCTTCACGAAGCTCGGAAACTTCAGCTTGCCCTCGGCGATCTTCTCGGGCCAGACCACGACCTGCTTGGAGTCCTGCCACTGGAAGACCAGACCGGATACGGTCGTCGGACCCGACTTGATGCCGTGGGTGAACTCGTCGTCCTTGCCGTAGAACTGGATGCGGCCGATCGTGCCCTCGTAGTCGGTCTTTTCGAGTTCAGCGACCATCTTGTCGGGATCGGTCGAGCCCGCGCGCTTGATCGCCTCCGTGATGAAGTAGACCTCGTCATAGGCGGTGTAGCCGGTATAGGCCGGCGGCGAGCCGAACTTGGCCTTGAAGGCGGCCGCGAACGGTTTCGTCTTGGAGGTCACGGCGACGTCAGGCGTCGCGACCGCCAGCGACGGCACGCCGTCCGCGGCACCATTGGTGTCCTTCCAGAAGCTCGGGCTCAGCGCCTGGGCGCTGATGCCGAACATCGGGACCGGCACCTGCTGGTTCTTCCACTGCACGGTCGGCTGCACGCCGACATGCGAGATGCCGGTGACGATCACGTCCGGCTTCTTGGCCTCGATATTGTTGAAGATCGGCGTGAAGTCGGTGGTATCAGGCGAGAACCGGACGTGCTCGACGACCTTGAGGCCCGCTTTCGGAAGACAGGCCTCGTAGCCGACGTCGAGCGGCTTGGTCCAGGCGGCGTCCTCGCTCATGATCGCGACCGTCTTGAACTTGAGCTTATCGACCAGCAGGTCCTTGGCGGCGTCGCAGACGAGCTGGGCCTGGGCGGCCGAGGTGAGATAGCCGTGGAAGGTGTACTTGTTCTTCTCGTAGTCGTTATGGATCGCCTTGGTGATCTCGTTCGAGGCGGCGCCGGGGGTGATCAGCGGCATCTTCAGCCGCGCCGCCCAGGGTTCGAGCGCCAGCACGACCTCGCTGATATAGCTCGCGATCACGGCGGAGACCTTGTCCTCGCTCACCGCGCGCTGGAACGCACGCACGGAGTCCGCAGAGGAGCTCTTGTTGTCGTAGGTCACGATCTCGATCTTGCGGCCGAGAATGCCACCCTTGGCGTTGATCTCGTCGGCGGCGATCTGCGCGCCGCCGGGAGTCGCGGCCCCCGCGATCGACTGGACCTCGGCGATGACGCCGATCTTGATGGGGTCGTTCGACTGCGCGTAGGCGGGAGCGGCAAGGCATAGCGCCAGCGCAGAGGCGAGGAGGAAGCTGCTGCTCAAATTTGGTGATGGTCGCATGGTCGTTTCCCTTTGCTTGTTTTGTTATTGATATGCACGAACTAGAGAAAATCGGCGCCCGCCTCCGCGGCGAAGCGGCCGGGATCGCCCTCCCAGACGATCCTTGCATGTTCGAGCACATAGACGCGGTCGGCATGCGGCAGCGCGAAGGTCACGTTCTGCTCGCCGAGCAGCACCGTGATCGACGTCGTCTGCCGCAGCCTCGTTAGGGCCTTGGACAGGAGTTCGAGGATGACGGGGGCGAGGCCCAGCGTCGGCTCGTCCAGGATCAGGATCTGCGGCTGCATCATCAGCGCGCGGCCGATCGCCAGCATCTGCTGCTCGCCGCCAGAGAGCGTTTGCGCCATCTGGCCCTGGCGCTCTTTCAGGATCGGGAATAGCTCGAACAGCCAGGCAAGCTGGGCCGCGCGCTTGTCGTCGGCCAGATGTTGCCCGCCGAGGTCGAGGTTTTCGCGTACCGACATTTCGCCGAACAGCTCGCGCGATTCGGGGCACTGCACGAGGCCGCTGCGGGCGATTTTCGCTGGGCTCGTGCCGCGCAGCTTCTCGCCGTTGCGCACGATCTCGCCGGTATAGGGCAGGAAGCCGGAGATGGTGTTGAACAAGGTGGTCTTGCCGGCGCCGTTGAGTCCGACGATCGAGACGAATTCGCCCTCGTGGACGTGGATCGAGACGTTCTCCAGCGCCTGCGCCTTGCCGTAGAACACGCTGACATTCTCGACCTGGAGCAGCGGCACCTTGTCCTTGAAGCTGGTCTCGGGCCGCGCATGGGTCTCGATGGCGCCGCCGAGATAGACCCGCCGCACCGTCTCGTTCTTCATGACGTCCTCGGCCTTGCCGGTGACGATCTCCTCGCCGAGATACATCGCGAGCACGCGGTCGACCAGCGCCGCGACGCTCTTGACGTTGTGGTCGACCAGCATCACCGCGCGGCCTTCGTCGCGAAAGCTGCGGATCAGGTCGGAGAAGATTTCGACCTCGGCCCGCGTCAGCCCGGCAAAGGGCTCGTCCACCAGCACCACCTTGGGGTCGCGCGCGATCGCTTTGGCGAGCTCGAGCCGGCGCAGGTCGGCGAAGGGCAGCGTCGGAGGGCGGCGGTTCATCACGTTGCCGAGCCCGACGCGGTCGGCGATCCATTTGGCGCGCTCGACCAGCGCCTTGTCCGGAAACAGCATGAACAGGCTGTCCGGCAGCAGCGCGACCATGATGTTCTCCAGCACGGTCTGCCGGTTCAGCGGCCGCGAATGCTGGAACACCATGCCAAAGCCTTTGCGCGCGATCTTGTGCGCGGGAAGGCCGGCGACGTCCTCGCCCTCGAAGATCACCTCGCCGGCGGTCGGGCGCTCGATGCCCATCACGCTCTTCATCGCGGTCGACTTGCCCGAGCCGTTCGGCCCGATCAGGCCAAAAATCTCGCCGCTATTAACCTCGAAGCCGAGGTTCTTCACCGCCGTCAACCCGCCGAAGCGCTTGGTCAGGCCGCGGACTTCGAGCACGGCCCGGTTTGAAGATCGCATATCCATCACGAGCGCGCCTCACGCGAGAGGGCCGCTCCGAGGAAGCCGCCGGGGAAGAACAGCACGACGAGGAGGGCGACCGCGGAGACGATGAAGGTCGCAAGCTCGCCGGTCGGGCGCAGGAACTCGCCGGCGACGATCAGGAAGATCGCGCCCAGCGCCGCGCCAAGCACGGTGCGCCGGCCGCCGAGCACGGCCGAGACGATCACGTTGACGCCGACCGCGACGTCGACGACGGTGCCGACCGAGGCGGTGCCGAAATAGAACACCAGCAGCGCGCCTGATAACCCTGAGAAGAACGCGCTGACGATGAAGGCTGCGAGCTTGTGCTTGACGATGTTGAAGCCGAGCGCGCCGGCCTGCACCGGATCCTGGCCGCTGGCTTGCAGCACCAGGCCAACAGGCGATTGCGACAGCCCATAAAGTATGGCCGCCGAGATCGTCATGAAGCCGAGCGCGATCCAGTAATTGACGCCGGCGTTGATGGAGATGACGTCGGGAATGGTCAGGCCGATCTCGCCACCAGTCAGATCGGCGAACACCACGATGAAATTCTGCAGCATCAGCACCGCGACCAGCGTGGTCAGGCCGAAATACGGTCCGCGCACCCGAAGCGCCGGCAGCGCCAGCACGAGGCCGGCGATGACGGAGGCGAGCGCGCCGAGCACGATGCAAGCGTAAACCGACCAGCCGAACTGGGCATTCAGGATGCCGGCGGTGTAGGCGCCGACGCCGATCAGGAAGGTCGGCCCGAAATTGACCTCGCCGGCGAAGCCGAACAGCAGGTCCCACGCCATGGCGAACACGCCGAAATAGAAGGCGACGGTGAGAAGCCCGAGCACGTAGCCGGAGACGTAGAGCGGCAGCGTCGCCGCGATGACGACCAGCGCGAGCGAGATGAAGAACAGGCGGGTCGTAAAGAAGCTGGCCATCTCAGCGCCTCCCCAGAAGGCCCTGGGGCCGGATGTACATTACGAACACGAGCAGCAGCAGCGCGGGAATGGTGCGGTAGGCCGGCGAGACCAGATAGGCCGTGAGCGTTTCGAGATAGCCGACCACGAAGGCCGCGATCAGCGAGCCGGAGACGCTGCCGAGGCCGCCGAGCACGACGATCGAGAACGCGCTCGCGGTCAGCGGTCCGACGCTGTAGGAGCTGACGCCGAGGAACATTCCGAGCAGCACGCCGGCGATGCCGGCGAGAATGCCGTAGATCGCCCACACCACGACGTAGATGTTGGTGAGCTCGAGGCCGAGCAGGGTGACGCCGCGCGGGTTCATCGAGGCCGCCAGCACCGCCTTGCCGGTGCGGGTGCGGTTCACCAGGAGCCACAACAGCGCGATGACGAAGCAGCACACGATCGCGGTAAAGATCTCGTTTCTGGGCGTGCGGACGCCGAGGATCTCGACGACGCCCTCGACGATCGGCAGCACGGTCTTGGCGTTGTTGGTGAATAAATAGGCGATCACCTCCTGGATCATGATCCCCCACAGCAGCGTGCCAGTGAGGACGAAGATCTCCTTCTCTTCATTCGGGATGCGCCGGGAGTCCTGGATCGGCTTCACCACAGCGAAATAGGTCGCAAAGGAGGTGAGCAGGGCGACACCGACCCCGATCAGCGCGCCGGCATAGGTGCCGACATTCAGGATGCTGGCGGCGGCCCAGGCCGCCACCGCTGCAGCCACCATGATAGCCCCGTGGGAGAGGTTGAGGACGCCGGACACGCCGAAGATCAGCGTGAAGCCGGTGGCACCGAGAGCATAGAGAGCGCTGATGGCAAAGCCATCGATCAGAATCTGGAAAGCACGCATCTAGGATTGGCAATCTGATTGATGAGAGACGATGTTGCTGGAGCCACGTGCGGCGGGAGCCGCATGTGGAAGCTCCCGGGAGTTGGTCCCGGGAGCGTGTCCTGCTAGTTGGAGAGCTTGATGAAGCTCGGGAACTTGATGTCGACCTTGGCCACGTCCTTGGGCCAGACCGCGCTCTGCTTGCCGCCCTGCCATTGCAGCATCAGCCCGGTGATCAGGCCCTTGCCGTATTTGATCGAGTGCGTGAACGGATCGTCCTTGCCGTAGAACTGGACGCGGCCGATCGTGCCTTCCCAGTCGGTCGTCTCAAGCGCGGCGACCAGCTTGTCGGCGTCGGTCGAGCCCGCGCGCTTCACCGCGTCGGCGATGTAGTAGACCTCGTCATAGGCGGTGTAGCCGGCATAGGAGGGATAATTGCCGAACTTCTTCTTGAAGGCTTCGGCGAACGGCACCGATTTGGGCGTCACCGCGACGCCTGGGCCGGAGACGCCCTGGTAGAGCACGCCTTCCGCGGCCTGATTGGTGTCCTTGCCAAAGGTCTCGTTGGTGGCCTGCGAGGCGATGCCGAACATCGGGATCGGCACCTGCTGGTTCTTCCACTGCACCGTCGGCTGCACGCCGACATGGGAGATGCCGGTGATGATCACGTCGGGCTTGGCGCCTTCGATCTTGTTGAAGATCGGCGTGAAGTCGGTGGTATCGGGCGAGAAGCGGATGTGGTCGAGCACCTTCAGCCCGATCTTGGGCAGGCATTCCTCGTAGCCGATGTCGAGCGGCTTGGTCCAGGCGGCGTCCTCGCTCATGATGACGGCGGTCTTCATGTGCATCTTGTCGACCAGCAGGTCCTTGGCACCGTCGCAGACCGAGAGCGCCAGCGCGGCGGAGGTCAGATAGCCGTGGAAGGTGTATTTGTTCTTCTCGTAGTCGGCATGCACGCTCTTGCTGATCTCGTTGGACGCGGCACCGGGCGTGACGAACGGCGTCTTCAGCCGCGAGGCCCAGGGCTCCAGTGCCAGCACGACCTCGCTGATGTAACTGGCGATGACCGCGTTGACCTTGTCCTCGTTCACCGCGCGCTGGAAAGCGCGCACTGAATCTGCCGAGGACGAGTGATTGTCGTAAGAGACGATCTCGATCTTGCGGCCGTCGACGCCGCCATTGGCGTTGATCTCGTCGGCGGCGAGCTGTGCCGCCTGAGGGATGGAGGCGCCGGCAATCGCCTGCGCTTCCGCGATCACACCGATCTTGATCGGATCGGCTGCAAGTGCCGCGCCTGACGTCATCAACACAGCGGCCGCCGCGGTACCGAGTGCTATTCGCAACGCAACAGAGAGCGGTTTCTTCATCTTGTTCTCTCCCTTAACAGGCCTCTTATGAGCCATTATGCCGCGACTATACCGGCGGAGACATTCTCGGCAAGTGAAACCGCGTCCAGGATTGTGAGGCACGGACTAAAGTCTAGCGCTGCGCAAATAGCGGGCAGGAAAGCCGTCGGACCCGTTTCACGCGTAGGCATGCAGATTTCGTTGGTAGGCATGCGCAGCTATCGCGGGCGCACAGCAACGCGATCGATGAATGCGATGCCGTCGCGTCGGCTCAGCGCGCTCGCAGCAGCGATGGATCGAGCGGCGCGAGCCGGGCCGGATCAAATGGCGAGATGTTGACGCTGCGCGTCGCACCCTCCGCGATCAGTTGCGCCATGGCCTCGCCCGTGGCGGGCGCATTCAGGATGCCCCATACATTGTGCCCGGTCGCAACATAGAGACCTTCACTTTGCGGCACCTTGCCGATCAGCGGCAGGCCGTCCTGTGTCACGGGACGAAAGCAGGCTTGTCGCGCAATGATCCTCTCGGCGCGGAACAGCGGCGACAGCCGCTCGGACATGGTTTGCACGCGCGCGATCGCGTCGTGGTCCGGCGTCACGGCAGCCGGATCGAGCGGAAGCGGCGCGATGTCGGAGAGAGCGGTGATATGCGTGCTGCCGTCAGCGCGAGGAAAGACCTCGATCGACACGGCGCTGCCATTCTCCTCGTAATCCAGGAACAGCGCATCGCCCGGCACATCCGTGCCAGTGTCGTACACGATGCTCGGGCTGCGCTGGCCGTAGACGGCGGGCAGTCTCATCCATTGCGCGGCGAGCAATGACCATGGTCCCATCGCGATCACGACGGCGTCTGCGTCGACGATGCGGCCGTCGACCTCGACGCCCGTCGCGGTCGTGCCATCCGCATCGCGCATGATGGCGGTCACCTGGCCGATGCGAAGCTCGGCGCCTAGCGTCAGCGCCGCATTCATCACGGCCGAGGTGAATTTTTTGGGGTGAACGATCGCAGTGGTCTCCGTCGTGCCGATGCGCTGCGTGATGATGACGCCGTTGCTGAGCCAGCCGAGCGCGGACGGTGCATCCCGGCGGGGATGGCCATCAGCGGCAGCGAAGCCGCTATAAGCGGTCATCGGGCGATAGCCCCAATCGCCTGCGATCTCATCCGGCAGTTGCGCATGGAGAGCAAAGCTCCGTCGTGCCAGCGCATCGAGCGGCGAGCCCTCGCACCAGTCGCGCGCGAGGAAGCCGCCTGCCTTGCCTGACGCTGCGGCCGCCACCTCGGTTCGTTCCGCGAGGATGACATCGATGCCGTGACGTCGAAGAAACCAGGCGGTGCAGGCCCCGATCACGCCGCCGCCGCAGATCACAACGCGCATGAATGCTCTCTTACACCATGAAATCCTTTGGATGGAGATCCGCGGTATGGACCCCCTCCAGCGTGATCGTATCGGTCGCCGTCAGATGGATCACCGCATTTCCTGTGCTGTCATCGCTGATCAGACTTTTCAGCGCCGCCCAGTCTGCGAAGCCGTAATCGTGCACGTTGATTACGTCATGCTCGCGCGCCGTGCTGCCGACAGCCTTGTTGCCCTGGTCGAAATCGTTGATCACGTCCAGGCCGGAATTTTTGTTGAAGACGAATCTGTCGTTGTTCGGTCCGCCCCAGAGCTGGTCATTTCCGCGACCGCCATTCAGCATGTCCTTGCCGCCCGTGATCGAGCCGGCTGTGAACGGGGCGTAGGTCTGTGCGTCGCCATACAGCGAATCGTCGCGGCTGCTGCCGTGGAGGATATCATCTCCGCCATGCGCATTGCCTGACATGTTCGAGGCGTCTCCGACGAGTACGATGGACGTGGAGTCTGGGTTGCCGTCGACGGTAGCGATTAGGATATCGTTGCCGCCACGGGTATCGTCGCTCATGTAGCCGGCGTCTCCGACCAGAGACGCGCCGCCGGATTGGGCGGCGGCGCCGACGGTGTAGCTGAGGATGTCGTTGCCGCCGCGCGCATCGCCGCTCATGGAGACGAGGGCATCGCCTGATATCGAAGCGCCGCCGTAACTGCCGACCTGGGTCACGCTGAGGATATCATTGCCGCCATGTGCATGATCGCTCATGGAACTGCCGGAGTCTCCGCTGAACGCGCCGGACGATCTGTTTCCCATCCATGCAATGACGACGTCATTGCCGCCGCTCGTGTCGGCCGACATGGCGGTTTCGGCATCGCCAAAAACACCGAGGGTCGCGTAGATCGATGTCGATGCATCGACATGAAGCACATCGTTGCCGCCATGGGCCTCGCCGGACATCGCCTGCGCATCGCCGTCCAGGAACACGTAGTCCCCGAAACCTGTGACGGTCGCAGCGAGATGGTCGTTTCCTCCGTGAGAATGTCCTTGCAGGGTCTGGTCGTCGCCAACGAATATCAGGACCGCGTTGCCCCCGTCGACGGTCGCGATCATGTTGTCGCTGCCGCCGCGGGCGTCGTTCGGCAGGCCCGGGTCCCCGAACTCGGTCACGAATTGCTGGTCCCCAACGCTGACGATGATGGTGTCGTTTGGCATACGGCGCATCGCGCAACTCCCCGTTCAAGTCGGGCGCGAGAACGAAGAGCATCATGCCTTCGCGCACCGCGCTGCGGCCCTTCCGCGCGATACAATCTTCGTTGGATTGATGGCGGAGATTTGCCCGGGACGTAGCTTGATTGCGATCAGGGAACCGCGACTTTGTGCGCTCGTGATCGTTATTTGTGCAGATCGCACGCTCGGAAACCGATCGGGCGCCGGCGATCCACGCCGACGCCCGGGCTTGCGATCTTGCGCGCGGGCTTAGCCCGGGCCTGCGCCTTGCGTGGCCGTGTACACCGCATAGAGCGATTGGCTTGCCGCCATGAACAGGCGGTTGCGCTTGGGGCCGCCGAAGCAGATGTTGCCGCACACTTCGGGCAGCCGGATGCGGCCGAGGAGCTTGCCGTCCGGCGACCACGTCGTCACGCCGCTATAGCCGACGGCGCGGCCCGCATTGCTGGAGGCCCAGACATTGCCATTGACGTCGCAGCGCACACCGTCCGGCCCGCACTTCACACCGTCGATCACGCACTCGCTGAACCGCTTCTGGTTGGTGAGCTTGTTGTCGCCGCCGACGTCGAACACGAAAATCTCGCCTTTGCCACCGGGCCCGGTGTCGCCGGGTCCCTTTCCGGTTGAGACGACGTAGAGCTTCTTGAAGTCCGGCGAGAAGCACAGCCCGTTTGGATCTGGCACCTGCTCCTCGGTGACGACGAGGTCGACACGGCCGCTAGGATCGATGCGATAGCAATTGGTCGGCAGCTCGCGCTTGCCCGGTGCGAAGCCGGCCGGCTGTCCAATCCGCGGATTGAGCTTGCCACTGGTGTTGCTCGGACCGCCCGCGGCGTCGGGCTCACCTTCGTAGAGCTGGCCGCCATAGGGCGGATCGGTGAACCAGTAGCTGCCGTCAGGATGCGCGACGACGTCGTTCGGCGAGTTCAGCTTCTTGCCGTTGTAATTGTCGCAAAGTACGGTCGCGGTACCGTCATGTTCATAACGCGTCACCCGCCGGGTCAAATGTTCGCAGGAGAGTTGACGGCCCTGGAAGTCGAACGAGTTGCCGTTGGAATTGTTGGACGGCGAGCGGAACACGCTGACGCGACCGTCGTCTTCGCTCCAGCGCATCTGCCTGTTGTTGGGAATGTCGCTCCATAGCAGATAGCGGCCCTGTGCACTCCACGCCGGGCCTTCGGCCCACAGCACGCCGGTATAGAGACGCTTGATCGCCGTGTTGGGCTGCGCGAGATCGTTGAAGGACGGATCGACCGCGATGACGTCGGGGTCCCAGAAATAGGTCGTCGGCGCGCCGTTGGGACCGAAATCGCGTGGTGGGGTGGTAATCGTCGTCGGCGGCGCGGCAGGTCCGGTCTGGGCCAGCGCGGAGCCGGCGCCGGCAAAAGTGGCGGCGCCGAGCGCAAGGCCCTGAACGAGCGTTCGTCGTGAAAGCGCAGCATCATGGTCACGCTGCTTTTGGCGTATCATCGCGTTCTCCCGGTCTTGTTCGGCTAGCCGGTTGATCCGGCCGAGCAGGGCGAGGTTAGTCCGGTCCGATGACGGTTGCGAGGGGGAGGTACGCATCCTCAGCGAGATATCGGGGCGGCAAAAGCGCTGCAACATCGAACATGGAAACGACAAATTCGTCCGGCGTGACGGAGTTTACCGAAACTGCCTTCGGGACATTGCCAAGCTGTGGAGCATGTCAAGCCTTGACCTCCTGAGCGAGGCTGGCAGAACGTCATTGGGGGCGTAAGTCGGAGTTTACTGTGGTCGCTGTCGTGGTACTGGTTTTGCTGCTCGGGATTGCATTTGCGGCCGGCTATTTCACCCGCGACTACGTGTCCCGCAAAAGGCGGGCCGAGGCGCGCCGCTGGCGTGAGTACAGCCAGCCGGATTGGCTGAGTGCCAACGCACCGGCCAATACCAACGAGATCGCGATCGCCGGCAAGGCTGCGCCGGTCGCCACCGGCGAGCTCGGTCAGATGCTGAACCGCTGGGAGAGCAGGGCTCGCGCTCGCCGCGTTGGGTAGCGGCCAGATCGCCTGATGGCTGATCGTCTGTACCCTCGGTCCCGAGTGGCTCGGAGCGTAGGGCGTGTCTGCGCATCGAGTCCGCCTCCCTGAAAGCAAAAGACGAACGCGTCGGGTGTGACTGCCGCGCTCGCTCTTGTGCCGGTCCTAGGCTCGTTGCGAGCAAGATGACCGAGTCGGCGGCAGCAGACCGGGGGCGGCGCGGGTCATCATGTCGCCAAGTGGGCCGCCGGCGAAAGCGCATGTGCACTGCCACCTCGCCCGACATGCGGCGATTTGCTCGTGCAATTCTCCAAGGTTGTGTGAACCATTTAACACACCTGATGCGGCAATGCGCCTAATCGTGGTCCGGCTGGATTCACCGGCAGGCGCAAAGGAGCCCGTCATGAGAGCGGCAGGGGTTGTCGTCGTTCTGGCTATGATTGCGGGCTCGTCGTGCCAGGCCGATGAGTGTCAGAGCTTTTCGGCGAGTACAATGAAGGCGAATGGCACGGTTGCCGCGGCCAAGTGGCGACTAGACTATCCGCCGGTGCGCCCCAATCCCAATGATCCGCAGCCTTGGGAATCGGTCGATTTTCGCACCAAGCCGGCTGACTACATGAATGCCGTGCTCAGTACCGCGAAGACGTCCTTCAAGATCGTGGACCGCAAGCTCGTCGGCACCGGTCAGGAGCAGTGGTGGATCTCGCAATGGCTCGACTACGGAAACTCCGGGCGCGAGCCGTTGATGGGGCTGACCAAGGAACGCGGCCCCGATCCCGGCGATCTGTCCAAGACCAACACACGAGGTTCCCAGGTCTGGGCGGTCGGCTTCTACAACAGGCCGGGAGCAGCAGTCTTCGGGGAGGTCTTCGCCGAGCCTTGCAATCCGTCTTTCCCGGTCGCGATGAAATTTCCGAATGACACTGTCTCCGTCAAATTTCTGTTCACCGATGCCTCACCCGACGAAGTTGCCTACCTCCAGGGCGCACCCGAATACGACGCCTTTATCGATAATTTGGGCGCTGGCTCCGGCGGTCAGGATCCCGGCACCCGCACGATCCGCTCGGTGCGCCTGCTTCAGGTCGATATTTCAGTGAAGGATTCAGCGAAGACCGGCCGGTCTCTGGACACCGGATGGGTGTTCGGGACGTTTGTCTGGCGCGGCCCGGCAAAGGGCGACGCCCTGTTCGACAATCTCGTGCCGGTATCGCTGCAATGGGGCAACGACCCCGGTGTCTACGACGGCGCCATCCGTGAGAGCTGGATCAATCCCGATTTGCGGAACGTCACCTATGGCTGGGACCAGCGTCTCACCATGGGCTTCATGGGGCGCGCCAACGGACCTGCCGACAATATCCGCTCATCCTGCCTGTCGTGTCACTCAGCGGCGCGCACGCCGCGCGCCTCGATCGGGCTGCTCGACAGTCGCTTCAACATGGACGACCTCGCCAATCCTGCGAAGGTGAAGGGCCACATCGACACCTGGTTCCAGAACATCAAGGGCAGCCAGCTCTTCCAACCGTCCGAGCCGGCTGCATCGACGCTCGACTATTCGCTCCAGCTCGAGGCGGCGGCGTTCCGAATTTGCCTTGCCTGCCAGGCCGGCGACCTTCGCGGTCCGACGCCCACCTTGTGTCGCAGCAGCGGCATCTACAATCGGCCGGTCTGCAACGCGCCTCTGGAAATGAGCGTCCGCAAGCGGTTGCTCGACCTCGTGCCGCCCCCCCGGCAATAGCCGGGGAAACCAGGTCAATCGTTCTGTCCATCTTTTGGCGTTGCGGTTGCTGCCATTTCTCGTCTAGAAACGGCAGATCGAGCCTCCCGGCAACCAACCGTCAACGGTTTTGACCGAGGATTGAGGGCTCAAAGGGTCTGGCAATGCTGATTCGCGGCCAAATTGATGGGATTTCGGGGGAGGTGGCTCTGGCCGCCGCCACGATCCCGGCCGCGCTGCTGCCCACCCTCCTGATTGGCGGGCTTCTTCTTACTTGCCCCTGAGGGCCGGCTGGGCGCCATGCGCCTGGGCGCTCAGGGGTTGGTCGAGATCACCGGACACCTCAAGCGCCTAGAAGACTGACGGCGCAAAAGCTCAAAAGGAAATTCAAATGGCCCCCGTGAACAAGTCCGATAAGGACCGCGTCATCATTTTCGACACCACCCTGCGCGACGGCGAGCAGTGCCCCGGCGCCACCATGACCTTCGAGGAGAAGCTCGAGGTCGCCGAGATGCTGGACGATATGGGCGTCGACGTCATCGAGGCGGGCTTCCCCATCACCTCGGAAGGCGACTTCCAGGCGGTCAGCGAGATCGCTCGCCGCTCCAAGAACGCCGTCATTGCCGGTCTGTCGCGCGCCCATCCGGCCGACATCGACCGCTGTGCCGAAGCGGTGAAATTTGCCAAGCGCGGCCGCGTCCACACCGTGATCGCGACGTCGCCGCTGCATATGCGGGTGAAGCTGAACAAGACCCCGGAACAGGTGCTCGAGACCTCGGTTGCCATGGTCGCGCGCGCCCGCAACCAGATCGACGACGTCGAATGGTCGGCCGAGGACGGCACCCGCAGCGAGATGGACTATTTGTGCCGCATCGTTGAAGCCGTCATCAAGGCCGGCGCCACCACGGTGAACATTCCTGATACCGTCGGCTACACCACGCCCGACGAATACACCCACTTCATGAAGACGCTGATCGAGCGCGTGCCGAACTCGGACAAGGCGGTGTTCTCCGTGCACTGCCATAACGATCTCGGCATGGCGGTGGCGAATTCGCTGGCCGGCGTCGTCGGCGGCGCGCGCCAGGTCGAGTGCACCATCAACGGCATCGGCGAGCGCGCCGGCAACGCCGCGCTGGAAGAGATCGTGATGGCGATCAACGTGCGCAACGACAAATTCCCCTACTGGAACAAGATCGACACCACGCAGTTGACCCGCGCCTCGAAGGTGGTGTCGGCGGCGACCTCGTTCCCGGTGCAGTACAACAAGGCCATCGTCGGCCGCAACGCGTTCGCACATGAGAGCGGCATCCACCAGGACGGCGTGCTGAAGGACGCTTCCACCTACGAGATCATGCGTCCCGAGATGGTTGGCCTCAAGCAGTCCTCGCTGGTGCTGGGCAAGCATTCCGGCCGCCATGCCTTCGTGCACAAGCTGGAGGAGATGGGCTACAAGCTCGGCCCGAACCAGCTGGAAGATGCGTTCACGCGGATGAAGGCGCTGGCCGACCGCAAGAAGGACATCTACGACGAGGACATCGAGGCGCTGGTCGACGAGGAAATGGCCGCTTCGCACGACCGCATCAAGCTGACCTCGCTGACCGTGATCGCCGGCACCCATGGCCCGCAGCGCGCGACCATGAAGCTCGATGTCGACGGCCAGATCAAGATCGAGGAGGCCGAGGGCAACGGTCCGGTCGACGCGGTTTTCAACTGCATCAAGCGCCTGGTGCCGCACGAAGCCAAGCTCGAGCTGTACCAGGTCCACGCAGTGACTCAGGGCACCGACGCGCAGGCCGAAGTCTCGGTGCGGCTGTCGCATGAGGGACGTGCGATGACCGCGCGCGCGGCGGATCCGGATACGCTGGTGGCCTCGGCAAAGGCCTATCTCGGCGCACTCAACAAAATCGTCATGAAGCGCCAGCGCGACACCGTGACGACCGCGGCGGCGAGCTGACGAACGAAGTTCGTCATTCCGGGGCTCGCGAAGCGAGAACCCGGAATCTCGGGATTCCGGGTTAGGTCCTAACGGACCTCCCCGGAATGACTCTGCATGTGGCGGCGAATACCTGCCCTGCTAAGGGCCAATAGCGGCTCCGCCTCCCAGCCGCTATTGATGCAACCGGCATAAGGATCGGCCACCCGTGCGCCGGGCGGCCCAATAACAACAGGGAGAGATTATGCGCACCTTCGCGATCGCTGCGTCCATCGCGGTCCTGGCTCTTGGCTTGACCGGGCCGGCATCGGCCCAAGCGCCCATCATCATCAAGTTCAGCCACGTGGTGGCCACCGACACGCCGAAGGGCAAGGCGTCGGAGAAATTCAAGGAGCTCGCCGAGAAGTACACCGGCGGCAAGGTCAAGGTCGAGATCTATCCGAACTCGACGCTCTACAAGGACAAGGAAGAGCTCGAGGCGCTCCAGCTCGGCAGCGTGCAGATGCTGGCGCCGTCCAACTCCAAGTTCGGCCCGCTCGGCATCCGCGAGTTCGAGGTATTCGATCTCCCCTACATCCTCCCTGATCTGAAGACGCTGCGGAAGGTGACGGAAGGTCCGCTCGGCGCGAGGCTGCTCAAGCTGCTCGAACCGAAGGGCATCACCGGCCTTGCCTATTGGGACAATGGCTTCAAGGAGATGAGCGCCAACAAGAAGCTGGTGACGCCGGCCGACTATCAGGGCGTCAAGTTCCGCATCCAGTCCTCGCGCGTGCTCCAGGCCCAGTTCAAGGCGCTTGGCTCGCTGCCGCAGGTGATGGCGTTCGGCGAAGTCTACCAGGCGCTGCAGACCGGTGTGGTCGACGGGCAGGAGAACACCTGGTCGAACATCTATACTCAGAAGATGCACGAGGTGCAGAAGTACATCACCGAGAGCAATCACGGCTATATCGGCTACGTCGTGATCGTGAACAAGAAGTTCTGGGACGATTTGCCGGCCGACATCCGCGACCCCCTGACGAAGGCGATGAAGGAAGCGACCGACTTCAACAATACACAGTCGCAGAAGGAGAACGAGGACGCGCTCGCCGAGATCAGGAAGAGCGGCAAGAGCGAGATCATCAAGCTCACGCCGGAGCAGGACGAGGCGATGCGCAAGGCCATGGAGCCGGTCTACAAGGAAGCGGCAGGCCGCATCGGCCAACCGTTAATCGACGAATTCCAGAAGGAAGCGAAGAGCACGACAAACTGATTTGAACGGACGATGAATGGGGGCTTCCGTGCCGGGCGCGGAAGCCCTTTTTGTTGCGAATGATTTCCGATTGCGACTGAATAAAGGTTCAGGAGCGTTATATCTTCGAAAGAACCCGCTCCCTGTCCAAGTTGTAAGTTGCGCGTAAGCTGCGCTGCGCTCATCCTCACAACATCCTTCCAGAGGAGAGTTCGCATGAGGAAGTTCACCATCGCGGCCATCGCCGTGCTCAGCATCGCCGGCTCGGGCGCGGTCTATGCCCATTATCATCGCCCGTGGATGCACGAGCACATGCGCCACATCCGCATGAACCCGGAAGACCGCGCCGCCATGGTCGACGCGCGGATCGCCGCCGTCCATGCCGGGCTGAAGCTCAACGCCGACCAGGAAAAGCTGTGGCCGCCGGTCGAGGCCGCCGTGCGCGACTTCGCCAAGCTGCGCATCGACCGCGCCAATGCACGGATGAATGCCGGTCCCGGCGATGCCGGCAAGGACGCGAATAAGGATGCCGACAGGCCGGAGGATCCAGTCGCCCGCCTGCGCCAGCGCGCCGAGGACATGGGGGCGACGTCGGCGGCCCTGAAGAAGATCGCCGATGCCGCCGATCCGCTCTACAAGACCCTGGATGAGGGCCAGAAGCGGCGCCTCGCCGTGTTGACCCGCCACCGCGGCCCGTTCGGCGGCGGCGAAGACGGCCCGCGCCGCCACTTCATGGAGCGTGGCATGGACCGCATGATGGAGCGCGGCATGGACCACTTCCACCGTGACCGTTTCGACCGCGACGGCGGCCCGGACGGAGACCGCGAGGGCCGGCTCTGAGCCTGCAAGGGTTGCCGCGATCAACCTTGGCGAAGCCGCTGGAATCCAGCGGCTTTTCGCTTTTTTGGGGGATGTAGGCATACCCTTGGAAAACTTACGTGCCATCGCTTGCCAGACCCGGATCGCTTTGCTAAACGACCGGCCTCGCAAGGCTTTTAACCGCCTTTCGGGCGCATAGCTCAGTTGGTAGAGCAGCTGACTCTTAATCAGCGGGTCCCAGGTTCGAGCCCTGGTGCGCCCACCATATAAATCAAGCACTTAGCATCAATCACGGCGCAGCAAGTGGCCTCATTTTACAGGCCATTTTACAGTTTTGTTCGCGCTTCGAGCTTCAGCACTGCAGCTTCAGCAAGCTGAATATCGCGGCCGAGGTAGTGCGCGTCGAGAATGGCCTCGACGTCCTTCAACGAGTGGCCGGTGACGGCCGCGATCTGCGGCACGCTTGCGCCGGCGATAGCCAGCCGAACCACCGCCGTGCCTCTCAGGTCGTGAAACGTAAGACCGCTAACACCAGCTCGCTCGCTTGCCTTTGACCACGACGTCCTGAAGCCGTCGGACGTCCAGGGGCGGCCGAACGTGTTTGTCAGGATGAGCGGTCCACGACGCAACGTCGTGTCGAGCAGGGCCCTCAGGGGCGTGCCCGCAGGCATCGCCACACGCCGGCCGCCCTTCGATTGGCGAAGGCGGATGTAGGGGCTCTCGTAGGCCGACCAGGGTAAGCGAAGGAGATCTCCTTGCCGCTGCCCGCTCCATAGAGCCAAGATCAGCGCGAGCTGGATCTCGCTCGATGCGACCGCGAGAACCGCAGAAATGTCTTGCTCAGTCCAAATCTTATCTTTGCGGTCGGCTACGTAGAGGCGGCCGCCGCGCTCGCAAGGGTTGTTAGTGATGATACCGCGGTCCTTTGCGAAGGACATGATGCGGGCCAGCACGGTCCAGGCGAGATCAGCCTTGCGTGGTGTGTTGGCGTACTTGTCTCGCCACGTCTTGAACTCACCGCGGATCCTACGGTCGGCGAGGGCGGCAATCGGCAAGTCGCCGAATTCGTCTTCAATCAGCTTTATGTATCTCAGGTAGTCGCGGCGCGTAGACGCCGCGATCTTGTTGAACTCCGGTGCCGCCTTGTATTGCGTGATGATCGACATGAACGACCTGGCGTTGGGCGTGCGCAAGTTCGCGTGTGCGTCTTGGTACTGCCGGACAAAGTCAGGGGTGCCCGGCGTGGCCTTGATCTGGGGGCCGCCGCGATAGGCGTAATAGTAGGTTTTGGTGTCGCCGCTCGCGAGCGGCACCTTGACCCTATGAATTCCTTTCAGAACGACGCGCACGATTTTCCCTCCATTCGTCTAAAGCAGATGTTTCTTGTTTCGGTTGTAGGCCGCTCATTGCGTCCAAGGCGAAGTCGATAGCTTTCAAGTCCCAGCGCGTTGTGCCGGCGAGCGGTGAAGGCAGCCTGCCGGCTCGCACCCAAGCGGAAAAAGCGCTCGGCGATAGGTTGCAGTAGGCAGCTGCTTGCTGCCTGCTCAACAACCGCGGAACAGGCTGTCGGCAGGGCGTCGAGTCGACGTCCTGGGATGTGGTTGAGCTTGAGAAGCAGGTGGCCGCACTAGAGCTTCCACGAGATGTGCGACGACCAGAAGCGGGCGAATGTTCGCCCCGAAGCCGCGTGTTGCGCGCGCGGCCAGTAGATTCCGACTCCATTTTAACGTGCCAGTCGCCGGTACCAGCGGCGATTGTTTCACGTGACTCGTCTAAAGACTGAGTGGGAGGAGTAGTTGCGGAACACCGGATAACCGTGTGTTAGCAGTAGATTACACCAGAACGGCCGTGAAGTCAAAGGCGCGATCGGTAAGCATGCTGCTTACCGATCTGCCCGTGTTGACTCTCATGCACTGCTCGTCCGACGAGCCCAGTTGATTTCAAGCGACCGCCTTCGAACGCCGTCAGGCCAAATGAATTGTCCCTGGTTTTCGTTCGAGCGGGACCGGGTAATCCAGTTTCGTCGCGCCAATTCGTCCAGTACGAGTTTGCGCTGCAAAGGATTGTCGAAGATGCGATTGAACTTGTCGGTCTTCACTATGCAATGGAATTGATTTCCCAGTGGTTCGACATAGCCATCTATGGAACCATAATCGCTTTGCGTGATAGTCGAAGCCCTCGGCAAGCTGAACAGCCGCGCTCTGAGCGATTTCCAGCCAGCGTCGAGGGTCCGCTGCTCGGTTGAGAGCGTATCGAGAGCCGCGTTGCAGCATTTCGTAGTTGCGTCCAACAGCTCCGTCTTTTTCCAGGGGAGGCCTACACCTTCGATCGCAAGTGCGCCGCCCGCGTAAACTAAGCCAAATTTTCGTATGATGTCGGCGTACACGATGCTATCTGCCCGGCCGGCGATATTCGCCCTAAACCGTTTCACGTGCCTGACGATCTTGTTTCGAAGTCCTGTCCGAGATCGGCTCAGAAACCTGACATACTTGGCGAAGACATGGCCGTGATCCTTGGTGCACGCGGTGTAGACCGACGAGAACAGTTGCTGCAATTCTGATTGGCCGAGCTGGCCAGCGTCGGGCACTCGATCAAAGATATGATCAAGATCGTCCAAGTAAATCGGTACGTCGATTAGGCGACGAGCATCCCCGCCTCTTTGCTCACCGCATTTGGCCGCAAGCTCAGCTATGGTGGTCTCGGCTGACGTAAGCGAGATCACTCGATATTGCTCGCCATTGCCCGAGGTCTCGTCGAAAGTGGGGCTGCGGAGCTTGGTCGAACCGGAGCCAAGATTGTGGGCGAAGTTTTTTGTGCTGTGGTGCTTTTCCTTGTCAGATGCAACGGGCATCTTGTTAAGATCATCGACGACCATCAAGCAGTCGTTGTGTGAGCGCAGGGCCGGCTCAAGGCCAGCCAGTGTTGCGTTCCAGGTAAGTAACTGATCGATTTGACCGGCCCCACCAACTGATGAGCCGACCAGGGTAGCTGTCGTCTTTCCTCCTCCGGTCTTCCCTGCTAGACAAAGTCCAAATGACTGCTCGCCCACAATGCGGAGAAGCGGCGCTGCAAATGAGCAGGACGTGGTCAGCATCATGCCCGACGATTTCGCGGCAAGCGACCCCACAGATTTCAGCCAATTCTTAGATGAGCCCCGCGGTCGCGGTCTATGGGCCTCGGGCGGCAGGCCGCAGATGTTCTTCGTGTTGGCTCCAATAACCCGATCTGGCAGCACAAAAGTATTACGGCCGGGGCGCCAACCTGCAGCGGCGGCATAAGCGAACCGTGTATGTGGTGCTGATGCCGCAGCCGCTTCGACGGTCGATTTAGTCAGCAGGGAAGGATGAGCATTCCTGTTGCGCAGCCGGTCACGAAACGACCGCCAGTTGTCAGCTTCGGCAGGGCGCACTTCCATAAATCCCTCGCCTTTATCCTCCCTCGTAAAAGCATATCGCTGAAAGAACTGGCCGTCGGACAGATCCTCAATCAATGCGGTCTTCTTCAAAATGGGCAAACGAGTCTCCTGGTCTGAGCCCGCACACGATGCACGGCCGATTTCGAAGACCCGAAACTATCGATTTAACAGAGGGGGCGTAATAAGCCGGAAGTTTGCTGGTCTAGGCCAGCAGTTTGTCGGCCTACTTAATCAATCAGCTTTGGAGGTCGGTACCTTTTCAGAATGGCGGCTTGCAAGGGATCAAGCTCCGAAAGCTCGACGTCCACAGGCGCTACGTTGGGTGGGAACTTGAGAAAATGAAAACGAGATCGACTCCTCTCGTCCAAACGAGGAATCAGTCTGGCCTGACAGAAGCGAGCTAACTCAAAGAACTCCATGACCTCGTCTTTCTTTGCTAGAAACTTATCAACCTTGTTGATTGTCGATTTGAGGTCCGGGCACAGGCGGGTAATGAACTCGTACTTGGATTGCGTCGCGGCCCAGATAAACGGGCCGGATACGGCGTAGTTCACCCAGCTGACCTTCAATGTAGAGCGAGACCGTGTGTACGCGCTCCGGTCGCCCTCTTTAACATCGTCGGGGACAAAGCCGCCCTGTTCAATAAAATGCAGTGCCTTCAACAATGATGGCCTTTGCTCATTCGGGCAGATCATAAAGAACTCGATCAACTGGCTTATGTTGGCGAGTTCATTGAACGCTAGCTCAAATTCCATACTGAACGTGTCACCCAAAGGAAACGTCAGTAGAGCTTTTGCAAACATTTCCTGCGAAAAATAGGGGTTCGTGCGAACGAGACTACCGCGGCGTGCTCTGGAAAGATGGAGATAGTAGTTCGCCGCACCAATGATAAGCGCAGTTTGAACGGTTTGAGCCTTCGTCGGAAACAACATCCATGTAATGAAGCCCAAGAAAGCCAATTCGCGCTCCATCGGAAATTGTTGCCGTCGATAGCCCGTTATTACCGCGATGGCGTCGGAGGGGTCGAATTTGTGAACTGAGGTTTGAGCTGCCATTGGCGGGTACACCGTGCATTCCGTGCAGTGATTCGAGGTCTGGACAAGATTGCGCAGCACAAGACGAACTCGCAATCACCACTTTGGCATGCACCGATTGCACAGGGCCGAAAAGGACAAGATGGACGCACGATTGCACGGATTGCACGGGACGCCAGGGGAGACGTCGCCTCTATCGTCCTGAGCGAAATAACAGAAGCTTAGCGTGGCGCCAAAGGAGCTGAAGAAGCACCTCCGAAAGCTCGTGCAGGCAGGCCACTATGCCGCCATAGCCGATGGTTTGGATGCCACCCATACCCGCAAGATCAAGCAGGGACGGCTGCCCACGCACTCGGCGTATATTTTGAAATCGCCATGCAAAAATTATCGGGTGTCGGTCCGAGATCGGGAAGATAAACTGGGTCGGCCGACTACGAGTGCGGACGGCGTAGTTCTCCAGCAGTTCAAGCATGGCAAGGCGAACCTCCGGCATGGTGACCGGATCGTGCTCTTTCACGCCATGAAGCACCTTCACTTGGATCGGCTCGCGGTGGCTGGTGGTGATGGTGCGCGCCTGCTCAGAACCGCCAATCGCGTGGCTTTGAAGGCGGATGACAGGTCGGTGCCGAGGAGGCGGACAAGCAGCACGCGCGTCGTAGTCGAGCGACGGCGTCAAAGGAAGCTGCGCGGCCTGAAGACGATGTAACGACGGCTCGGCCAGCATCGCGCGTGCGCGTCTAGTGTCGATAACCGAACTTGTAAAATCCCTTGCGTGGCAAAACCACGCCACCGGCAGCGTGCCGTCGTAAACAAAGGAAAAACATGACTGGAACTGATCTACACATGGAGAAGAACTGCGTCGTTCTCGGCGGCCTGGACGGAGGGAGATTTGTAACAACTCTCTTCGCGCTCAGGTCAGATCTGAGCCGACTGGAGACGTTTGTTGGTGACCAAAGCGAGGCTTTTGATGTTGCCCCAAGGCCGATGGTTTCCCTCGGCTATGAGGTCGATAGGGATGCCATCGTCGTCAATCACTTGGACGAGAGCCTTTGCGATGTTATTTCCGGGCTACTCGATCTGAGAGTGGCAATTGGAATGGCCCGATCGGCTCTTCAGAAGGCAGAGCAAGCCGTTTAGCGACCGACGCCATTAATGAAAGCGATGAGAGCCCCGCCAGAACGGTGGGGCTTTTTATTTTCCGATGGCGGCACTCAAGTGCGAGGCGTAGGTGAACTTCGGGGCGCTCGGTCTAGATAATTTGCGATCGCCCCGGAATCCCGAACCCGAGCTGACAACATAGGTGCGGTGGTCTGAATTCCCGCCGGAGATTCTTTCAGACGAAAATCTGGAAATCAGCCAAGGCTTAAACCGATCATTTGCCGAAAGGTGGCTCAACGAGTGACGGCTTTTGAAACTTGTAAAGGTTTCCTAGATGTCGACGGATGCATGCCGCTAACCGCGACTCTAAGGAGAAGTGCTATGAGTAATGCAAATAGAAATGTCTCTTCCGTGGTCGTGTCTAAAACCAGCGACGGCAGGAAATTTAAGTGGTCAATCGAGTTTGATGAACCAATATGCACGCTTTTTGATTTGGAAGGCATTCAGGATCCAGACGATCAGATGATGGTCTGTGAAGCGTTGTGCAGAATTGGCTTGGCGGACTCTAGATTATTTGGGGATGATACTGATCAGATCGAGGTTCAGGAGCATTGCTATACTTCCACCAAAGCGATGCGCAAGCTTGCCAAGAGATGTGGGCTATAAAACTTGCTGGCATTCCCGTCGGGAATTCCAGCAGACCCCAATGCCGGGCGCCCATGGGCGCCCCGCAGCCTTGTGAGATTGCGACAAAGCTGAACGTAGACATTCTCATCAGACCAGTCCTCCCACTGACGGTACGGTCGCCTTCGCTTCCTCTTCACCTGCACGGCTGGTCGGACGCAGCCAGCCAAGCTTCCGCGACCTACAACGAACTTCTGGAATCGTTCAACCGGAACGTCTTGGGAATAAACACATTCCAGAGCGCGGACCACCGGCTCATTTGCTTGAAATCGGCATCGGGCTCTACCGCGTTTATCAACACGCGGATCGGGGTCATGCCTTTGCGCCAAGCAATGTTTAGATCGTCGGCAGATGTATGAGGGGACTGCTTTGTAATCCTGCGGCGCTTCGCCTGCAGCACGTTGTAGAGTTCGAAGCGGCCAACGGCCAATGGCGGAAACACAAACTTGTAAAGGATGCCACCGGGACCGTTGTTTCGGGCGGAGCGATGCTCTGAACTTTGGAGAGTAGTATGGGTGAAAATACAAAGATAGAATGGTGCGATCATACGTTCAATCCGTGGATTGGCTGCCAGAAAGTGTCGCCGGGCTGTGATAATTGTTACGCCGAAGCAATGATGGATCACCGCTACAAGAGGGTGCAATGGGGCGCCCACGGCGAGCGCAAACGAACGTCAGAGCAAAATTGGAAAAAGCCTATTCAATGGAACGGGCAAGCTCGCATGTTTAGAAAGGAAAATGGCCATCGACCTCGGGTGTTTTGCGCTTCGCTCGCCGACGTCTTTGATAATCAGGTTGATTCGTCGTGGCGCAAGGACTTGTTCGCGTTAATCCGGAAATGCGATGCATTAGATTGGCTGGTGCTTACTAAAAGACCAGAAAATATAGAGAAAATGCTGCCTTCCGATTGGCGCGATGGGTATTCCAACGTGTGGCTCGGAACCACGGCCGAAGATCAGGCACGGTTCGATTTCCGGTGGAAGCGTCTAAAGAAAGTACCTGCGGTTATTCGCTTCATATCTTACGAGCCCGCTCTTGGGCCCGTGCGGTTGCCGACCAACGGCCCTTTGCCGGATTGGCTGATATCTGGAGGAGAAAGCGGTGCGGGTGCCCGTGCAGTGAGGCCACATTGGGTTCGCGATGTTATTGCCGATTGCCGCCGCCTTGGTGTTGCGCCATTTCATAAACAGTGGGGGTCTTACGACAACAACCCGCTTGTGGTGGAGAAAGGTATGACAGCTAGTGAAGCACGCGCAGTCGATGCAGAAGGGAAGGGTGGCGGGTTGGTCGATGATATGCTCGTTCGTGAATTCCCAGATCGGGAATAAAGGTCCTTGGGGGCTCTTCCTTCAACCGGCGGGTCGGTCTGGAAGGCGGATTGCTTATCGGGTATTGTGTCTGCGGTCGCGGTTCAGGTCGGCTAAGCAATAGCGCTTTGAGATCACCGACGACAACAAAAGAGAGCCCGCTCCGATCGGCTACTCGGAGCGGGGAAGTCTCGCCACAGGGCTTTTAATCCAAGCCGTAGCGCTCGCAGCTTGCGGGCAATCTTCAGAGATTGCCGAGGCTTATTGCTAATACTTGTCTCAGCATTAGCATTCCGTCGTAGCTGTTGGGGCGCTCCCAAGTCATGTTTTTTGCCATTTGCCAGCCGAAAAAAAACTCAATGCAAGCTCGTCGAAATCGCAGCGGAAATTCTGGTTTCTTCATCAATTCTAGCCGCGCGCGTAGCTTCCAAAATCAGTCTGTAAAGATCGCAGCCAATGCTCGGGATCAATAGCTTCACTATCTTCCCGGTGCCGAGAACGTAGCCCAGCGGCAGTTTTCCGGCCAGCGCGCTTACTTCCGCGGGCTGTCGGATCAGGATGCGGCAATTCATGTCCATTGCCGCGGAGACGATGCTGTCCCTCAGGACTGTGAACCGAGCGCCGCGGTGATTCCCGTCGTCATCCAATCTAAGGACATAGACCTGCTCGAATGCCGGAGGTGCCGACTTCTGGCCCATAAGAAGGTCCTTGTACGAGCGGTTATCGGAGCTCGATGCCTTTGGCGAACTGCTTCGTTTTGATCGCGGAGATGATCGTTTCCATCATGTCTCTCTCCGCAGCCGGACTGTAGCTCAGGTGCCAATCCATAAAGTCATGCGCGGGCGCATTCACTGGGAAGCCATGATTAGCGCCATGATACTCGATCATCTGCACAGGGACCGACCGCTTCCTCTTCGCCAGTTCTTCGCACCATTTTGGATTGTTCGCGTCATCTTGGTCCCCCATAAAGATGATAATCGGACCCGTATATAGTGCGGAATGCTGCAATGACGGACTGCAGCCTGGAGCAATCGCGAATGCAGCCGCAAAGTGGTGTGAATGATCTTCTTCCTGCGTCGTCATTGACACCAACGTCGTCGTGCCGCCGTTGCTGTAACCCATAAGGTAGACTTCATCGGCCTTTGCCAGCTTCTTGTCGAGCAAGTAGTCGAGAGCGGAGTAGGCATCGTCGGCACGGCGGCGACCCCAGTGTAGGTCAGCGGGGCCGCACGAACGATCCACATAACGCGTGGTGAAGCTGTCGAGCACCAGCACGCCGGTGCCTTGTGGGTTGAGCACATCTGCGACGTGCGCCGCCCACTCCTTGGAAAGTGTGCCGAGGCCGTCGCAGCCGTGCAGTAGAATGACGAACGGCACCGGACCTTTGGCGGCCTGTGGCGAGTATATGAAAGCCTTCAGTTCGCCGTCCTTCTGCACTTCGCCGAACTCTTCCGGCGTGCCGTTCTTAAAGTTGTTCGAGAAGCCAGAATCATGGGGGTTGTCCTTTGACCAGTGCTTGCTCGAATTGTGCGGGTAGTCACCCTTCCACGGTATTTTGACTTCTGGTGGGGCCGCCGATGCCGCCGTTGAAATCAAGGCTGCGAGTACGAAGACGAGATATTTCATGTCCGTTTTCTCGATGTCGCAAATAAACGTTGGATCAGAATTTCGGCATTGGAACAGCGGCCCGTTGCTTGTCCGCGAGAGCTTCTTGATCTTTGTCCAAGAGTTGTGGCTCGTTGATAACGAGCACCCATGACGGAATCGGGGATTGCGCGGATCTCGGTTCGCTAGAATATGAACCAAACTCCATCGTTGAAGAGTCGCTGAGGTGCCAAACTTGGTTGAATGGCCGAGTGTGAAATTGTGCGGAGACTGCACCAACGATTTCCTGGGCTGGTGCGCCAGATTGAAAGACGTAGGATATGGCTGTCACCACGTTGGGTGACATGTTCGCGGTCAAGCGGGCGGTAAGCTGATTGCTCTTGTTGTTCGTGCACGCCAAGACCGTTGGCTTTGGCGACGATACATTGCATCCTAATTTCGCCATTGCGGCCTTTGTCGCAGGCTCAGTCATGCCAGTCTCGACTCCCAAAATGTCCTTTTTTGTAAATGCATGAATGTTCGTTGACCGTTTATCCGCCCCGGTCAAGCTGGTAGTAACGTGCTTCCAGCTGTCGTAGTCCTTCGGGCGAAGTAAAAAGAACGGCTGCGCGCCCAGGACGGCAAATTTCAGGCCTTCAGCGGAGTTTCCTTGGTCAAAGCTTTTTGCGGCGACCACCGGTTGACCGATAATCCTACCGTCTCGATCCAGGTCGAAACTGACAGCGAAGTCGAGTTTGACTTGCGGGGCCGGAAACCAATGCTGCATTATTTGGGCACGGATCACTGTTATTGGGTCGGGCGGTACAGACTGCGCAAAGGTCGATGAACACGCGAACATTGAGAGCAGAGCAATCCATTTCATCATTTGCGATCTCTGATGTGAGTTACGTATTAGGCGGATGCCGGGTCAGATGAGGCTCCGCGTTATCCTTTAACGGATGCGTAGATGAGGAATCCCGCAACCATGCTGATGATCCACGCGACCGCGTAGTACGGGCGCTGCTTCAGGCGTTTCGCTCTTAGAAACAGATTGACTGGCGCGAGCAGCACGGCTGTGACGCGTGTTGTCCGAGAGCCATAACCCGCTTGCTGCAGTCTGCGATCATCGAGCCAACCGAGAAGACCGTTGATGACAAGGGGCACCTGGAACGGCAATCCTCTGCTTGGGTGATACGGAAACCCGAGTGCTAGGGAGCGAACCGCAGCGTCCTGGTTGCTGGCGCTCACGACGGCCTCGATTACCCCGATAACGAGAGGCAACAGGGCGAGCATCCAGACGTAACCGTTGCCAACGTGCTTGGACGAAATCGCAGGTGGCTCGGCAGCTACCAGCTCGCCAAGGTCGCTCTCTCGGAGGGGCTTCCATTCGGGCATGCCCTGCCGCCACACTTGCGTGTCCGTCTCGATCTGTTTTTTGTTCAGTAGGTCCCTGATGGCCGTAGCTGTCGTTGGGCCTCGCCGAGCGCCGTTCGCGACGTAGTACCACTCGTTTGGACCAGGCTGATTCGCCGCCCCAAGATGCGGAAGCGGGGGTGGTGCAGAGAGTTCTTCAGTCATTGGTTTTCTTTCGGTCAAGTTGAGATCATAATTATATACTTTAGTGCATAGATTCGGCGAACGAAAATCCCTCGCATGGCGTCATGGATGTGAGGCGCCTTATTGGAGAAAACGTGCGCGCGAGGCGGATTGCAGCGAAGCTCTCGCAAGAGGCTTTCGCTGCAAAGATCGGCGTTGAGCAGAGCTACTTGAGCGGGCTGGAGGCGGGCCGCCGGAATCCTACCGCCGTCACCCTTTGGCACATATCGGTCGCGCTAAGGATTAGGCCTGGAGCCCTCTTCGAAGCGGCCCCTGCACTTCTTAAGAAGACGAAGGTGGGCCGGCCCCGAAAGTCCTAATACTCGTCCGCCCTCATAATCGTGATGATTCGCTCGGTGACGGCAGGGTCTGCCGGATTGGGCGAATGAAAGTTTAGGGATTTGTCGTAGTAGTCAATTTTGAACATCACGGCGGTCCCTTCGAAATCGAAGACGCCAAAGTCATGCTCCCCGTGGGGATCGTTGGCGTGGCAAAAGTCGTCGAAAACTGCGATGGTTTTGACCAGGCGCTCGACCGCCTCGGGGCCTAATTCAGCAATGCCTGCCGTGATGACCGCTCCGCCGCCGAGAAGGTGCTGCCGAAGCTCGTCATTGAGCGTGCGAATGCGATCCGCGTCCGTGTGCATGGACATGGTTGTTCTCCATAATGTGTGTTGGTTGATGTGCCTGGCTCGGGTCCGCTCAGCATCAGGCATAGTCATATTTGCAAAAGCCCGGGCCGTGGTCCGGGCTTGGGAGCTAGCCGCGAGGTTACTCTGGACCGGGGTTTACGAGCCCCACCTGAGCGATGTGCCGGACGTAGGTGCCTTTGTCCGGATAGTCGCGAAGCCGAAGCGTCAAGACCTGGTCTTCGCGCTTGGTCACAAGGCAGGGCCACCAGCCGAATCCGGGATCATCGTCCTCAACGAGCACCAGTTGGCCGACATCGATGCTCTCCCACGTTCGCGGCAGGCCAACCGCAACAATGCCGCTTGCCTTCGTCTCCTGAGGAGATGGTGCCGCCGTGGGCTGCTGAACACGGCTTTCGTCGCCAGGCAGCTCTAGCGCTGCTTTGAGCTTGCCCAGAAGATCCCGCCGGATCGGTGGAACGAATGCCTTGCCGCTCGCGTACAGCCTTCCCAACGGTAGCTTCATTGCGATTTCGGTGACTGCTGGCGACGCCGCGTGCACGGACGCCAGCTTCATCTGCGCCGCAGCGCTAACGACCTTCTCGTTGAACTCCGGAAACCGGGCGCCCCGTGGCTTTCCATCCTCATCAAGTCCGAAGACAAAGAGCTTGTCTGGAGCATTGGCCGTCTTCTTGTCTGGCTGCTTTCCCATGTTTCTCCTCCTCAAAAGCAGACGGGGCCCAATAGGGCCCCGTGTTCTGCGGTTCTAGCGATGTCATGGCTTGGCCATGGTGGCGGGCCTGGCGCCCGCCGAGGTAAATCAATCACAGATGTCTCTCCACTATAAATTGCAAAGTCGTTACTAGACCTTGTAGCGCGAGTATAGGCGCACCGTGGTGCTGTCTCAAGCGAAATCTGCGCCAAAAACGCGTTCTAACTAATTGATTTTGCGTCGATTTTAGCCATTTTTAACGGTATTCGGCTGCACCTTTGGTGCAGGTGGCAGTAGCCGATTTGGCACGCTTGCCGGTCGTCAATTCGGTTGCCATTACACAGGTTGAGGCCGTCGAGAGAGCACAGCCTCCAAATGGCATTTTGCACGAACCTGGCGAACCTCTTCGGGAATACAGGGTTCAAGGTGCGCGTATCGATACGGCCGGCCACGGTCCTGATGATTTCGGCGCAGCCACCGGGGCCGTAACAAGCGGCGCCATAAGCGTGAGAGCTACCGCAGTCTTGTAAAATGCCCGTGCGATGCAGAAAGTTATGAACCAGCGTGTCTACCGCGATCATCGCGGTACCGGTTTCAAGCCAGAGCGGCCGGTGCTCGCGTACGCCGATCAGCAGCGTCGAAAGCGTCATCATCAATATCTTGTCGGAGACGCCGTAGACGTTTCGGAGGGGGCCGATCAATGCCTCCTGACGTTCCGCTTCCAACTCGGCCATTGTAGCGCCTTTCGCGCCGTCCAGTTGGGCGTCGATCCAGCCCACCAGGTCGCCGTTGGCGAGGTCGCGGACGAACAAGAAGAACGAGTACGCGGTTTGGTTTAATCGGCCATTGCGAAGGCGCGGCCGGGGAAGGGCGCACGCATCGATGTGATCGGGCTCCGCGCAGGTAATGCTGGTCTTGTCGTATCGGCAGCCTTCGAAGTGCCAGTAGCTGCGCAGCTTGGGACAAGAGGGCGCATTCTTCTCGCTCGCTGCAATCGTCGACCAGGATGCCGTGCCATGCTTGTGGATGTAGTCGCGCGCGACGCGGTCTGAGATGCCTTGGAAGCTAAACGTCGTGACGAGCCAATCAAAAATCGGCGGCGTGGCAGCGAGCGCGACAGCTCGATTTAGGCCGGCGTCCCGAGCCTCGTTGTCGATCTCGTCGAGGAACGACATCGAACCGGCGACCGCACAGACTGTCCGGATCAAGCTTTCAGCACGGCCCAGCGGATCGGAGGTTCTATTTGCCGCGACCGACTTTTTGGCGGAGGGGACCTTTGCCGAGTACTGGCCCAAGACGCTGGCTGCTAGATGAGGCAAACGAGCTTCCTTTGGGCATCCGAATCCCCGTCGATGTACCGCTGCGTAGTCTGGATAGACCGGTGGCCGGCCAGCAGTTGAACGTCGCGCAGCGAGCCACCTGCCTTGTGAACCGAGCGTGCTGCTCGCGTGATGAAAGTTCGACGCCCGGAGTGTGACGAGCATCCCTCGAACCCGAGCTCTCCGTAAGCGCGGCTGAACCAGACAACGATGCTCATTGGTGTCATAGCGCCGCCTCGCTCTGAGCGAATGAGCGGCCCATGCCCCTTGCACAGCCGACGCGCATCGACGAGGGCATCTCGGAGCTCAGGATGAATTGGAATGGAGCGGCCGCTGCGTTTCTTGGCAATCTCATCGCGAACTTCAAGCGTGCTGCCGACCTCGCCGCTTGGGTCGAGCAGCATGGCCCAGGTCAATTTGGCGATCTCGGCGGCGCGAAGACCTGCCTTGACAGAGAGTAAGACGATGAGACGGTTGCGAAGTGGGTGGCGAGAGCGCGCGGCGAAAAACAAAAGATCGTCGATATGATCAATTGAAAGCGTCTTGGCTTGCTTGCCGGCCATTTCATTCAAACCAGTTACGAGCAGATTCTAGACGATCAGGTTCTGCGTGCAAGGGAAAATCTAGCATGTCTCTGACTGCTAGAGTTTCAAGATTTCCTTATCAGTCTGCAAATGCAGTGCGCTCCGCCTTCCTAAGATCATGTGCAAAGTGTGCGGCACGGCGTGCACAAACTGCTCGTCGCAACATAGACGCCTATGGCGAATGCAAATTGCAGTTCAGTCGCGCGCTCATTTTACCGTCGACTGTGCGGTGTCGACTCGACAAGTAGATCGGTCTCGCCGTCGGCGCTCGCCGTTGGCCGCTGAGACGATCTTGTAAATGATCTAGCAGCCGTACCGAGCTGTGTAATAGATTATGTTGAGGACTGCCTATGAAAATCGAAATGGATGCCGCCGTTCAGGAATACGTCTTTCGTGTACTCGCTGAAATAATAGGGCCCGAGTTTGCCAACGAGAAAGCACGCGTACAGGAACGCGCTCTAATGACCGTCTTGGAGGGAATGGTGGCCTCTGGCGCCGCTAATCATAAATATGATGAAGGTCGAGATTTGGACTCGTTCCTATCGACCGAAAGGTTGGTCAAAAATTGGAGCTGGGTGTTCTCCGGTGACGAGTTCAGGATTGATCGTTCGAAACTCGACGTCGTCAAAATCAAAGGCAAGCGCACTAAATACTTCCACGGTCGGTGGTTAGCTTCTGACCCAAGCAACCCGTGGCCCTCGTGGCCCAACTAGAAGCCCGTTGATGTGAAGTTTAGCGAGAGACGAAAGGTCGGCAACGGAGTACTCAGGAGATCATCCGCCGCGTACTCCGTACGCTTGGCAACGAGGGCGACATTTTTGGGCCCAATGACTGATAAGGAAATCAGAATTTCCTTATCAGTCGAAGCGACAGGCCGTGTCTTGTGAGGCAGCGCCCCGGTTGCGATCTGAAACGATCCTGTAAATGAGCTTCATGGTCGCAATCGCGGCCTCAAAACCAACCATGAGGCTTCATCAATGAAGACAATTAAACAGACGTTTCGCAATGGCCAGCTCTTGTCGAGAGTTATCAAAGAGGCGCGGGAAGCGCTTATAGAGCACTGGGTTTATGACGCAGTTCAACTGCTTAATGATTGCGCTGTCGGACTAGAAAGGGCCACGCAACTGCTAATGCAGCTCGAAAAAAGGCCCGAGTGGCTCGCCGGCAACGAACAGAAGATCACCGAGGAGCTTTCCAAGCTCATCTCATTCACCAAGGACTGGGAAGCTCTGGCGCATGATCGCCTCACCGACGCGCTGGTTTGCCCGGATGAGGTAGAGTTCCGCCTAGAGGCACTTTTGAAGGCCAGCGGCATGCCAGCCCCCGGTAGAAACAAGCTGCGCCGTCAGTGGTCGAAACAGGATCCCAACATGGAGCCGCCAATCGTTGATATCGCTCGACGGCATTGGGACAATTTGTAGATCACACTTGTAAAATCGAATCGAAGCTCGCGAAAGCCATGCTTCTCAATCCTGTAAATTGAGGCGCGCAGCAAGTTCTGCAGTGAACGTGAACCCTACGAACAATCGCTTTCAACAATACGAGTGAGAAATGAAAATGCAGCGCGGCTTCGTCTTCGAAGTAAATCCCCTCATCTTGGAAATCGTCCTTTGGAATGAGGCAGAGATCCTAGACAGGCGACCAGAGTTCGTCGCCTTGCAGCAGGCAACACGCGTAGCCGAACTTTGTAAGCAGCTCTTCTTCAATGATGTAGCTCAAGTTGAATCGCAATCGCCGCCGCGGTGGGTTCCAACCAGCCGGGTAGAGACCGATTCCCGAGGATCCAATATCGCGCCTTGCTCGCGCTACGAGTTAACTACATCAATCGGAGCCGAGGAGGGCCGCAAGCTCAAAAACGCCATCGGCGGCCAATTCCGACGAAGGTTAAAGTTCATCAGAAAGAAATCTGTGCTGGCGTTCGAATCCTACAATCTGGGTCTGACGAAAATTGACGGCTTTGACGATGTCGGCATGCTCAGATGGAGACTAACGGATGCAGGGGCTCGCGTCTGCAATGATTCAGCGATGATCAACTGATAAGCTTTTGAGAGAAAGCTTATCAGTTCGCGTTTGGCCCGATGTCTTGCTCGCGGATCAGGCCGGATTTCGATCGATCTTGAGGACCTCGCCCCGAGGCCTTCGTCAACGCGATGATCGCCAGCTTTCACGGCGACGAAGCGCCTCTTGTCGCGTTGATCCTGGCGCCGATCGAGGACGAGCCAGACTGAACGGCCTAGGCAAAAATCTGGCTTTCTGACGTTAGGCAACGGAATTCTGCCGGAGCGCAATGCCGCGTCGGCAGGGGGCAAGACCGATCGGAGACGCACTACGGCGAAACGATGACGCGCAATCCGGCAGCTGCCGTTTTCTTCAGGTATAACTCCGTCGTCCCGAGCAGCAGCAACGCATCATCGTTGAGAGCAGCTGCCGATGCACCGGGTTGCGCGATGATAACTTCAAACTCGACCGTTGCACGACGGGATTTATCCCTGAAGTAGGCCAACTGCTTGATGTCACCTTTGAGGAAGCGCGTGTGGCCATCCATCATCCAGAGTTCGTGACGGCGCTTGAGATCATTGTAGAGCCGCAACATCCCGTGGTGCTTGACCGTCACACTTTTCTGCGCCTGTCCGCAAAGCACATAAAAGTTCTGGATGTCCTGCGAAATCATGCCCTTGTAGGCGTTTTTGCAATGAATGAGGCAGAGGCGGATGGTCTTCTCGTCAACCTCTTTCAGGCCGACGAGGTCGGCCGCTTCACCCGAACCGTCGTCGTTGAAGACGAGGTCAAAATCGACCTTGAGGCGTTGGAACGCATAATGCTGGATGGTGTTGGCGTCGCGGGACTTGCCCATGGATTCCCGGTTCAGCGGGATATCCTTCCAGGGCCAGGATTCGAGCCGCGCTGCCGGGAAACGGCCTGCGTTCAGGCTGGTGGGAATGTGATAGCAATTGTAGGAGTAGGTCCCATCAGCATACCTCACGACAAATGGATCGACCGCGAGATGCTCGTCGAGCGGCACGACATCCTTGTTTTTCTTTTTGAAGCCGACATCTGGCCCCGAGACCTTCGTATGTCGGTAGCCGGCCGGAAAGCCGTTCGAAATGCTCAACCGGTAGGTAGCGCTCAACGTCTCTGACGAGAGCCGGATATCGATCGACCCATCCTGCTCGACCGCGGCAACTTCCAGATCGACCAGGTACAACGGGATGCTCGTCGGACCGAAAAGCACGAACTGATCCGAAAAGGCATTCTGGGCGTGCTCTCCCCACTCGATTGCGATCGGATAGGAGTTGTGCGGTGATGTGAGCCGCAAAGGCCTCAGAAAGTCTTCGGTGATGTTGGGCGCGGACGCCTTCTCTGCGGAGACTTTCTGCCAGGTCCTGCCGCACCATTCCACCCATTCGGCGAGGGTGCCGGCCCGCTGCTGCCAGACCTTGCCCTTGCGTTTGGCACCGCCCCACAGCACGCGATCGCCGTTCTCATACCCAATACAGGCGATGTTGTTCAGCTCGGACTCCGCCTTCTCGATGCTGGCCAAGCCCTCTGTGACGTTTGGTCCGAAGTAGGACGTGAAACTGATCGCGCCGACGCGCGACGACCCCAGGCTCTTGGCCAGTGGGAGCTCCACGTTGTTGAGAATTTGGAATATCGGCGTGCCGGAGAGCAAGCGGGTGTTGTCGTCGGTCACGATGGAGGCCAACTGCTCGGTGCGCAAGGCTTCGTAGTCACTCGCGTAGATGAACAGCGCCTGGTTTGCCTGGTCCCACCACATCACCAGGAGGTAGTAGTTGGTCTCCTCAAGGGTCTGATAATTGCCCCAGTCCACCGGCTCTTCACGGTGGATGACCGCCACCATGAGGTTTTGGGCTTCGTCCAGTGCGTACCAGCTCTCGTCCCTTGATTTCAGCACTTGCGTGTAAAGGGTCGGCGACCATGCCAGGCAGCGTGTGCGGTAAATCTGAGTAGAGAAGCGGGGCCGCAGGTTCCAGAGCGACAGCTGATTGTGGAGGGTGCCTTTGCTTTTGAGCCCAGCCACGACATCTTGGAGCCGAAGTTCCTGCTCGATCCGTTCCTCGCTGAGCCGCTTGATGATTTTGTCCCAGTCGGCTCCTTCCGCGTAAAGATCGCCCAGCTTTCTTTCGGCCTCCGGGTCGGCGATGTTGGTGACAACGGTGGCCTCACCGATCGTCTTGTAGTCGCCTTTGCGGGTGATGCGCCCAATGAACTGCAGCGTGACGGCCAAGGATTTGTGCGTATCGTGCAAGGCAGCAATCTTCAGGTTTGGAAGGTCAACGCCTTCACCGAGCATGTCCACACAGACGACGATCCTGGACCCGTTGACGCCCCGGTCATAGAGCTGCGCCATCGACTTTGCGTTCCCCGTCTTGCGGCCAGGGCCCGAATAGACCAGCACGGGTTTCATTTCCGGTGCGAGCTTGCGGTAGTGCTTCCACACCTCCTCAGCACGTTCCTTCGTCCGCGTCCGCGCCATCAGCAGGTGGTCTAGGCCCAGCTCGTTCCGGTCGCGTCTTAGGACGGCGACGGCTTCAGCGACGATCTTGTGATCGCGTGTCGATTGGTCACCATACTCTTCGACACTCCTGAGGTTGATGGGCCGATAGTAGCCCGCCTCCTGCGCATCGCCGAGCTTGAAATTGAAAATGATCTTGCCGTCGACCTTCCTTTCATCGCGACGGAATGGTGTCGCGGTGAACTGGATGATCTTCTTCGCTGTGAATCGGTCCCGCACCTCGCTCCAGGTCGCCGCGGTGATGTGATGGGCTTCATCGACGACCAGGATCGAACAGCCTTCCAGCAGCCGACGCAGCGCGTCACGGGCCGATGCCTTCAGAATGTCGGGAGTGGCGATGATGACGTTTGATGCATTCACGATGGCCTCGGCGTGGCTCACCGTGCTGATGCCCTTCGTAATCTTGGCCACGAACGGCCGAGCAAGTTCAACGGGTATGGCGCCAGCGGCAGGTAACACGCCCAGGGTCGAGAACTTGGCGCCGATCTGGCTTCGCAGGACCGAACTTGGCACCAGGACGAGCATTTTGCGCTCGCGTCGGTACACAAGGTCGGCAAGCATGGTCTCGGTCTTCCCCGTTCCCGTGGGCAGGACGACCGTGGCGGGCTCGAACTCCCTGCCCACTGAGAAGTGTGCCGCGATGGCGTGCAGGGCGCCGATCTGCGGCAGACGCAAACCGGGATGGCCGTCATCGAGATCCTCGACGGCAAAAATGAAGCGGTTTCGCCAGGTCTCCAGCACCTTTTCGGGGCTATCGGCCCAGGTCTCCAGTGCGCCAAGCCGGTCCCATGTCAATTCGAGCGGAGAGGATGACTGCTTGTAGTCTTCGGGGTCCACGGCGGTTAGCACGGGCAGGGGAGTGGTGACGCGGTGCGCCTTCGGAAAGCGCACGAGCATCTCATCGAAGGGAGGGCTCAGCTTCGTTTTAATGAGGTCGTGCCCGGAATGCTGCGACTCGAAAAAATCGGCCGAAACCACCGCTTCCTGAAAAGCGGTCTGAGTGATGGTGTTTTTCCCGGCGCTCAGCCGACGTTCAGGCGCAGATGGCAGCCGGGCAGGCCGCGTCCATTTCTTAAATAAACTCATAATATATGGTGGCAGCCCCGAGACTGCTTTTCCTCAGCCATTTCCGATTCCCCGGCTATAGAATACGCCTGAAAGGGAGCGAAGGGGAATAAACATCCTCAGGCTGTGGAGGGTTTGTGACCGCAGTCTAGGCATGGCCTGAAAATAATCAATTTGGTCAGAAAGTTACGTGGAGTGTCGGCCAACTGTCGGCATTCTGTCGTGTTCGTCGTCGCCGCGCGCGCCTATGTTGTCCGTACAGGAGGACTTCATGACAACCACTTTGCTTGACCCCAAACTTCTGGGCTTCTGGGCGCGCTGTGTTCGCGAGGCCCAGCATCTATCGCAAGACGCGCTGGCCGAGGCCGCCGGCATCACCGTGCGGACCGTGCAACGCTTCGAGGCCGGCGAGACTGTCCAGATCGGCTCGCGCCGCAGTCTGGCCAAGGCGCTGGGATACGGCGACCAGGACATCTTCGTCGATCCGAAGTTTGCCGCGACAGTGCTTAGCTTCCTCGATGATTTGAAGGCCTTCCAGCAGAAGCAGGTCGACGACCAGCATCCCGACCAGATGCGTCTTCCGGTGCAGGTCGTTAGCTCTGGAGAGGAAGCCATCCGGTTCGCCCAGGGCAACGACGCGGCCTTGTTCGATATAAGCCCTGACCTCAACCGCGAGACCAAGGAAGTCGCCGCCACGTTCGCCGACTATGTGCGCGACGCAGGCGAGCTCGATGATCTCTCCGCCGCCAGCAGCCTGACCTTCGCCAACGAGCTCGATGATATGCTCAAAGCCCTGAAGGCCGAGGGCGCGCTCGTCTACACGGCCAAGCATGACCGCAAATTCGTTGGTGAGAACTGGGCCGACAAGACCCCGATGTCGATGAGCCTGGGCTACCTGATGGTCGTCCCGGCGACCAAAAAGCTCGAACACCTCTATGTGCCCCGCAAGACCAAGCTTTCCTAGCGGAGGCGGGAGGCAAGCCGCCAAGCAAGTCATGGAAAGCGCTTTCCAGACGTCGGGTTTGGCGTCCGGCTACGTGTGACTGAGTTTTGCGGTTCAATCTTGCGATCCTTTCCTTGGTGTCGGCCTATCCTGACCGGCTGGGTCGGGTGATCAGGCCGGAATTCATGCCGCAACAGACCACACGCAAATTCCAAGCGCCCTCGGAGCCTTGACCTGCCAGTTCGACAGAAGCCACGGGCCTTCATCGGAAAACCGGTGGATTCTCAGACCACAATGCGCAAAACCGCTGCTTCCGGCTTGACCCCTTCAAATTTCCTTGTTCTAATTTTGTTCTCGTGGCGGCAGGGCGATTCTGCCGGCGTTAGCCCGTATTTTGAATGACAACAGCAGTAGCCCCCGATCCGGACAGGAACCGTGCACGAGATCATCTGTCCCCACTGTGACAAGGCCTTCAAGGTCGACGAGTCCGGTTACGCGGATATTTTGAAGCAGGTTCGTGACGCCGATTTTGCAGAGCAGCTCCACGAACGGCTGGAATTAGCCGAGCGTGATAAGCAGACCGCTGTGGAATTGGCCAAGGCTCAGGTGAGCAACGATCTGCAAAGGACTGCGGCCGCCAAGGACGCCGAGATCCTGGAGTTGAAGTCCAAGCTCGAGGGGAGTGAGGTCGCTCAGAAGCTTGCCGTCAGCGAAGCGCTCAACGCCGGGGAGAAGGAGCGTGACAGGCTTGCAAACGCGCTGGCTGAGGCTGAGCGCGAAAAGAAAGCAGCCTCGGAGCTTGCTGAAGCGCTTCTGGCCAGCGAGCAGCACAAAATCTCCGCTGCCAAGGAAAAGGAAATCCAAGAGCTGACGGCCAAGCTTGAGGCCGCTGAGCTTCACAAGAAGCTCGCGGTGACTGAAGCCGTCGGCGCCATCGAGAAAGAGCGTGATGAGCTGAAGAACGGCATCAAGCAGGTACAGCTTGAAAAGCAGCTCTCCGAGCAGTCGCTCAAGGACAAGTACGAAACGCGAATCAGGGATCGCGACGACGCGATCGAGCGGCTCAAGGACATGAAGGCCCGCCTGTCGACCAAGATGGTTGGCGAGACCCTTGAACAGCACTGTGAGACCGAGTTCAACCGAATGCGGTCGATGGCCTTTCCGCGGGCGTACTTTGAGAAGGACAACGACGCGCGGACGGGCAGCAAGGGCGATTATATCTTCCGCGACTCCGACGAGGCAGGCACCGAGATCATCTCGATCATGTTCGAGATGAAGAACGAAAGCGACAGGACCGCAACGAAGAGCAAGAACGAGGACTTTCTCAAGGAGCTTGACCGGGACCGGACCGAGAAGAGCTGCGAGTACGCCATCCTGGTCTCTTTGCTTGAGCCGGACAACGAACTCTACAACGCCGGCATTGTCGACGTTTTCCACCGCTACCAGAAAATGTATGTCATCCGGCCGCAGTTCTTCCTGCCGATGATTACGCTTCTGCGAAACGCGGCGATCAATTCGCTCAAGTACAAGACCGAGCTGGCGCTCGTGAAAGCCCAGAACATCGACATCACGCAGTTTGAAAACCAGCTTGAGACCTTCAAGACGGCATTCTCGAAGAACTACGATCTGGCCTCTAGGCACTTCCAGACCGCGATCAACGAGATCGACAAGTCCATCGATCATCTGCAGAAGACCAAGGATGCGCTGATCGGCGCGGACCGCAACCTGCGCCTCGCGAATGACAAGGCGCAGGACGTGACGATCAAGAAGCTGACCAGGGACAATCCAACGATGGCCTCGAAGTTTGCGGAGCTCAAAAGCCATCCCGCTGAAGCCGCTGAGTAAGCCAGCCAAGGGCTGGCAGAACAAGCCGTGACGTAACATCGTGTGATCATTTACGATTCAAGATTCTCCAGGATCAAGCGCTGGACTTCCGACAAACGTCGCGGAGTTTCTCGATACGGCGTGTAAGGCGGGCTGGGAGCTGCCTGTCTTGGTAAAGCTCCGCGAGCGGCGTCACTTCTTAAGCTGGGAGGGACTCGGCTGCGCGGGTGGGTACTGGCCTTCTGGGAAGTTCCGAGCTGAGTAGTCGGTGTAAGGTCCGCGGTAATCGATCAAATGAAATATGATGTGATAAAGCAGGACGGTCACTGCATTTAGCTCATCGATCATCTTTTGGAAATCAAGAGAAGCCACGTCGACCTCTCCCTTGGTTGCCGGATGGACGCCGCGGTTGCGCAGCCGTTTCCATGCTGCTACTAGAGCGTCGCACGTGCCATCGTGATCGGATAGCCATTTCAAGCGATCGACCGCTCGCACCTCTGTGAGGCCTGCCATCATACCACGAATGCGATCGGCATATGGTCGAAGCCGCGTCCGAGACGAAATTTGCTTTATGATGAAGTCTCGCAGCTTCTTGAGCTTCTCGTTCTCTGCCTTCCGCTTATCCTTCTCTGGCTTGTCTTGGTCGATGCTGATCATGCTGGCGAGGCCCTCGACGGCAACCGAAAGGCCAATGCCCCATGCATCAAGAGAGTTGGCGCTCGCTTCATGCGCTATATGCAGGTAGCCGCTGCAGGGGTTCCAGTTACCAAACTTGGTCTTGCGGACCACAAATTCAAGGTAGGTACCAAACAAGCCCCACGAGTTAATATGGAACGCGGCTGTACCACGCGATATTGGCGACCCAAGCCGCACAGAGGGCGATCTGAATGTGGTCGAAACGAGCTCAACACAGCGAGGGTGCACGATTGCGCGTGGGGCAACCGCTTGCGCCAGCAAGAACCGAAGGGCTTCCTCAACGCGCATTCCGAAGTGCGCTACAAGCGGCTCGTCGGATCTTGCGCGCACAACGAAACTGTTGTCGTCCTTCTCGATTTGGAAGTCGCAAGCGGCCGCCCTGAACTTGGCTTCGCGGCCCGTCATCGGTAAAGCTGACTTCTCAAAGAAATGCAGAGCGACTGATTTTGGTTCGGGCAAAAGCTCGCCGCCCAGCATGGAGGAGAGTTTGCCGCGGACAATTGGATTCATGTGCTCGGCATGCCAATCGCAGGCGGGCAAGACGTCCTTGGCCGTCCATATCGTTCCGTCGCTCGCCGTTCCCCTGAGATTGTAGTAGGCGCCCTTGGGGTATAGCTCGCCTGTTCTCAAGGTGTTTAATTCGTCGATGGCTCGAGAAAAATCGGTGTTGAGGGTTTGCTCGGCATAGAGCGTGAACGCGAGGAAATCATCGTCGGTCTGCTGCACATATCCCTTGCCTTTGTAGGAGATTGCACGACTGCCCGGAGTATTTTGGACCAGGGAGAGCTCGAGAAAATCGATGTGCAGCTTGCGCTGCTTAAAATCAGAGATGATGCGAGTCGGATTCATGACCTGATCGTATCTTATTTTATTTCAAATTGGTCCCCCGGAAAGTGAAGTCCGGGACGGATGGCGCGTAGTACGTACGTTTGCTTTCACTGTCGGTGTGATCCCGCGCGGGCTGCTGATAAAGAAAAGACGCTTCGGTGTTCCCTCCGGCAATGCTATCCGACACTGAAACTATTGTTGAGTTTGTTTTTCGCCTTGGTTTCCGCCGTCGGTTGGCGGTCTGATAAGGAAAACAGCGAAAGCTTATCAGTCGAGGCACGGGGGTAGCTCGTGACGGGGTCATTTCTCAAGCTCGCAAACTAGGGAAAGCTTTTGGGGTTTCTCCGCGTTGCAGGCTCGGGCTTCAGTTCAAACTTCGATCCGTCGCTATTGACAAAGAACAGGGGGGCTGGCTGGACCGAACCAAAGGCCGCTGCCGTTAGAGGCCCACCGAAGCAGGCTCCCGTATCGATGTTGACGCGATTGGCTTGAACGTCGGGAGCACGCGTTGCCGTTGGCGTATGGCCGTGCACCACGAGAGCACCGTGCCACAGCCTCGAAGACAGGAATGGCTCACGTATCCACAACATGTCGTCCTTGGACTGGGCCTCCAACGCAAGGCCGGGTCTTACTCCGGCATGAACGAACAACCTGTGCTCGTCGCGAACTTGAAGAGGCAACGCTCTCATCCACGCGAGGTGCTCCGCCGGGAGATCGGAGGGATCGTCCAGGCCGTAGGCATCCAGTGTCTGCTCGCCGCCGTTCGTCCACCACTGAATGAGCTCGGCATCGGAGCGGCTTCGATCCGCGGCGAGGCAAAGCATATAGTCGTGATTCCCCAAGAGACAGCGGAAACGCGACGGGGCACTGGCCTGCTCTCGCATCAGATAGGCAATCACCTGGTCGGAGGCGGGCCCCCTGTCGACATAGTCGCCCAGGAATAGGAAATCGTGTGCGATGGCGCCCGCGGTGCTTCGGCAGATTTCGAGCAGAGACCTGAGCTCCTCGAAGCATCCGTGGATGTCTCCAATCGCGAAGGTCATGCGTTCGTTCATATTGACCGCCCACTGCAAATCAATCTAGCTGACATCAACAGGGGAGCTTCGCTAGGTAGATATTTTTTGTAAATGTTCCATAACGTGTAAATTTCTCGGGGCCTCGATTGAATATAGGAAGATTGGAATGAGTGGGGGCGAGGTCACGTCGTGAGATTGCGAATCCATCGGGGGACGCGTGAGATTGGCGGCAGCTGTATCGAGTTGGAGAGCGAGGGGGCCCGAATCCTGCTCGATCTCGGTCTTCCCCTGAACGCCAAGGACCTTGCTTCAACACCGCTGCCCGAGGTCGAAGGGCTTTCCGTCCCCAGCGCCAGCCTTCTCGGTATCGTGCTGTCTCACGGTCATCGTGACCATTGGGGGCTGGTGCCGAAGGTAAACCCTGCGATTCCGCTCATCATGGGACAGGCGACCGAGAGCATCATCCGCGCGGCAGCCGATTTCGTTCCTGATGCCGTGGCCTTGAAGGCAAGTCACCACCTCGAGCACCGCAAGCCGATCCAGCTTGGCCCCTTCACCGTCACGCCCCGCCTCGTGGACCATTCGGGCTTTGACGCCTACGCCATAGAAATCGCCTCCGGCGGCAAGCGCCTGTTCTATTCCGGCGATCTGCGTGCTCACGGCCGCAAGCACAAGCTGTTCGACGCACTGATCAGCGATCCGCCGCGCGACATCGACCTCATGCTGATGGAAGGCTCGAGCCTCGGCCGTCTGGCCGACAACGCGACGTTTCCGTCCGAGCAGGACCTCGAGGAGACCTTCATCACGCGCTTCGAGGAGACCGAAGGCCTCGCTCTGGTCGCCTGCTCGGCCCAGAACATCGACCGGGTGGTCACGGTCTATCGTGCGGCGAAGCGAACCGGCCGCAGCCTTCTCATCGATGCCTACGCGGCCGAGGTGCTGAAGGCGACGGGGCGCGATAGCATTCCCCAGCCAGCGCCGGGATGGTCGAATCTCTCGGTCTACATCCCGCAGCGGCAGCGCGTTCAGTTGAAGGCCAAGGGGATCGCGCCCCTGGTCGACAGCTATCGCGGCTTTCGGGTTTGGCTCGGGCAGCTCGCCGAAAGTGCGCCGCGTTCGGTCATGCTATTTCGGGGCTGGATGATGTCTGATCTCGATCGGGCAGGCGCGCTCAAGGGTGCGCGGGTGTTCTGGTCGCAATGGGACGGCTATCTGGCCGAGGGCCAGTCCGGAGCGGCCTTGAAGGCCGACTGCGAACGCCGCGGTATCCCGTTCGAAACGGTACACACCTCGGGACACGCCAGCCCGACCGACCTGAAGCGCCTTGCCGCCGCCGTCGCGGCGAAGCGCCTGATCCCCATCCATACATTTGAACGGCTACGGTTTCCGGATCTCTTTAACAACGTGGAATTGGCAAACGATGGCGAATGGATTGACGTCTGAACTGAATTTCCTCAAGCGTGGACTTTCGAGCCCACAAATCGAAGGCCTGAAAAAGCTCGCGGCGAGCCCGACTGACTATTGGTGGAGAGAGGTTCTGGAGAGTACGAACCTGTTGCTGGCGGTCCGGAACGGATACTTGAATGCCTATGTCAAAGGTCAGAGCGTCTTCAAGATTGGCTTTGGCAAAGGCAGCAGCGGCAGCGAGCCCCGCCTTGCTATCCATTACAAGTACCTGGTGAAGCCCGAGCTTGAGACGAGAGACCCGTACGTTTCGTTCAATGGAACGAAGTTTGAAATCGAGCCCAAAGACATTATCAACACCGAATACAAGTCCAAGCTCACCTTGCCGGAGCTGATCAAGACGGCTGCGCGATTTGCCGGGCCCGAGAAGAGCGGCGTGCACAAGATCGCCAGAAAAGAGCCCAAGGTCGTCGATCTCGAGATTGCCTTCACGAAGGCCGGAGAGAACGGCGATCTATCCGCGCCGCGGATGGACATCGCCGTCTTGGTGCCGACGGAATCGGGTGGAGCAGAGCTGATCTTTTGCGAAGCGAAATGCGCTGATAATCCCGAATTGTGGAACAGGGAAAAGCTTCCCAAGGGAGCAAAAACCCCCGCGCTTGCCCTGCAATCCGCGGCTGTGATCGCTCAGATCAGGAAGTATGAGCAGTTCATTCAGGCCAAGGAAACCCAGGAAAGCCTGATTGAGGGCTACGTCAGGGTCTGCAGGAATCTGGTGGAAATCAGCAGTCAAAGCCCGGCCCGTCTGGTCGATAATCTCGTCAGGCAGGTTGCAGAGGGGAAAGTGGAGCTGAAGATCCACCCCCACGTCTATCTTTTAATCTACGATTTCGGCCAGGATGAGAAGGACGGCAAGATCAAGAGCAAGCGGCAGCAGCTGAAAGAAGCAGGGGTAAGGACCATTGCCAAGGGCAAGCCCGGGGACTTCCGGTTGGCCGACGACGTATTGAGCGAGATGAAGAAATGGACTGGTTCGAGCAACTGACGGGTTTCCGCGAGGGCAACTACGCCGACACGCGCGCCAAGCTCAAGGTGGAGGGACATGAGCTCCAGTCCCTCGTCAACGGGAGGAGCTATGGCATCGGCAAGCTCGAGCTGGTGTCCCTGCAGTCGCTGCGTGAGCGGGTGATGTCCCTTGGCAGCCCGGCGGGACGGCTGAAACTGACAGCCGTCAGCGGCGACGTCCGGGGAATGCATCACCTGCCCGCGAACGCCGGCGCCCTGTTTCAGGTTGCCTCCCAATTCAACCTGCTGGAGATGACTGGCCCCGGGGTGGCTCCTGAGGATGGTGTCGCCCGCTATCAAGGCGACCCGACCCAGGGCCCGGCGTGCGCCATCGCTGCCGGCGCGGCCACGATCTACCGGAACTACTTTGCTCCGGTCGGCGACAGTTACGGACAGACGGCAACGCGCCAGCTCGATGGACTGGCCGACATTGGTGAGGCTCTCGCCGCGGACCTGAACAGGCCGGTCGAGGCGTTGTGGCGGATGACCAACGGCTACGCCCTGTGCACTCGCGCTGGCCTCGATGCCATCGCGGAGTACCTGGAGGGTATGACGCCGGATCAGCTCGATGCGCTGCGTGCCAGGCTGCGCATCGGTGTGCACAGCGACGTGGAGGTCACTGACGCCGAGGGCACGCAGCGACCGCGGGTTTCGCAGGTGTTTTGCTCGGCGCTTCCGGTGGCTTACAGCGGCGTTCCGTCGGTATACTGGAAGCCCTTCGCGTCGCTTGTTTTGGAGGCTGCCTATGAGGCCACTTTGCTGGCTGCTATCCTGAACAAGCAGCGGGGCATGTCGAACGTTGTTTTGCTCACGCGTCTTGGTGGGGGGGCTTTTGGCAACGAGGACGACTGGATTGACGCTGCCATCCGGCGGGCGCTGACGACGATGTCGCGTTTTGAGCTCGATGTGAAGCTCGTGAGCTACAGAGAGCCAATGCGGAAAACTCGGCAGTTGGTCCAGGATTTTAGTTGAAGATTGCTTTATCGATCACCCGGGCCCCAGAACGGCTCAGTCGCCAACTGATAAGAAAACTAACAAAAGCTTATCAGTTGGGCGCTGGACGGGAGGTGGATGCCTGATTGGCCCGAATAGCAGACCGCAGCTAAAACCGCTGGAATGTCAACTATGGGGCGAGAAGCCGAAACAGAGTTTGCCCGATGGTGCCAATCAGTTGAGAGCTTTTCAAGCGCTATGCGATGCGCGTGCTACGGCTCATCTTCTTGATGTGACCACGCAAACAGCAAAGAGTCCAGCGGGCATAGGAGATTGCGGCCTGCCACGTCCGCCCGCAGAAGGCGATCTAACCTGTTGCGCGCGGGAGCATGCCCGTTGCCGCAATCTCTGCCGAAAGCTCTTCGATCGTCTTGCGTTGCTCCATGGCGGCTTTTCGGATCAGCGCAAAGGCGGCAGGTTCGGCAAGCATATGCGAATGCATCACCTGGAGAACAGCGGCAAGTACGACACGACGTGACCGCAGGCGTTGCTCGAGCTTGACGATCTGTTGCTTCAATTCGCTTGTGCGTTCGTTTCGCTCGAACGCCATGACGAGCGCTGCATAGATGCCGGCCGATCGCAGCGGCTTGATGAGGAACGAAGCTGGATCGAGCTCGAACACCAACTTCAGGCGGCTTGGGGTCTCGGTGCCGACCAGTGCGATGACAGGTGACCGCGCCAGGTACGCGCGTTGCGCCGGCTGCAGCAAGGGTAGAAACTCGTCATCGATCAGCGACAGGTCCGGTGCGAAGCCGACGTGCTCACCCGGCGTCCATGCGACACCCGCGATCCCGAGACGCTCGAACTGGCGTCGCACGATGATTGCATCGCGTTCGTCCTTGATGGCAACGAGCGCCTTGCGTCCGCGCAGCGAAAACGAAGACGGTCTGCTCATTTCACAACCCGCAAATGCGGCGCGCTCGGCAATGCGCCGCCCACCGAGATCTCCCTCGAAGGGCTGACCGCAACGTCGAGCTGCGTCAGGTAAGGATCAGGCTTAACAGGCGCGTCGGCTTCCCAGAAGATATCAAATTGTCCGTGCGGATTGGATACGGCCAACCGCGGTGTAAGGACGCAATGATTGTTGCCGCCGTCGATCCAGACCGGCCCTTGCGGCGAATTGTAGCGATAGCCTGCCGCGGCGCGCCGCACCTCGGCGATGTCGGATGTGCCCGCGCGCTGCAGCGCGCGCGCCAGCAAATAGACCGCAACATAGGCGGATTGCCCGTCGACGGAGGGGCTGCTGTCGTCACCATACCGCGCCTTCCAGCGTGCGACGAACGCGCGGTTCTCCGGCAGGCGGATGCTCTCGAAATAGGCCGACGACGTGATGCAGCCGGCCGATGCCGGTCCGATGATCGCGAGTTCCGGCTCGCAGAGGCTGCAGCTCAACATGGGAATCTCCAGACCCGCGGCCTTGGTGCCGGCGTGAAAGGCGTGGATGAAGTCGTAGCTCGAGCTTCCGACCAACGTATTGAACACGACTGGCGGTTTGCGACGAACGATCTCGTCGACAATGTGATCGACGGCACCTTCGCCGAGTTCGAGCAGCCGTTCGGCGAGGATTTGGCCATCTGCCGCGCTGACCAGTTCACGGGTGACGCGATTTGTCTCCCAAGTCCAGACGTAGTTGGAGCCGACGCAGAAGATCTCCCGTGACAGATTGTCGAGCACGTATTGGACGAGCGGCAAGACGTTGTGATTTGGAGAAGCGCCGACATAAATCACGTTGTCGGAGCACTCGAAGCCTTCATAGCGCGCAGGATACCAGAGTAGGCGATCGGTGCGCTCCACGATGGGCAGCACTTGTTTGCGCGATGCCGACGTGTAGCAGCCGATGATGTGCTCGACGCGGACATTGCGGATGAGGTCGTCGCAGACCGTATGATACTCCGAGATGACGCCGTGGGGATCGCGAATATGGGGAGCGATCGAGAAATCAAACTCCGCCTGGTTGTTGATCTCGTCGACCGCCATTATGGCGCTCTTGAGGATCTCGCGGCCCATGGCCTGATAGGGCCCGGACTGCGAGCAGATGATGCCAACGGGAACAGACGATTTTGTCATTGCCGACTTTCGGTGGTGCAACGCGACAATGAAATCATCATCGGGGATGGCAGTGCAAGTAGCCTGCCGTTTTGCTGCGCAGCACTATCGAAATTTAGGCAGAGAGCATCGTTGACAATGCGATGGGCAGTTACTTAGACTTTTCTCCTAGGGGTTACCTGCCGAACCTTGCGTGCGCCGATCTGGCCGATGACGTCCAGCTCTTTGCACTAAGTGCTTCGTTCGATTGTGGACCCTAAGCGATAGATCATAGCCGCGGCATTTGAGCCATTCGTCGCCTCATTCGGGAGGGACGGGTGGCTTTTTTCGTTTGCCGCCGGGGAAGCTGGCGATGCGTCCGCGTCGCCAGTGAGGATAGCGCATGCGTGAAGACGACCGTGTGTCACATCGAGTGGGAGGATGATAGGCGATGGCGACAGCAGATCTCCACTATCTAGGACTCGTTGACGTCGGGCGGAAGATCCAGGCGAAGGAGCTATCGCCGGTCGAAGCGACCAAAGCGATGCTCGGGCGGATCGAGCAGCTCGACGGCAAGCTCAAGAGCTTTGCTTATGTAATGGCCGACTCGGCGCTCGCCGAAGCGGCGGCGGCCGAGAAGGAAGTCGCTTCCGGCAAGATCAGGGGGCCGCTGCACGGCGTGCCGGTGGCGGTGAAGGACCTCTGCTGGGCAAAGGGCGCGCCCGCCGCGCACGGCATGACCATCCATCGCGACTTTCGTCCAACCGAGGACGCAACTGTCGTGGCGCGGTTGAAGGGAGCCGGCGCAATCATTCTCGGGAAACTGCAGCAGACCGAAGGCGCTTACGCCGATCATCACCCGAAGATCGACCCGCCGAAAAATCCGTGGAACGCGGATCTCTGGCCCGGCGCGTCCTCGAGCGGCTCCGGCGTCGCCACCGCGGCAGGGCTCTGCTTCGGCTCGCTCGGTACCGATACCGGCGGATCGATCCGTTTTCCGTCCGCGGCCAACGGCATCACCGGGCTCAAGCCGACCTGGGGACGAGTCAGTCGCTACGGCGCGTTCGAGCTTGCGGCGACGCTGGATCATATCGGCCCGATGGCAAGGAGCGCGGTCGACTGCGGCGCGATCCTCGGCGTGATCGCGGGTCAGGACCCCAAGGACACGACGTCGGTCCCGCTGCCCGTGCCCGACTATCTCGCTGGTCTCTCCGGCGACCTGCGTGGCGTGACGATCGGCGTCGACCGGCGCTGTACCAGCGAAGGCCCCGACGGCGATGCGGCCATGGTGTTGGCTGAGGGGTTGCGTGTGGCGGCCGACCTCGGCGCGAAGATCAAGGAGGTCACGTTTCCCGATCCGAAGGCGGTGATCGACGACTGGTTCCCGCTCTGCGGCATCGAGGTGGCCGTCGCGCACGAGGACACTTATCCTGCGCGCAAGGACGAGTACGGCCCGGCGCTCGCGGGCCTGCTCGATCTCGGCCGGCAGCAGTCCGGCATGGACTATCAGAAGATCGTGCTTCGCCGCGAGGCGTTTCGTGGCGCCGTCCGCCTTCTGTTCGAGTCGGTCGATCTCCTCGCGGTGCCGGCGCAGGCATTCGCGGCGCCAACCCTCGCCAAGATGGCGGCCCTCGGCGAGGACGCCTCCCTCATCTCTGGATTGCTCCGCTTTACGTGTCCGTTCGACATGACGGGAAGCCCGACCGTGACGCTGCCCGGGGGCTTCACCGCAAATAGCGGTCCGGTCGGCTTCCAGTTCGTCGGCCGTCACTTCGATGAGGCCGGCCTCGTTCGCGCAGGCGATGCGTTCCAGCGCGTTACCGACTGGCACAAGCGTCATCCCCCGATCTGAGCTGAGGAGCCGATCACATGTCCGAAGACTGGTTGAAGACATCCATCATGGCTGAACGCGCAGTCGCCAAGGGTGCGATCGGCGCGACGCATAGTCTGACCATCGAGCAACAAGGTAGCTTCCACTACGTCTACGGTCCCTATGCCAAGCCGACCTTGTCCATCGATCCGGGCGGAGTGGTCGTCGTCGAGACGGAAGACGCCTTTGGCGGCGTGCTCACCAAGGAGAGCGACAGCCCCACGGCCAAACTGAACTTCCCCTATCTCAACCCGCAATGCGGACCGATCGCCGTCAAAGGCGCCAAGAAGGGCGATTGCCTTGCAATCTATATCCGCGATGTCGAGACGCGGGGTGAACAGCCGGCCGGAACGACCTGCATTATTCCGGAGTTCGGGGGGTTGGTTGGAACAAGCTCGACGGCGCTGCTCAATCCGCCGCTGCCGGAGCGTGTGAAGAAGCTGCATGTCGACAGGAACGGCGTGCGCTGGAACGATAAGATCACGCTGCCCTACGAGCCGTTCATCGGCACAATCGGCGTCTCTCCGGAGATCGAGGCGATCTCGTCGCTGCAACCCGACTACCACGGCGGCAACATGGATCTGCCCGATGTCGCTCCCGGAGCGATCATCTATTTCCCGGTGCATACCGAGGGCGGGATGCTTTACGTCGGCGACTGCCATGCGACGCAGGGCGACGGTGAGCTCTCGGGCGTGGCGCTGGAGCAGCGCGCAACCGTCACGTTGCAGGTCGACCTGATCAAGAACTGGAGCTTCGCCTGGCCGCGGCTCGAGACGAAGGACTTCATCATGACGATCGGCAGCGCGCGTCCGCTTGAGGACGCGGCGCGTATCGCCTATCGCGAACTCGTGCGGTGGATGGCGGCCGATTACGGCTTCGACGAGATCGACGCCTACATGCTGCTCAGCCAAGCCGGCCGCATGCGGCTCGGCAACATGGTCGATCCAAAATACACGATGGGGGCATCGATCCTGAAGAATTACCTCAAGCCATGACGTCCAGACGCTTTCAGAACAGGAGATATCACGATGAATTCGGGACGTAAGCTCAGAATGGTCTTACTTGGCGCCATGCTCGGTACAGTGGCAGGCGCGTGTGTTGGTCGGGCGGCGGAACCGCCGTTGAAGGTAGGTCTGCTCGAGGATGTGTCCGGGGACCTCGCCTTCATGGGAATGCCAAAGCTGCATGGATCGCAGCTGGCAGTCGAGGAGATCAACAAAAGCGGTGGCATCCTGGGGCGACAGATCGAGCTGATTCACCTTGATCCGCAGGGCGACAACGCGCGCTATCAGGAGTTCGGCCGTCGACTGCTCAACCGCGACAAGGTCGACGTTCTGATCGGGGGCATCACCTCGGCTTCTCGCGAGGCGCTACGTCCCATCGTCGATCGCACCTCGACACCGTACTTCTACACCAATCAGTATGAAGGCGGCGTCTGTGACGCCAGCATGATTAGCATGGGCGCAGTGCCGGAGCAGCAATTCTCAACGTTGATTCCATGGATGGTCGAGAAATTCGGAAAGAAGGTCTATGTCATCGCCGCTGATTACAATTTCGGTCAAATCTCGGCCGAGTGGAACCGCAAGATCATGAAGGATCTCGGCGGCGAGGTCGTAGGCGAGGAGTTCATTCCGCTCGGCGTGTCGCAGTTCGCGCAGACCATCCAGAACATCCAGAAAGCGAAGCCGGATTGGCTACTCACGATCAATGTCGGCGCTGCGCAGGATTCATTCTTCGAGCAGGCGGCTGCGGCCAACCTCAATCTGCCGATGGGATCGTCGATCAAGGTCATGCTCGGCTTCGAGCACAAGCGGTTCAAGCCGCCTGCGCTTAACAACATGCATGCGACTGCGAATTGGTTTGAGGAGATCGACACGCCGGAAGCGACCGAGTTCAAGAAGCGCTGGCATGCGAAATTCCCTGACGAACTCTACATCAACGACATGGGCTACAATGCCTATAACGCGCTCTATATGTACAAGGCGCTGGTCGAGAAAGCGAAGTCGATCAAGCTCGACGACATGCGCAAGGTGATCGCGACCGGCGATGCATGCATCGACGCTCCCGAAGGCAAGGTGTGCATCGATCCGAAGAGCCAGCACACATCGCACCGCATGCGTCTGATCTCGGTCGGGCCGAAGCATGAGGTGAAGGTCGAGAAGGACTATGGGACGATCCAGCCGTACTGGCTTAGCGAAATCGGTTGCGATCTCACCAAGAAGAACGACAAGGACCAATACACGCCAAGCCATCTCCCGAAGAAATCGTGATACCTGACGGGCACGGATTTTGCTCGTATTGAGAGTCGCGTTCTGTACAAGGCCGGCGCCGCAACGATGCGGCGCCGGGATCGACAGAGGAACCAAGATGTCGGCTGAAGTATTCTCAGTATTCTATCAGTTCGCCGACGTGTTCGCGTTCCTCATTCTCTCGGCTGCAGGTCTTGCCATCGTGTTCGGTATGATGGGCGTCATCAACATGGCGCATGGCGAGTTCATCATGTGCGGCGCTTATGTCACCGTCGGCCTTGTGAATCTGGGCGTTCCGCTCGCAATTGCGCAGATCCTGGCCGCGCTCACGGCGGGGCTCATCGGTGTCCTCGTCGAGTTCCTGGTCGTGCGACGCTTCTACAAGCGGCCGCTGGACTCTCTGCTCGCGACCTGGGGCCTTAGTCTGATCGTAACGCAATCGATGCTTCTGATCGTAGGCTCCGCGGTGCGGGGCATCGGAACGCCCGAGGGAAGTTTTGCGATCAGTGGCTATACGTTTTCGACCTATCGTCTGGTGCTGTTCGCGTGCGCGGTAGCGGTGCTGGCCGGTCTTTACATCATCTTCATGAAGACGCGATTCGGCGTGATCTCGCGCGCGACGATGCAGAATGCGGCTATGGCGAAGGCGCTGGGCGCGCGCACTGGCCGCATCTATGCGATCAGTTTCGGAATCGGCACGGGTCTCGCCGGGCTTTGCGGGGCCCTCTACGCACCAACCATGACGCTGATCCCGACCATGGGAGCGACCTTCGTGGTCGAAAGCTTTGTCACAGTCGTGATCGGAGGGGCGAACGTGCTGCTCGGAACAGCGCCAGCGGCCGTGTTGCTGGCCATGATCCGGATGGCGCTGAACGCGAGCTACGGCCAGATCATCGGGCAGATTGGCATGCTGGTCGCTGTTATTTTGATCATTCGGGTTCTGCCCGAGGGACTCTCCAGTGTTCTAGTTCGTCGTGGGCGCTAAAGGGAATCGTGATGTTGAAGCTGCTGGAAGGTCCGCAGACCCTCGGACGTGGCAAGGTCTTCTGGTCCAGCTTCCTTGTCGTGCTCGCAGGCGCGCTGACATATCCGCTGTTCGCTGATTCCTACGACGTTGGCAATTTCGCCTACTTTCTGATCTGGATCTTCATGGCGCTCGGCCTATGCTTGATGTGGGGTTATGGCGGCATGCTATCGTTCGGCCAGACCTTGTTCTTCGGCATCGCCGGCTACGGGTACGGCGTGCTCGCGATCAACATGGGCGGCGGCACAGCAACGATCGTCGCGCTGATGCTCGCCGTTGTCCTAGCGATGGTGGCGGCGGGCATCCTCGGCTATTTCATGATTTGGGGCGGTATCAGCGGCATCTTCTTCGGTATCGTGACGTTGTCCGCGACCCTCGTGCTCGCCTTCTTCCTTGGCCAAACTGCAGGGCCGGAGTGGCACATAGGCTCGGCTCGGCTCAACGGCTTCAACGGCATGAAGGGCATGGACCCGCTGACCGTGGGCGACTTGTTTATCGAAGGATCGACGCTGTACTACGTCATGATCGCGTTGATCGTGATCGTCTACCTCGCGCTGCGCATGCTGGTGAATTCGGGCATAGGCAACGTCATCGTGGCAACGCGGGAAAACCCGCAGCGTGCCGAGATGCTAGGTTACGATGTCCGAAAATATCAGCTGCTGACTTTTGTGATTGGCAGCGGCCTGGCGGGCCTCAGCGGCGCGTTGTACACGTCATGGGGGCAGTTCATCACGCCGTCCAGCATCGGTCTGCCTGCTGCGGCGATGCCTATCATATGGGTGGCTTTCTCCGGACGGAGCGATCTGACCGCGACGCTGGTCGGATCGTTCCTGCTGCTGTTCGGCTTTCAGACCATCACGGTCTACAGCCAGCAGGCAGCACTCGTGCTGATGGGGGCGCTGCTGCTCGCCACGGTGATGCTGGCGCCGCAGGGTTTTGTGCTCGGCATCGGCAAGCTTGCTGCTGACTGGTGGAGCGGGCGTCGGCGGCGCAAAGGGAACCCCGTCATGGCGGAGGCTGGTCGCTTGCAATCGGAAGAGACCTGATCATGGCGCTGGTTGAAGTCAAAGGCGTATCCAAGCGTTTTGGCGGATTGACCGCAGTCTCCGACGTCGACCTCACGGTCAACGCCGGCGAGGTCCACTGCCTGATCGGACCCAATGGCGCCGGTAAGAGCACATTGTTCAAGCTGATCGTGGGTCTTTACCCGCCGAGCCAAGGCAGCATCCTGTTCGATACCGTCGACATCACGGCTGAACGTCCATATGCGCGCGTGCAGCGGGGCATGAGCATCAAGATGCAGGCTCCAAGCGTGTTCAAGGAGCTGCCGGTCCAGCAAAACATCCGGATTGCGCTCCAGGAGCGATTGTCCGGTGCGGAACGCATCGCCGAGGAGGATCGCCTGCTGACTCTGCTCAACCTCGGGCCGGACAGCGAGAAGCTCGCGGGTGCGCTGTCGCATGGCCAGCAGCAATGGCTCGAGATCGGGATGGCGCTGGCGCTGAAGCCTCAGCTCCTGCTGCTGGACGAGCCGACCGCCGGCATGTCTCCGGATGAAACGTTCAAGACCGGCGAGTTGATCAAGTCGTTCAATGCCGAAGGCATGACGGTGCTTGTCGTCGAGCATGACATGGCCTTCGTGCGTCAGGTTGCCCAGCGCGTCACGGTGTTGCATCTCGGCAAGATTTTCGCGCGCGGTGATCTCAAAGGCATTTTGCAGGACGAAAAGGTCGCGCAGATCTATCTCGGTAAGACCCATGCTCACTAAACCCAATCCCACTGACCAGATTCTCGACGTATCGGAATTGTGGGCGGGATACGGTGCGACGCCGATCCTGCAGGGCGTCACGATGTCGGTCTCGCGCGGCGAGATCGTCGGCGTGATCGGCCGTAACGGTGTAGGTAAATCGACTCTGATGCGGTGCCTGATCGGTTTGCTGCAGACCTGGCGTGGCACGATCAGCTTCATGGGGCAGGACATCACAAGGCTCGAAGCCGACGCGCGGGCGAGGGCAGGCTTCGGCTACATCCCGCAGGGACGCGATGTCTTTCCGCAGATGACTGTCGAGGAAAACCTGCAGGTGGGAGAGTTGATTGGCGGTCCCGGTGGCAAGAAGCTGCCTGAACTCGTCTATGAGTATTTTCCGCGACTGAAAGAACGCCGACGGCAGGCCGCAGGCACCATGTCGGGCGGCGAGCAGCAACAGCTCGCCATAGGCCGTGCGCTGATCGGCAATCCGTCCTTGATGATCCTGGACGAGCCGTCCGAGGGTATCCAGCCCTCGATCGTCCAGCACATCTGCGAGGCGCTGAGGTCGTTTCGGAACGAGCTCGGCACCACGATTATCTTCGTGGAGCAAAACCTCGACACGATCCTGGCGATCGCCGAGCGTTGTTACATCATGGAGAAGGGCAAGATCACGCAATCGCTGGCGGGTGACGAGGTCAACGAGGACAATGTTCGCGAGCAGCTCCTACTCTGAATGGCCACATAGCATGTTTTCAAGTCGTCAAGGGAGGGAATGGACATGGATCTGGGACTCAAGGGAGCGAAGGTTCTCGTCACCGGCAGCACCAAGGGGATCGGCAGGGCGATCGCTGATACATTCGCGGCCGAGGGCGCGGATGTCGGAATCTGCGCGCGCAACCAGGCAGACGTCGATACCGCAGTCACCGCGATCAAGGCCAAGGGCATCGCCGCGTATGGTAGCTCGGTCGATGTCTCGAACGGTCCGGCGCTCAAGGCCTGGGTCGAGGACATGGCCTCCAAGCTCGGCGGCATTGACATCGTCGTGGCCAACGTTAGTGCGCTGTCGATCGGACAGGACGAGGAGAGCTGGGAGAAAGAATTTTCGACCGACATGATGGGTACGGTGCGGCTGGTCAATGCAGCGATGCCGTATCTGGAGAAGAGCAAGGCCGGCGCGATCGTCACCATCTCCAGCGTCTCAGGCCGCGAGGTCGATTTCGCTAGCGGTCCCTACGGCACGTTCAAGGCCGCGATCATTCACTACACGCAAGGACTCGCCTTCCAGCTTGCCGGCAAAGGCATCCGCGCCAATTCGGTGTCGCCGGGCAACACCTATTTCGAGGGCGGTGTCTGGAATCAGATCAGGGACGGCAATCCCGAGCTGTACAAGAGCGCATTGGCGCTGAACCCTACCGGCCGCATGGGCACGCCACAGGAGATGGCGAACGGCGCGGTGTTCCTCGCCAGCAAGGCGGCGAGCTTCATCACTGGAACCAACCTCGTGGTCGATGGGGCTCTCACGCGCGGCGTGCAGTTCTAAGCATCGAGAGCCCATGGTCACCGGACCGCGTCGGCTGCGGCGCAGGTGGCCTAAACCGCTTTCGACAACAAGAAGGCTGTCAAATGTCAGCAGATCCAATTCACTACAAATCGATTATCGAACTCTCCGATCTGTTCCGCCGGGGCGAGCTGCTGCCCTCGAAGGTAACCGAGGCCATAGTGAGCCGGATCGACAAGCTCGATGGAAAGTTCCACAGCTACGCACTCGTTCTCGCTGAGCGCGCCATGGCGCAAGCGAAGCTATGTGACGCCGAGCTAGCGAAAGGCATCTGGCGCGGACCGCTGCACGGCGTGCCGATCGGATTGAAGGATCTCTGCTACACGATCTTTGCGCCGACTGCGGGCGGCACGACGATGCACGCCAAATTTATCCCGCCCTTCAACGCGACCATCGTGGACCGGCTCGAGCATGCCGGCGCCATCATACTCGGCAAGCTGAAGATGACTGAGGGCGCCTACACCAGTCATCATCCGAACGACGAGGCACCTCTCAATCCCTGGGGCGTCGACTACTGGGTCGGCTCTTCCTCAAGTGGATCGGGCGCGGCAACCTCGGCGGGCCTATGCTTCGGTTCGATTGGCACTGATACTGGCGGCTCGATCCGGTTTCCGTCCGCAACCTGCGGACTGACAGGAATCAAGCCTACCTGGGGACGCGTCAGCCGTCACGGCGTGTTTCCGCTGGCGGACTCGCTCGACCATGTCGGGCCGATGTGCCGGAGCGCGGCCGATGCCGCCGCTATGCTTGGCGTCATCGCGGGCGCCGATGTGAATGATTCCACGGCCCTGCAGGCGCCGGTGCCGAACTATCTGGCCGGTATCGGTGACGGCATCCGGGGCGTACGGATCGGCGTAGACCGCAGCTACATCCAGGACGGGATCGATTCGCAGGTGGTCGCTGCGTTGCTGGAAGCCGAACGCACGCTGGCCGCGCTCGGTGCCGATATGCGCGACGTCAAGTTCCCGGCCTACGAGAAGCTTGTCAGCATGTGGATCCCGATGTGCTCGATCGAAACGGCGGAGGCGCACCTGGAGACCTATCCGTCGCGAAAATCGGAATACGGCCCCGATCTGGCGCAGCTGATCGAGCAGGGCAGGTCGATGAGCGGTGTCGAAATCGCGCAGATCCATCATGAGCGACTGAAGTTTTGCGGCAGTCTCGCCGCCTTGTTCGGCGATATCGACCTGCTGCTGATCCCGACAATGCCTCTGCCGATCCCAACGCTGACCAAGATGGGCGAATACGGTGCCGATCCGAACGTGCTGCTCAGTATCCTCCGCTTCACCGCAGTGTTCGACTTCTCGGGCAGCCCCACTATCACACTGCCGAACGGGATGGCGTCCGACGGCCTGCCGCTCAGCATGCAGTTGGTGGGTCCGCATCTGTCCGAGGATGTGCTTGCCCGCGCTGGTCATGCCTTCCAGTCGGTGACGGACTGGCACACCCGGCGCGCGCCCATTGAATGAACGGTGTCACGGAACACCAAGACGCGCGCGCAATCTCCTAGCCTGCGGAGTCGACTGGAAGATAGGGCTCATTTAGCGAGTCCGAGACGAAGTGGGGTTGGTGAGCGCAGCAGTCAGTCGGCAACCGATATGGCTTGTCGCAAATGGAGCAGTTTCGCGAACTGATAAGGAAATTGCTGAAAGCTTATCAGTGGTGGCCGGGCCTAGATAAGGTGACGCCGCCGGCCCATCTAGCAGGCATGAGTTGTAGAAAGCCAGCTACGGCCATGAGCGGAAGTCAGATCGAACCGCATATCGTCGATCTCAGCGGATGCCTGGGTAAGCCTTTTTGGGAGCCCGAGGGAGCCCCGACGCCACTCGAATTCAATGACTTCCTACCGTCCATAGGACTTGCAGCCAGTTACGGATTGGCATAAACGGCGCGCTCCGATCGACTGAAGCTATTTCGGCTCGGCCAGTTCGCTCGCAAGCGGCTGCAACCCCTTCGTCATATCGTCGAGACGCTTCTGCCATTCGGCTCCGGCCATGAAAGCGAGGACGGGAGCATCACCGGGTGAGCTCCTGATGTATTCGGGATCGCTGAGGCTCTCGGCGATCGCGGCTTCCAGCTTCTTCGCAATGTCATCGGGCGCGCCCTTCGGCAGCGCAAAGCCGCGTTCGGCGGTCATGATGACGGGAACGCCGGCTTCCTCGGCCGTTGGGACGCCGGGCAATGATAAGGAACGAGCCTTAGAAAGCATTGCGATAGCCCGGAGCTCTCCTTTGTTGGTGCCGTGAAGCTCAGGCACTTCGCTCAGGCTGACCATTCCTATATCCAGATGGCCGCCGAGCACGTCGGTCCTCTGCGCTGCTGTTCCGTGATAGGAAATCTCATTCGGCTCGACGCCGGCGGCCTTTGCGAGCATGCGGATGGCCAGATGCCCGTTCGTGCCTGCGCCGTTATGGCCGAACGTGACTGAACCGGGCGTCTTGCGCAGCGCGTCGAGAACGCTAGTGATCGTCGTGAACGGGCTATCGTTGCGAACGACGATCACGCCGGGATCGTCGACCACGCGCGCGACCAGACGGATCTCGTCCATAGTGTACTGGGTCTTCCGCGTCATCGGCAGAAAGTTGTAGCCGGGCACGTTGACTACCCCCATCGAATAGGCGTCGGGAGCAGCGCGTGCGATCGCGGTGAACGCGATCTCGCCGCCGGCGCCGGGCTTGTTGAGGACAACAAAACGCGCGTTTCCGCCGAGCCGCTTCTCGACGAAAGGAAGCAGCTTGCGAGCCATGACGTCGGTCCCGCCGCCCGCGGCGAAGCCAACGACGACCTCGACCGGCTTGTCATCGGGCCACGCGGCCATCGCCGCCCCCGAGGCCGTCAGGCCAAGTATCAGTACGACTGTTCGAACTTTCCCGAGCATGAAGGCCATTCTTTCGTTCCTCGTAGCAAACAATTGCCGGCTGCTGGGACTCGAACCCTTGCCTATCTCGCCCGGCACTACCGATGCGATTCCATGAGCCGTCCAGCAACAGGAACGCGCGCGACCAACACGCAACCGCTCTCGGATTCCGTAATGTAGAGGTTCTTGTTGGCGGAGCCGCCATAGGCCACGTTGGTCGTGGCGAGGCCCTGGCAAGAGCGAACCCGATAGAGCGGTTCGCCGAGGCGGCTGAAGATCCAGACGGTGCCAAGACCGGCGTGGGCGATGGCAAGGTTGTCCTGCTCGTCCATTGCAAGGCCGTCGGGGCCGCCTAGACTGCCTGACAGCTGGATGAATATCCCGACCTTCGATGCGGTGCCGTCAGGCATCAGCGGTATGCGCCAGATGGCATTGCCCCGGGTGGCGGCCACGTAAAGAATGTGTTCGCTGCCGTTCAGCACGAGGCCATTTGGGCTGGGGACGTTGCTGACGATCTGGTCGAGCACTCCGTCCACCCGCAATCGATAGACGCGGCCGGTCGGGTCGTGAATTCCGGTTTGGCCCTGGTCGGTGAAATAGATGTCGCCGTTGCCGGCAAAGACTAGGTCGTTGACGCCCTTGAAGCGCTCGGACCAGCGCCGCTCCAGCAGGGAGCTGACCTTGCCGCTGGCCGGGTCGAGCGTCATGAGGCCGTGGCGATAGTCCGTGATGACGATCCGCCCGTCGCTCGCGAGCTTCAACCCGTTCGGCTCGCCGTCATATTCGGCGACGAGCGTGAATTCTCCGGCGGGCGAGATGCGGAAGATGCGTCCGTAGGGAATGTCCACGATATACAGATTACCGTCGCGGTCGAATGACGGCCCTTCAAGGAAGGAATCCGCCACCAGTCCGCGGCGGTTGACTAACGACCATGCATTGTCGGGGTCTTTGCGTCGAAACTTATCCGGCAGGCGGGCAAAGACCTCAGTCTTGATTTCTTCGGGCGGTGTATACATCAGGGTATCTCGCTCAAGGCACGGCAGTGACTTGCGAAGGCAGCCACATTGCGATTTCGGGGAAGATCACCAGCAGGCCGAGCAGCGCGAACATGATCAGGTGAAACGGGATCGTGCCCGCGACGACGTCGCTCAGCTTGCCCGACCATATGCTCTGGATCACGAACAGGTTGATGCCGATTGGCGGCGAGATCTGGCCCATCTCGATGAACAGCACCAGGACTACGCCGAACCAGATTGGATCGATGCCGTACTGGACCAGGACCGGATAGAGCAGCGGCACCGTGACCACGATCATCCCGAGGCTTTCGACCAGGCAGCCCAACACCGTGTAAAGAACGAACAGGGCGAAGAAGAACTCCAGCCTGGAAAGCTTCAGGTTGACCAGGAACTGCGTAATCTGCTCGCCGACACCGGCATAACTGATCGCGTAGGAGAACAGGAAAGCGGCATAGACGATGAACAGGATGTTGCCGCAGACGCGCACCGTGGTTTGCAAGGCGTGCCACAGAATCGCGACGCTGAACTCGCCCCAGAACACTGCAATGATCATCGCCAGCACGCAGCCGACGGCCGCTGCCTCGGTTGGCGTGACCAGACCCGAATAGATGCTGCCAATGGTTCCGCCGATCAGCACCATGAACGGGATGACGTCGAGCAGGGCCGCGAGCAGTTCTCGACCCGAACGAGCGCCAACCTCGCGCGGAGCGAACTCGGGTCTGAACCAAGCATGTATGGCGATATAGGCCATGAACATCGCGGTCAGCAGCAAGCCCGGCATCACGCCGGCCATGAACAGTTTCGCGACCGACGTCTCGGTGAATGTGCCGTACACGATCATCGCGATGCTCGGCGGGATCAGGATGCCGAGCGTGCCGCCCGCCGCCAGCGAGCCCGCGGACAGGCGCGGACTGTATTTGCGCTTCTGCAATTCAGGAAGCGCGACGCGCCCAATCGACGCGGCGGTGACCACGCTCGAGCCGCTGATGGCGGCGAAGATGGCGCAGCCGGCAATGTTGGTTTGCAGCAGGCCGCCGGGAATCCAGGAAACCAGTTTGGACAGGCCGTGATACACCCGCAAGCTCAGCCGGCTCTCCTGCAGGATCTCGGCCATCAGGATGAACAGCGGGATCGCGCTGAGCGTGAAGCTGTTCATGCTGCCCCAACTGACGAGGCCGATACCCTTCAGTCCAGGCAGACCTGCATGCAGCACCAGATAAAGGACAGATGGGACTGTGATCGAAAACGGGATCGTCATCCCCACGCAGAGCAGCCCGACGAAGATCGCCAGGACAAAGATCAGTTCGACGCCCGGAGTCATGACTGCGCACTCCTGCGAAGGCGGCGAGCCTTGGTGAGTATGGTTCGGAGAAGGGCGAGGCAGAGCAGGAACATGCCGATGGCCATGGTGGTCTGCGGCATCCACAGCGGCGTCTGCAGCGGCGTGGGCGCCACGTCCTCCGCGCGCCACGAGTTCATGACCAGGCGCGTCAGCTGCCAGGTAAGCGACGCGGAGGCGACCAGCGACATCAGGTCGAAGACGATCTGCGACGCCAGCCGGGCGGATTGTCCGAGGCGGGCCTGAACCAGTTCGACCCGGTGAAATGCGCCATGGGCTTCGGCGACCGACATGCTCAGGAAGGTCATGGCCACCAGCAGATAGCCGCCAATCTCATCGGTGATCTGGAGCGATGTCGCAAACAGATTGCGTGCGATCGCCTCTGCTCCGATCAGGATGATCATGGCCATCAGGAAGAGCGCGCAAATCGCTTCTGAGGCGTTCTCGACCGGGCCAGGGCCCGAGGAGACGTTGTCGATGAAGTGGACGGCGCCGTCAGGCGCCACCTCCTTGATCTCCATGCTGCCAGCCATGATCGATTACCGGCCAAGCGCCGCACGAACCTGCTTGAGCGCGGCCGCAGCATCCGGCCCCTTCGATTTTGCCCATTCATCCCAATAGGCCGAAATCGCCTTGGTGCCGACGTCGAGATCGCCGGGTTGCGGCTCGGTCACCGTCATGCCGCCTTCGGCGAACTTCTTGCTGAGGCTGTCTTCCTCGTCCGCCATCGCCTTGGTGATCAGCGGCATGTTGTCGGTGACGGCCTTGCGGACTTTGGCCTGGATCTCCGGCGACAGCTTGTTGAAGCGCTCCTTGTTCACGATGACGACGGAGTTGAAGTAATTGATGCCCAGCCGGTAATTGAACTTGAGCAAGTCCTTCCAGGTGTTACCGCCGCCGGTGTTGGCAGTGAGGACGCCATCGACGATGCTGCGGTCGAGCGCGGACGGAACTTCCGGGGCGCCGAGCGTGACAGGCACGCCGCCGAGCCGCTTGATGAACTCGCCTTGCTCGGGCGATGTCACGCGGATCTTCTGGCCCTTGACTTCGGCTAGCGACGTCAGCTTCTTGCTCGAGAATGCCACTTGGTAGGGATAGAGGTACTGCCCGAGCACTAGAAGGCCCTTCTTTTCGAACGCCTTTTCCAGGTACGGCGCCATGATGTCCGCCGCCTTTTTGTATTCGCCCAGAGACCGGATCAGCATCGGCAGCCGCAGGACGCCGCCAATCGGCACGTTGCCGAGGAAATATCCGTCGTCGCCCATCTGCACGACGTCGTCGCTGACGGCCTGCGTAATCGTGGTGGTATTGATGGGGAGCGAGCCCCCGAGGTGCAGCCGGACCGACAGCTCGCCGCCGGTGTCCTTTTCGATTTGCTCCGCGACGGCACTCATGCCCTTGGCCGCAGCGACTGTCGCCACGGGATTATAGATATAGAGATCCCATTTCTCGGCGGCTGCGGCTGGCACTGTAAGGCCCGCGAATGCAAATGCCCCAGCGATCACGCCCGCAAAATGGCGACGGCTCGTCGATATCATTGTTTTCTCCCAAGTCTTTTTGTGGTTGGGCGAAACTATGTTTGATCGCGTTCCCGCCAGCAAGAGAGCGGAGGGGCGTAATCAATCGCATATGTGATAATTGGCGTGATCGTGCCGAACCGTATTGATCGGATTGCGATCACGTAGAAGTTGGACGTCCCGCGCGGAACGCGCCGGCCGTCGCGGCCAATTGAATGAGAGAGCTTTGGGATGGACACGACCCCTGCAGACGGCCCGTTGGGCGGAATTCGCGTCATCGACCTGACCAACGTGATCATGGGACCGTTTGCGACCCACATCATGGCCGATCTCGGGGCTGACGTGGTCAAGATCGAGAGCGAAGAGGGTGACTCCTTTCGCACCTATCGCCCCAATCGCAACGAAGGCATGGCCGGCGGCTTTCTCCATCTCAACCGCAACAAGCGCAGCGTCTTGCTCGACCTGAAGCAGCCCGCGGGAATGGATGCGCTGCGCAAGCTGATTGCGACAGCCGACGTGTTCGTCCACTCGTTGCGACCCAAGGCCATCGACAAGCTCGGGCTTAGCTATCAGGCCGTCCGCGCCATCAAGCCTGATATCATCTATTGCGGCGCTTACGGGTTCAGCGAGAAGGGGCCCTACCGCGACAAGGCTGCCTATGACGATATCATCCAGGCCGGCTCCGGGCTCGCTGCATTGCATATGGTCGCGCGCGGCGAGCCGGCCTTCATGCCGACGGTGCTGTGCGACAAGCTGTCCGGGCAAGCGATCGCCTATTCGGTGATGGCAGCTCTGTTCCAGCGTGAGCGTGGTGGCGGAGGGCAGGCCATCGAAGTGCCGATGTTCGAGACCACGGCGGAGTTCGCCTATATCGAGCATTTGCTCGGCTTTGCCTTCGAGCCGTCGCTCGGCGACCCCGGCTATGCCCGCGTCGTCAGCCCGCGCCGCAAGCCGTTTCGCACCGGCGACGGTTATATGTGCATCCTACCCTATTCGGATCGCAACTGGCGCGACTTCTTCGACTTCGTTGGGCGCCCGGAAATGAAGTACGACGCCCGCTTCTTTCCGCTGGTCGAGCGAGTAGCCCATCTTGAGACACTCTACGAGATCATCGAGCAAGAAGCCCCTCGGCATTCTACGGCCTTATGGGTGTCGTTCTGCGACGACGTCAGCATTCCCTGTATGCCCGTCCTGGGTCTCGCCGATCTGCCAAACGACGAACACATGAAGGCGGTCGAGATGTTCAGCCGCGCCGAGCATCCATCGGAGGGAGCATACAAGTCGATACGGGCGCCGGTGTCCTTTAGCTCCTCGCCGTTCCGAGTTCGCCGCCATGCGCCGCGGTTGGGCGAACATACGGCCGAGTTGCTCGCGGAGATCGGAGTGCATGTGCCGGAGACAATCTCCCCGAGCGGCAAGAGCAAGTGAGGCGGGTTGATGATGGATATTGTGCCAAATGACGATTTTGGACGAATGGAGGCTTGAATGCGCGCGTTCCGGTTCGAATCTCTGACCTTACCGCCCGAAGCAGACGCGATGCGGCGCAAGGTCCGCGCCTTCCTGAAAGAGGAGCGTGACGGCGGTCGCTACGCCGCACACCGGACATCCTGGTCGACATTCGATCCGGAGTTCAGCAAGCGCGCCGCCAAGGCGGGCTTTATCGGCATGACCTGGCCGAAACGCTATGGCGGTGAAGAATACTCCAACTTGCAGCGCTTCGTCGTGACCGAAGAGATGCTGGCGGCCGGCGCGCCGGGCGGCGCGCACTGGATCGCGGATCGGCAGTCCGGTCCGCAGATTCTCAAGCATGGCAGCGAGCGGGCGCGCGAGCTGATTTTGCCTAGGATTGCCGCGGGCGAGTGCTATTTCGGCATCGGCATGAGCGAACCCGATTCCGGCTCCGACCTTGCGGCCGCCCGCACCAAGGCGGACAAGGTCGAAGGTGGCTGGGTGATCAACGGTACCAAGATCTGGACCTCGAACGCGCATCGCGTCCACTACCTGATCGTGCTGGCTCGCACCGAGCCGCCCAGCGAGAACCGTCACGCCGGCTTGTCCCAGTTCATCGTGGATACGGGCTCGGAAGGCATCGAGATCAGGGCGATCATGAACCTGTCGGGAGGGCACGAGTTCAACGAGGTATTCTTCAAGAACTGCTTCGTTCCCGACGACATGATGATCGGAAAACCCGGCGAAGGCTGGACGCGCGTGACGGGCGAGTTGGCGTTCGAGCGCGCTGGCCCGGATCGCTTTATGTCGGATATCAGGCTTCTCGTCGAACTCGTCGACAAGATCGGGCGCGAGCCGAATGAGCGGCAGGCGGTCGAGATCGGCCGGCTCGCGGCTCACTTCGCCACGTTGCGCCGGATGTCGTCGTCGATTGCCGGGCTATTGGAGCGTGGCGAAAGTCCGGTCACCGAAGCTGCACTGGTCAAGGATGTCGGCACGGCATTCGAGCGGGAAGTTCCGGAAGCGGTGCGGAAGCTGTTGCCGGTCGAGGCAAGTCTCGATGATGACGACGAGTATTCGCAGGCGATGGCACATGTGTTGCTGCACGCGCCATCGTTCACCATTCGCGGCGGCACGCCGGAAATCCTGCGCGGGATGATTGCCCGCGGTCTTGGTCTGCGCTAACGGGGAAATGCCATGGAAGACATGTCCGCCATTGTGCTTGAACAGGCCGATCGCCTCTTTGCGCAACACATCGACAAGAAAGTTCTCTCCGCAGCCGACGCCGGGCAATGGCCCGATGAGCTCTGGGGCGCCGTGGAAGATGCCGGCCTGCCGTTGGCGCTGGTGGCCGAATTGAAGGGCGGCGCAGGGCTCGCGGCCGACGTTGGGGCAAACCTGATCCGCAGGTCCGCATTTCATTCCGCGCCGCTGCCGCTGGCGGAGACCATGATCGCCAACGCACTCTGGACCGACGCGGGTGGCGAAGTCATCGCAGGCGCGGTGACGCTTGCGCCGGTTAATCCGAAGGATCGTATCACGCTCGTCTCGGGTGCAGCAGGCATGGCTTTGCAAGGTATCGCCCGGCATGTCGCCTGGGGCCAGCAGGCTCCGACCGCGCTTGTCCTTGCACGCGACGCGAACGGCAAGGCCTTCCTCTGCCGCGTGCCGACTGCCAAAGCGCGTTCGAACAAGACGCGGCGCAACGTCGCCTACGAGCCGCGCGAAGGTGTCGACTTCAGCGGCGTGCAGTTGGCCGTGAGCGATGTCCTGCCGGCGCCCGCCTGTATCGGAGCTGACGGCCTGATGCCATTCGGCGCGGCTATCCGCGTGCAGCAGATGATCGGCGGGATGGAACGGTGCATGGATTATGCGCTGTCCTACGCCAATGAGCGCGTGCAGTTCGGCCGTCCGATCGCGAAATTCCAGGCGATCCAGCACATGCTGGCAATCGCGGCAGGCCACTTCGCCGCGGCGTCGGCGGCAGGCGACGCCCTGACGGAGTCGCCGCGGCTGGGCGACGACGCGCTGGCTGTGGCGATTGCAAAATCACGATGCGGTGAATCTGCCGGTCAGGTCGCGGCCCTGAGCCATCAGGTCCATGGCGCAATGGGGTTTACCCAGGAACACCCGCTGCACTACGCCACCCGGCGGCTCTGGTCGTGGCGCGACGAATGGGGCGCGGAGCCCTGGTGGCAGGAAAAGATCGGCCGGATGATCTGCGCGCAAGGCGGCGAGGGCCTATGGCCGCTGCTCGTCGAGCGGCCGGCAGCCGCCGGCGCGGCCTAAATTGAGGCTGTGGGGCGAAGATAGCGCTGCACGACATCGTTGAGCAGCGTGACGATCTCCGTCTGCCGCCGCGTGATGTCCTGGAGAGGGCCGGATACCGCGACCGCAAGCGCGCGGTTCCAGCCGTCGATGCCCTCGGGCAGCGGCACGGCAATCGATCCCGCGCCCGGCGTGACGAGGCCGGCCGAGAAGAAGAACCCCTCACGCCGCGTGCGCTCGACGTTTTCCAGCACCTGATTGATGTCGATCCGGGATATGTCGAGCGCGGCTTCCGCGTTGGTGCGCGTGCACAAGCTGCGGATCTCCTTGTCGCTGCTCGAAGTCAGTAGCGAAAACCCGGTGGCCGACCAGACCACGAGGCGTCTGGACCCGGGCGGGACATGAAAGCGCATGGTCGCGCGGGCCTGCAAAACGTGAATATACTGCGCATAGATTCCGCTCCGCGCGGCGATGATGACGGTGTCGCCCGTTTTATGGGACAGCTCTTCGAGCATTCGCATCAGGCTGCCGTTTCTGACGGGGCCCTTGTCGAGCCAGGTCCCGAGCAGGGTGACGCGCGGCGAGGGCAGGAAGCTGCGGCTTTCCTGCAGATAATCCATGTAGCCGAGCTCGACGAGGCAGTTGAGCAAGATCGAGGTCGACGATTGCGGAAATCCCAGCCGCTCGGCCACTTCGGCCACGCGCGCGTCCCGCTGAATCTCGTCGAAGAACTCCAGAACTCGCAGCACACGTCCCGCAGACTTGACCGATCCCGCGGCCGGCGGGCCGTAGCTCGTGGCTTCCGTGATCTGATCGTCCGCTGTCGCTCTCTTGCTTTTTTTGGCCATCGTCTGATTGTGCCGGCTATACTGCGGCGATCCGGTGATGCCGAGTGGACATTCTGATTTCATGTCTATCTGACGGCAGGTTAGTCGGGTCGCGCAGGCAGGTCCAGCCGAGTGCATCGACAGGGCCGGTATCCCGTTTCAGCGTAACCGTGATGACTTCCACATCGTGCTCGGCTCTAATATACGGCGACGGTGAATCGTAGCGTCTGAGTCGCTTGTGAGTTTCCAGCTTTCGATCCTGAAGATTCTCGACGGCCAGACCGACGGACGCGCCAGCCTCGAGGTCATCAAGCAGCACCTTGCCATCCTCTATACGAGTGGCCAGGAATGGACCGGACGGATGAATCGGCTCGCCGAACGTGCGCCGGATCTTGATATCTTCGGCCAGAAGCTGGTCGTGCGCGAACCGGGCGTGTGGAGCATCACCGAGGAAGGCCGCAGCTTTCTCGTCATCCTCGAGCGGCCCGCCGCGGTCCATCGCGAAATTGCGTCCGCCGAGCCGAGCCCGGCCGTCCCGATTACGGGGGGCAAGCACTCGGCCGGTACCGCATTTTCGTTGAACGAGGCATGCGCCCTCGCGCTCACCTGCCGGTGAAGCGCGGCGCCCGCTTCTCGATGAAATGGGCAACGCCCTCTTTGAAGTCTTCCGTCCCGCGGCAGATCGCGACTTCGCTGTTCGCGAGCTGCGTGGCTTCGGCCAGGGTTTGCCGGGGAGCCGCGGTCAGTTGCTGCTTGATGATCCGCATCGAGCGGGGGGAGCAGAGTTTGGCGAAGTCTGAGGCCGTCTGTTGCACGGTCTCGCGAAAAGTATCCGCGGGCAGCATTCTGACCAGGCCGAGCCGCTCGGCTTCCGCCGCCTCGACCACGCGCCCCGAAAGAAGAAGGTCCGCCGCGTTCATCGGTCCGATGAGCTGACGCAACATCCAGGCGCTGCCGTGCTCCGCGATCAGGCCGCGCCGGGCAAAGGACGTGGTCAGCTTTGCGCCAGCTGCCATGAAGCGGAGATCGCAATACAGAGCGATGCAAAGACCGACGCCCGCGATCGCGCCATTGATGCCCGCAATGATCGGTTTGGGAACGGCGAGCAGGTAGCTGTAGCGCTGCGCCAGATCGTCGTCGCTTATGGGTGGAACGACGGGTGCGGCGGCTGCGGTTCCCGATGACGTGTCGGAGAGGCGGCCCATGTCGGCGCCGGCGCAGAAGCCCCGGCCCGCGCCGGTGATCACGATCGCGCGCACGCCGTCGTCCTCGGACGCGATCGCCATCAGGCGGCGCAGCTCGCTCTCCATGACTGGCGTCCAGGCGTTCATCTTGTCCGGTCGGTCGAACGTGATCGTCGCGACGCCATCGGACACTTCGAACTTCATCTGCTCGGCAGAAACCATGGTGACCTCCGTTGTCAATCTTTCTAGCAAACGCTGGAATTCGGCGAAATGGCTTTCGTATAAGAGAAAAGTTTTCTATCTATGTGAAAAAACAAGCGAGGAAGCATGTCCAAAGAGGTCATCAAGACGGCCAAGCGGCTGTTCGAGATCCTGGAATATTTCGATGAAGTGCAGCGGCCCTTGAGTCTCAAGGAGGTCGCGCTGCGATTGGGCTACCCCGTCTCAAGCGCGTCCGCGGTCCTCAAGAGCATGGTGGTGCTCGGTTATGTCGACTTTGACCGCTATTCGCGGACCTACATGCCGACGATGCGGATCGTGCAGCTAGCGCACTGGGTGCAGGGCGCGCTTTTCGGCGAGCGCGGAATTTCGGCGCTGGTGAACCACCTCAACAAGGAAACCGAAGAGACCGTCAGCATCGCAACGCAGAGCGACCTGTACATGCAATATATCCATGTACAGCCTTCGCCGCGCACGATCCAGTTTTCGATCAAGCCTGGGACGATCCGGCCGCTCGCGCGTTCGGGCCTCGGATGGATGCTGCTGAGCGCGCGATCGGACGAGACAATCGAGAAGCTCGTGCGCCGCATCAATTTCGAGGAGGAAGACCGAAAGAAGAAGGTCGACCTGAAGGAGCTGATGCAGAAGCTCCGCAAGATCCGCAAGGATGGTTACGTCATCTCCCTTCACACTGTAACGGCCGGAGCGGGCGTCATCGGGATGTTGTTGCCGGAGCGGCGCCACGGCCGCATCCTGGCGATCGGCGTCGGCGGTCCGGTCGAACGACTGGTATCCAAGCGAACTCAGATCCTGAGATCGCTGCGCGAAGGCATCGACAAATTCGTTACGCGTGAGGATCGCGCATCCGCGACAAATGCCCGCAACTGAACAGAACAATTTTCACATATCTGTAAATACGCACGCATATCTGTAATGCTCTGGCTTTCAGCTACGTCCCGGCACATTCTTCCGCCCACTCCACGCCTCGAAGGCGCGGGGATACAAAATGGTTAGAAGGGTGGAGTCGTGCAGGAGAAGGTCGTCGATCTGAAAACCAAGGACGGGGTGATGAACACGTACGTGTTTCACCCGGACCGTCCAGGACCGTTCCCTGTCGTCATCTTCTATATGGACTCGGTCGGCGTCCGCGAGGAGCTGTCCGACATGTGCCGACGTCTGGCGACAGTCGGCTATTACGTCGTCATGCCGAACATGTACTACCGCATGGTCCGCTGCGTCGATCTCGACGCGAACCGGCTGTGGGACCCCGCCTGCGCTGATAAGCTGGAGTTCATGTGGAAGCTCAACCGCCACCTTACCAACACCATGGTGATGGAAGACACCCAGGCTATATTCGACTTTCTCGCCAATGAGCCGGCTGCGCGACAGGGCAAGACGGGATGCGTCGGTTATTGCATGAGCGGCCGCTACGTCTATCGCGCGATGGGCGTGTTTCCCGATCGCATGGCCGCCGGCGCCTCCGTCTACGGCGCGCGCCTCGTCACTGACCAGCCGGACTCCGCCCATCTCGTCACCGACAAGATCGAGGGCGAGATCTACTTTGCGCTGGCCGAGCATGATCACTACGCGCCTCCCGAGATGCTCGAGCAGGTATCGCGGGCGATCAAGACGACCGGCATCAACGGGCGGATGGAATACTATCCGGAAGCCGAACACGGCTTCGCTTTTGCAACCCGGCGCCTCTACCACAAGGCCAGCACCGAGCGGCATTGGGAGCGCCTGTTCGATCTCTTTCAGCGCAATCTGAATTGAGCTCGGGCACTGAGTTCATCAGAAATCAAAGGAGCCGCCGCGTTGCCGCGGGCTGGCGAGACAAATCATAGGGGGAAGAACGATGAAGCGTGCGGATCGCCGAAATGTAATGTTGTCTTTGGGGGCCATCGTGGCGGCGACTGTGCAGCTCGCTTACGCGCCCGGCGCGATGGCGGCTGACCCGGTCAAGATCGGCCTTGCGCTGCCTCTGAGCGGCGCAGCGGCGACTTATGGGCAGGAATTGCAGCGCGGCGCTGAATATGCAGCCGACCTCGTCAACCAGCGCGGCGGCATTCTCGGCGGCCGGAAGATCGAACTGGTCTTCGAGGATGAGAAGGGCTCGCCCCAAGGCGGCGTCGCCGCGGTCCAGAAGCTGATGTCGGTGGGGCGCGTGAAAGCGATAACCGGGGGGACGAACAGCTCGGTCGTGCTTGCCGAGTCTTCGGTCACTAAGAAGCGTATCCTGCAAGTAAACGCTGGCGCGCAGGCTGATGCGATCACCGATCAGGGCAGTCCCTGGCTGTTTCAAATCAACAACACGGTGTCGCTCAACTCCGAATCGTTCAATGCCTACATCGTCAAGACGCTAAAGCCGAAGACGGTCGCCTACATGGGCGAGAATTCCGAGTTCAACAAGACGGTCCTTGAGAAACTCAAGGCGAGCCTCCAGTCCGCAGGCATTGAGCTGGTGAGCATCTCTACTTATGACGCCGAGACTAACGATTTCACGTCCATTCTCACCAAGATCAAGGCGAGCAGTCCGGACATGATCTACGTCGCCGACGCCTATCCGGCGCGCGCCGCACAACTGTGGAAGCAGGTGCGCCAGCTCGGCGGCTTCAAGATCGAGGTGATGTCGCCAGGCGTGGTGACGCCGGGCATGATCAAGCCATCGGAGGGCGCCATGAACGGCGTCATTACGGGAGAGATATTCATGGCATCAGATCCCGGCACCGAAGGCAAGGAGTTCGTCGAGAACTATCAGAAGAAGTTCAACTCCTCTCCGGGAAAAGGTGAGCTTGTGATCTTCGAGGCGATTAATCTCATCGCCGCCGCGATGGACAAAGCCGGTACCGACAGCGACTACGACAAGATCTCGAAAGTCATCCGCGAAAACTCCTGGCCGAGCCCGAGGGGACTGCTCAAGTTCGACGAGAAGGGCAGGGCGCGGGCGCCGTACTTCTACATCCAACGAGTCGAAAACGGGGCTGTCGTCCAAGTCGAGCGCGTCAGCTCGAACTGACGATCGCGCGGATCAAATTTAGAAGGCACGTACGGCTTTGGAACTTCTGGTTCAAACCCTCGTCAACGGATTGGTGCTTGGCGCCGGCTATGCCGTCATCGCCGTAGGCCTGACGCTGATCTTCGGAATCGTGGGCATTGCAAACTTCGCCCATGGTGCGTTCTTCGCCATGGGCGGCTATGCCTGCTACCTGCTGACGTCGCGAGGCATGAACTATTTCATCGCTGTTCCGTTGTCGGTGCTGATCGTTGTGGCCATTGGCGCCGTCACTGAATGGGTCGTCATCCGTCGCAGCCTGTATGGCGATTCACATCACGGCTCACTGATCGTCACGTTCGCGCTCGGTCAGGCGGCGGTGGCCGGATTGATCCTGATCTTCGGGCCGGACCCGCTCCCGGTGACATCGCCGCTCGGACAAAGCACGATGCGATTTCTCGGTATCTTCGTGACGTCGCAACGCGCGTTCATCTTTGTCTGTTCAGTTCTCGTGCTCGGCGCGCTCGGTCTGTGGCTCCGTCTGAGCATAAAGGGCCAGCAGGTCGTGGCCGTCGCCCAGAACGCGCGTGGCGCGCTCTATTCCGGCATTGATGTTCCCTGGATCCGCGCGCTGGCCTTCGTGCTAGGCGTCGCCGCCGCTGGTCTTGCAGGCGCGCTGTTGGCTCCGATCTCGACGATCTATCCGACCATGGGATACAGCGCCTTGATCGTCGGCTTCACGGTCGTCATCCTGGGCGGGATGGGCAGTATTCCGGGCGCGATGCTGGGTGCGCTTCTGATCGGTGTCGCCAACGCGCTGTTCGAAACTTACGTCTCTGTCTCGTGGACGCCCGCGCTGGGCTGGGGCCTCGTCATCGCCACGCTGCTGTTCCGACCGCAAGGACTGCTTGGCCAAGTCCAGCAGCATCGGCACTGAGATGGCAATCCAGGATTTCGGCATGACGATGGACAGGAAGCGGGCCGGCGCCATGAACGGCGAAAGGGCCGGGCGCGCCGCGCGAGAGGCCATTTACGTCGCATGCGCAGTCGCGGCCATCGCGGCGTTCGCCTTCGCGTTCACCGACCCGTTCGTGGTGACCCTCGCCGGGTACACCTGTGCGTTCGCCCTGTTTGCTCTGAGCATCAACATCATCCTCGGCGGCGTCGGCGAGGTGCCGCTCGGCCAATGCCTGTTTTTCGGCGTCGGCGCTTACGGCGCGGCGATCGGAATGGGCAAGCTCGGGCTGCCGTTCGAGGTCGCGGTACTGATCGCGCTCGTGCTTTCCGTGGTGCTGGCCGCCATCATTGGCGTCATCACGCTGCGTCTGACCGGCGCCTATTTCTCGATCGTGTCCTGGGGCCTGACCGGCGTCGCCATGGTCGCAGCAACGAATCTCGAGGAGATCACCGGGGGACCGCTCGGCCTGTTCGGCTTTCCGCCGATCGAGATCGGTTCGCTCCAGCTGTCGGATCCGCAGACCTACTTCGCGGTCACCGCCACCATTCTTCTGCTTGCGATCGTCTTCCTGGTGGCCCTGCGCCGGTCTCCTTTCGGCGCCGCCATGGACAGTGTCCGCCAGAATCCTCATCTCGCGCGCTCGGTCGGCGTCGATGTGGCGCGCGTCCGGCTTAAGGCTTTCATGCTGAGCGCGCCGTTTGCCGCGCTGGCTGGTGCGCTCGCCGTTCCCTACACGCAGATTGTCACGCCCGAGGTCTTCAGCGTCGCGAACACGGTGGACGGGCTCCTGATGGTTCTGCTGGGCGGCGCGCAGCTGGTGGTCGGACCGGTGATCGGCGCGGCGATGTTCACGCTGATACCGCAGGCTATGAACCTCGATCCGAACGTGAGGATCCTGGTGTTCTCGTCGATCATCATCCTGATCATGATGTTTGCCCCCGGCGGACTGCATCAACTGGGCGTTGCTCTGCGTGACCGGCTCGGAAGGAGGACAGATGACGATCGCAGCCGCTGAGCGTCCCATCGTCTCGGCCCGGGACATCGTCAAGCGATATGGCGGCGTGACGGCCCTGAACGGCGTCAGCCTCGATGTCGAGGAAGGCGAAATCTTTGGCATTATCGGCCCGAATGGTGCGGGCAAGTCGACGCTGTTCGACATCCTCTGCGGCATCACCGTGCCGACCAGCGGATCGATCCGCATCATGGGAAGCGAGATCTCGGGGATGCCGCCGCATCTCATCGCGCGCTCAGGCGTCGCCCGAACCTTTCAGAGAACTGCGGTGTTCGCCGAAAGCACGGTGCTGGAAAATCTCCTGTTCGGGCGCCATGCGAGCTTTCACCACGGCGTCCTTGGCCGGATCGTCGGCAGCAAGTGCTATGTCCGGGATCAGCAGGCCTTCCAGGCCCGCGTCGAGGAGGTTCTTGCGCTGATCGGCCTCGACGGAGAGCGGCACCGGAAGGCCGGCGTGCTAGCCTATGGCGTGCAGCGCCGGCTGGCCGTCGGAATCGCACTGATGTCCGATCCGAAGATCATGTTCCTCGACGAGCCCGCCGCTGGCATGAACGGGCGCGAGACCGCCGACTTCATCGCCCTGATCCGTGCGATCGCACCGGGGCGGACCATCCTGATCGTCGAGCACGACATGGCGGTCATCCGGCAGCTCTGCGGCCGCGCGCTCGTCGTCGTCGACGGCAAGCCTGTCGTGGTCGACGCGCCGCATCACGTTCTCAGTCATCAGGAAGTCGTGACCGCCTATTTGGGGGCTGACGATGACGAGTGATGGCACGCTGCTGACCGTCAAGGACGTCTCGGCGGCTTACGGCAAGGTCGTCGCGCTCCGCGGCGTCTCGCTCTCCGTCAACCGCGGCGAGATCGTCGCCATCCTCGGCGCCAACGGCGCGGGTAAAACCACGTTGTTGAACGCGATCTCCGGCATCCTGCCGATCACTGCGGGCCGCATCGAGTTCGCGGATCAGCGCATCGACGGGCGCAAGCCCTGGACGCTCAGCCGGGCCGGCATCAGCCACGTCCCCGAAGGGCGCGAGATCTTTCCGTCGATGACGGTCGAGGCGAATTTGAAGATCGTCGACGCATTCGGCAACGGTCCCGTGTTTACGGTCGATGACGTGCTCAACATGTTTCCGCGCCTGCGCGAGCGTTTCCGGCAGGCCGCCGGAAATCTCAGCGGCGGCGAGCAGCAGATGCTGGCGATCGGCCGCGGCTTGATGGCGCGTCCGCGGCTCATCCTGTTCGATGAGCCGTCACTCGGTCTGTCGCCGTTCTTCTCCAAATTCGTGCTCGGCGCGATCGGAGCGCTGCGGGCCAAGGGCCTCTCGGCGCTTCTGGTCGAGCAGAATATGCGCGCGGCGCTCAAGATTGCCGACCGGGCCTATGTGCTCAGAGTGGGCTCGATCGTGCGCGAAGGAATGGCCGGCGAAATCGCTGATGCCCCCGACATCCAGGAAGCCTATCTCGGCGCTTAGCGGACATAGCTCTTTGCAAGGGATTTGAGACAGACACATGCAGGGTCGACGCAATCTTCCGCTCGATGGCCTTACGGTCATCGATCTTGGTCAGGTCTATCAGGGCCCTTACGCAACTTATCTGATGGCCAAGGCCGGGGCCCAGGTAATCAAGATCGAGCCGCTTGCCGGAGAACCGGTTCGTCAGCGCGACAGCGTCAGTCGCGGGTCGGGCGCACCGTTCGCGATGCTGAACGGTCACAAGAAGTGCATCACGCTGGATCTGAAATCCGCGAAGGGCAAAGAGATCCTCAAGCGCCTGGTCAAGGACGCCGATGTCCTGCTGGAAAACTACGCGCCGGGCGTGATGGATCGGCTCGGGATCGGCTGGTCCGTGCTGCACGAGCTCAATCCCCGGCTAGTCTATGCGTCGGGATCCGGTTACGGACTGTCGGGCCCGGATAAGGACAATCTGGCCATGGACGTGACTGTGCAGGCCGTGTCGGGGCTCATGAGCGTTACCGGCTTTCCGGATAGCCCGCCCGTCAAGGCCGGTCCGGCGCTGGTCGATTTCATGAGCGGAATTCACCTCTATGCCGGGGTGATGACGGCGTTGTACGAGCGGCAGATCACGGGCGTCGGCCGGCTGGTGGAGGTGGCGATGCAGGAGGCCGTGTTTCCCGCGCTCGCCTCGAACCTGGCCTACATGTACGACATCGGCAGGGCACCCCCGCGCACCGGCAATAGACACGGCGGGCTCTCCGCGGCGCCATACAATGTCTATCCGGCGAGTGACGGCTACATCGCGATCATTGCGACCAACGACAAGCATTGGGGCAATCTACTGCAAGCGATCGGACGGACCGAACTCGCGGACGATCCGCGATTCCGCGACAAGGTCGCGCGCGTTCGCAACATGGACGAAACCGACCAGTTGATCGCGGACTGGAGTTCGAAGATCACCCGCGAGGAGGCCTGCGCTGCACTGGCGAAATTCAAGGTGCCGTCCGCACCGGTCCGCGACCTAGAAGAGGTGTGCAACGACCGACACATGCATTCACGCGGCATGCTGGAATGGATCGAGCATCCGCAGTTCGGGCGGATCGTCATTCCGGACAGCCCGATCCGCATTCACGGCGCGGACAGGCTGCCGGCCGCGGTCTCCTCCAGATTGGGCGCGAACACCGATGAGGTGCTGTCGTCGATGCTCGACATGTCGGAGCCCGAGATCGCTACGCTGCGGGGCGAGGGCGTGATCGGCCCGCGCCCCCCATCCACATAGTGAGAGAATGACGATGTCAGCTTCCGAAACCCTCGTCGTCGAAACAGCCGCGCGTGTCCTTGCGGATCTGGCCGATCCGCAGACCATTGTCCAGAAGCGCGACGATGCCTGGAAGGCGCCGCTTTGGTCGTTTCTTCAGGAGATAGGACTGGACCTCGCCTGGGCTTCCGAGACCGCCGGCGGGGCAGGGGCGTCGCTCGGCGATGGCTTCGGCATCATTCGCGAGGCCGGCCGCGCGGCATTGGGAGTGCCGCTCGCTGAAACGCTTCTGGCCGGGTGGCTGCTAGACCGCGCGGGTCTGACCGCGCCGGGCGGGCCGATGACGGTGGCGCCGGTTCGCCCGAAAGATCACCTCACACTCGACAAGACCGGACGCGTCAACGGCCAAGCCCGCATGGTGCCCTTCGCGAGCGATGTCGAGCATCTCGTCGTGCTGGCCAATGGCGACGAGGGGCCGTCGATCGCTCTGGTCCGAACGGCCGATTGCAAGCTGAAGCCCGGCAAAAGCCTCGCGAGCGACGCGCGCGACACCGTGGGTTTCGCGAACGTTCTGCCGGTTCATCGTGCGCGCCTGAAGGAATCGGGAGCGCGCGAGAAGGACGTCCTCCTGCTGATGGGCGCAGCTGTGCGAGCGCAGCAGATTGCGGGCGCTCTGGAAAGGATCCTCGAACTTTCGGTCCTTTATTCGCAGCAGCGTGTCGCGTTCGAGAAGCCGATCTCGAAATTCCAGGCGATCCAGCACAGCCTTGCGCGGCTCGGCGGTGAGGTTGCTGCGGCTGCGTCCGCGGCGGCGTCGGCGGCCGATACCATCGCCAACACCGGCTTTGATGACGACGCCGCGCTGCTTGAGATCGCAGCGGCTAAGATTCGCTGCAGCGAGGCCGCCGAGGTCGGAACCGGCATCGCCCATCAGGTGCACGGCGCGATCGGATTCACCGATGAACATATTTTGCATCGGTTCACGCTGCGCCTTCTTTCATGGCGCGATGAGTTCGGTGACGAAACGTTCTGGAGCCTCAAGCTCGGCGAGTTAATCACCGCCAGAGGTGCCAGGGAACTCTGGCCCCTGCTTGCCTCTCGCTGAAAGGAGCCGCGATGTCTCTCATTCATTTCGACGCCATGCGCCTGCCGGATCATTGCCAGGAGTTGCGCAAGGAGGTCCTGGCGTTCCTTGAGAGCGAGATCGCAGCGGGCACGTTCGATCCCGATAGGCCCGAAGTCGGCGCGAAGAATGCCGATGAATTCTCCCGTCGCGTCGGCGCGAAAGGCTGGATCGGCATGACTTGGCCGAAGAAGTATGGCGGGCAGGAGCGCAGCTTCCTCGAGCGCTATGTCGTCACCGAGGAGATGCGGATTGCCAATGCACCCGTGCGCCGCTTTTTTGTGGCGGATCGGCAGAGCGGCCCAACCCTCATTCGCTACGCGGACGAGAAGATCAAGCAGGACGTGCTTCCCCGCATCATTCGCGGCGAGCTGTTCTTCTGCATCGGCATGAGCGAGCCGAATTCCGGCTCGGATCTGTTCGCGGCGAGCGCGAAGGCGACCAGAACGGACGGAGGCTGGCTGATCAACGGAACGAAAGTCTGGACCAGCAGCGCGCACATCGCGGACTACATGATCGGCCTGTTCCGGACCTCCGGCTCGACCAAGGAAAACCGGCGGCACGGCCTCACGTCGTTCCTGGTCGACATGAAGACGCCTGGCATCACCTGCCGGCCGATCGGGCAGATGAGCGGCCAGCGCGACTTCAACGAGGTCGTGTTCCAGGACGCGTTCATTCCGGACGATCATGTCATCGGGGAGGTCGATGGCGCCTGGAAGCAGGCCACGAGCGAGCTGGCTTACGAGCGCTCGGGGCCTGAGCGGTTTCTCGAAACCTACGATGCGTTGCTTGCGCTTACCAACGCAGCGGGCGCCAAGCCGGACGTGAGGGTGACCGTCGGCATCGGGCGGCTGGTCGCGCAATTGCACACGCTGCGCCGCATGTCCGTTTCGGTGGCGGGGATGCTCGAGGCGGGCCGCGAACCCGTCGTCGAGGCCGCGATCGTCAAGGATCTCGGCACGGTCTGGGAGCAGGGTCTGCCGCATCGGGTCCGCGAGCTCGCTTCGCTGCTCGACCTCGAGGACGACGAAGAGGACGCCTTCCGCAACAAGCTGGATTTCGAGCTCAAGATCGCGCCGAAGCTCACAATCCAGGGCGGCACCACGGAGGTCCTGCGCGGCATCATCGCGCGCGGGCTTGGACTTCGCTGATCAAGACAAAAGGAATCTGACTCCACATGAGCACTGATATCGCGGTTACCACGCAAGGCCACGTCGCAACGATCGAGATCCAGCGGCCACCGCTGAATTATTTCGATCTCCAGCTCATTCGGGACATCGCCGACGCACTCGACAAGATCGATGCGAACGGCGAGATCCGCGCCGTCGTCCTTGCCGCGCAGGGCAAGGCGTTTTGCGCCGGCGCGGATTTCAATACGCCGGCCCGGGACGCGCCGGCCAGTGGCGACCAGCGAGACGGCGGTCACCTCTATATAGAGGCCGTGCGCATCTTCCGTAACAAGAAGCCGATCGTCGCAGCGGTGCAGGGCGCGGCAATCGGCGGCGGCTTTGGTCTGGCGATGTCGGCGGATTTCCGCGTGACGTGTCCCGAGGCCCGCTTTGCCGCGAACTTCACGCGCCTGGGTTTCCATCCCGGCTTCGGACTGACCGTCACGCTGCCCGAGGCGATCGGCAAGCCGAACGCCGAGTTGATGTTCTACACCAGCCGGCGCGTCACTGGTGAGCAGGCACTGGCGATGGGATTGGCGAGCGTTTTGGTCCCTCAGGACCAAGTTCGCGCGGCCGCGATGTCGCTCGCGCAGGAAATTGCCGAATGCTCGCCGCTCGGCCTTCTGTCGACCCGCGCCACCATGCGCGTGGGACTCGCGGACCGCGTCAAGCATGCGACGGATCACGAACTCACCGAGCAGAATCGCCTGCGCGTGACCGACGATTTCCGCGAAGGGGTCAAATCCACGGCGGAGCGCCGGTCCGCCAATTTCACCGGCAAGTGAGGTCACCATGACGGAAAAGCTCGAAAAATTTCCGGAGGGAAGTTGCGATTGCCACGTCCACATCTATGGGCCGTTCGATCGCTTCCCCGTCGACTATTCCGGAAAATTCGCTCCGAAGCAGGAGTTCCCAGTCGATATGCTGTTCGACGTCTGGAAGACGATCGGCATTTCGCGCGGCGTGATCGTCCATGCCGGCAATGCCGGCTCGGACAACGAGGTGACGCTCGAGGCCTTGAAGGGCTTTCCGGACAAACTGCGCGCCATCGCGATCCTCAATCAGGATGTCACAGACAAGCGGCTGGACGAGTTGACCGATGCCGGCTTCAAGGGCGTGCGCATCAATCTCCTGTATCAGGACGGCAAGCCCGTGTTGTCGGGCGGCGGCATGAATCTGGACGACCTGAAGGCCTTGGCGCCGCGCATCGCCGAGCGCGGTTGGCACGCGCAGCTCTGGATCGAGACCGGCGATCTGCAGCAACTGGCGCCCGAAATCGAGAAGCTCCCGCTCGACTTCGTCATCGACCATCAGGGTCGCACCATGGCAGACAAGACCGTCAATTACAGTGGCTACCAGTGGTTTTGCGACCGCGGCCTCAAGAGCGGCCGCTATTGGTGCAAGCTGTCCGGTGCGGATCGCAACACGCGAGTCGGCAGCCCGTACAAGGACACTGAGGACTTCATGAAGGCGCTGGTCGCGGCCAACCCCGACCGGCTGGTCTGGGGCAGCGACTGGCCGCACGTCGGCCACGCCGACGACGCCGTCCCGAAGGAGTCCGTGCTGATGGATCTGTTCAGGCGCTGCGTGCCCGACCAGGCCGTCCGCAGGAAGATCCTGATCGACAATCCGGCCAGACTCTACGGCTTCTGAGAGCCGAGAGCTGCGAAAGGATTACGCGGGGCTGGTCCCGGCGGGGTTCTTGGGCCGTAGAGCCGCTGTCGAACTCGCCGTTGCGATGAGCACGCCGTTTGAATCCCGCAGCTCGGCTTCCAGGAAGCCGACGCTGCGTCCCTGCCGGACGACCTTGCCGTAAGCCCGATACAGGCCCGGGTGTGCGGGCAGCAGGAATGCGACCTTGATCTCGAGGCTCGCGACTGTAATCAGGTATTCGCCGCGCAGCAGGCTCGCGGTCGCCATGGCCGCATCGAGCCAGCCCGTCACGATTCCACCCTGTACGATGCCGCCCCTGGGATGCCCTTCGGTGGAATGGCAATGCCGAGGCTCGGCATGCCATTCGATCACGACACGATCGCGTGTCTGATCATAGGAAACGGCGCCGACGCCTAGCAACTCCCACGCCGCCGGCCGTCGCGCCTCGGTCTGCTTGATCAAGTCTTCGTACGACATGTCTGGTCATAGCCCGTAATTGCTGGATGTTCACGAGGCGAGCCGCAGCACGCCTCGCAAACAATCAGCACAGGCAATGTCGCTACACAACAGCGCCCGGCGGAGATCAGCTATCCGAGGCGATGCCCTTTTGCCACGTGGAGGGATTTCCGCCAAAGCCGCGGCGGGCCCGTTTTTCGAGCCAGTAGCCCATTTGCGGCGGGACCGCGCTGAAGGTCGGATCGACGCCGAGCTTCTGCGCCGCGTCCATCGCCCAGTTCGGGTTGTGGATGAACTCTCGGCCGACAGCGACGAGGTCGGCTTTCTTGTCCTGAAGGATCGCTTCGGCCTGATCGCCGTGAATGATGAGGCCGACCGCCATGGTCATGATGTCTGCCTCGCGGCGGATATAGTCCGCAAACTGGACCTGATAGCCGTACTCGTTGAGGCGGAAGAAGTTGGGGACCTTACTGTTGAGGCCGCCGGTGCTGCAGTCGATGACGTCGACGCCCTTCGTCTTGAAGATGCGGACCAGCCTGGCGTTCTCAGCCGGACCCCAGCCCGCCTCGTCTTCGATCGAAAGACGGACGAACAGCGGCTTTGGCGCCGGCCAGTTGGCGCGCACGGACTCGGCGACCTCGATGGCAAATCTCACCCGGTTGGCTTCGCTGCCGCCATAGTCGTCTGTTCGCTGGTTCGCCTCAGGCGACAGGAACGAATGGATCAGATAGCCATGGGCGGCATGCAGCTCGACGACGTCGAAGCCGGCCTGGTCGGCGCGCGCCGCCGCCTTGCCCCAGGCGTCGATCGCATCAGGAATCTCGTGACGCTCCAGTGCGCGCGGCGTGAAATAGCCATTGCCGAACGCAAGCGCGCTCGGACCGATCAGGCCCCAGCCGTCGACGTCGTCGACGGCTGCAAGCTCTTGGGCGGAGAGGGTTCCATCTCCCTCCCAGGGACGCCGGGCCTTTCCCTTCCGGCCGGTGTGTCCAAGCTGGATGCCGGCTGCAGCGCCGTTCGACTTGATGAAGCTCGCGATGTCGCGAAGCGGCGCGATGAACTTGTCGTCCCAGATGCCGAGGTCCCCGACCGTCCCGCAGCCGCGGCGCTCGACCTTGGTCGACTCGACGATGACAAGGCCCGCGCCGCCTGCGGCGAACTTGCCCGCATTGGTGATGTGCCAGGGGGTCGGAAAGCCGCGCTCTGCAACGTATTGCAGCATCGGCGGGACCACGATCCGGTTCTTGATCTCGACATCACGGATACGTAGTGGTGAGAACAGCAGCGTCTCGTTCATCCGGCCTCCCTTGTTGATTTCAGATTAGGGAGCTGGCCCACATATGCCAATGCACGTCAGGGACGGCATCGCATTTCTATGGATGTGAAAAGAGGGGCTGACGATACCTTGTTGGCTGGACGGCGTCGTTCACGCGACCGTTGACCTCCGCTATTCTGTGTCGGGATGGTCTGCAAGAATTGTCGCCAACGCTTTTCCCGATTTCGCGAGAATCTTCTGCCTTGCTTCCGCGATCTGCTCCAGAGGCGGTGCGATCTCCCGCAATCCCATCTCGACCCCAAGATCGTTGAGGGCTCTCTGGTCGAACGCGATCGAGTCGTCGGCCCAGCGGTTCATCTGCTCCGCCCAGAGCTTGCAAAGATCGTTGGCGGAGAGTTGTTCGTACCGGCGGCCGCGTACGAGATAGGATTGCCGATTGTCCGATTGACGATTCTTGAGCAGCAGCTCGACAGCTTCTCGCGCCTGATCGGTCATGGACCACCATTTCCCGAAACGTGTCGTCGAGATCCTCAATTCGGGTTCGTTGCGAGATAAGCATAAACTCTGCGGGACCGGAAGCCAAGCCGGCCACTTCATCCCGATCGAGCGGTGGAAGCCGCGCCCTGAGCGGCAGCACTGGGCTGCCGCTCAAAGATCCTTCACGAAGCCTGGAGATCAGGACTTCTTCATCAGCGAACACTTGCTCTGTTCGCGGGGAATGTTGGCGTCTTCGGCCGGGACCGTTGCGACGACGTCGTAGAAGTCCCACGGCTCCTTGGACTGCTCCACCGTCTTTGCCCGCAGCAGGTAGTAGTCGTGGATGTGCATGCCGTCCTCGCGAACGTAACCCTTCTCCGAGAAGAAGTCGCTCACGGGCATCGAACGGAATTTTGCGAGCACGGCTGCGGTGTCGAGGGTTCCAGCAGCTTCGACGGCCTTCAGATAGTGCAAGGTGGCCGAGTACATCCCGGCCTGGACCATGGTCGGCATGCGGCCGACCTTGTCGAAGAAGCGCTTCCCGAACGCGAGCGAACCGTCATTCCGATTCCAATAGAAGGCTTCCGAGGTGTACAGACCCTGCAGATTGGGAAGACCCACCGACTTGGCATCCGTGATCTGGAACAGCAGAGCCGCGACCCTCATCTTGCTCTTCTGTCCGAGCAGGCCGAACTCGTGCGCCTGCATCAGCGAATTGGTTGTGTCGCCGCCGGCATTGGCGAGAGCCAGCACGTTGGCGCTCGAGTTCTGCGCCTGCAGCAGGAACGACGAGAAGTCGCTGGTGTTGAAGGGGTGCCGCACCGAGCCGACCACCTTGCCGCCGGACTCCTTGAGCACGGCGGACGCGTCGTTCTCGAAAGCTTGTCCGAAAGCATAGTCGGCCGTCAGGAAGTACCATTCGTTGCCACCCTGTCCCAAAAGCGCCTTCGCCGTGCTGCGCGCCAGGGTGTAGGTGTTGTAGGTCCACTGGAAGGTGTTGGGAGAGCATTTCTCGTTCGTGATGGCGGATGCGCCGGCCGACGACACGATCATCATCTTGTTCTTGTCCCGGACCAGATCAGCCAGAGCCAGCGCGACCGCGGAGTTTCCGATATCGAGAATGACATCGACGTTCTCCGTGTCGATCCATCGCCTGGCGATGCCCGAGGCGATATCCGTCTTGTTCTGGTGATCAGCGAACACGAGCTCGATCGGCCGTCCCAGCAATTTTCCGCCGAAATCGGCGATCGCCATCTTGGCGACTTCAACGGCTGCAGGCCCCGCGGCATCCGCATATTGGCCCGACTGATCGTTGAGCACGCCGAGCTTGACCGACTTCGACGCAGGCGTCTGCGCGTGAGCCGAAGCAAGACTGAGGAAAACCATCGACGCAGCCAGTACATTTCTCATTTTTCACTCCCCTTTGAATTTTTTTTGACTTTCGAGATCAGGATTGATCTTGCGACACCAGCCGCGTTGGCGGCCGATCTATTCGGCCGCCTCGCGGTATCGCTCGACCCCGTCCAGACTTTCTCCGGCGGCACGAAGGGCTCCGCCCCATTTGGCAAGCCACCAGCTATATTGCTCAGGCCATTGCTCGAAATGACCGGTCAGCCCGAAATGCTCCGCGGCGTGAAGCGCCCAGAACGGATCGTAGAGCATCTGGCGGGCCATGAAGATGAGGTCGGCCCTGCCGTCCTGCAGAACCTTCTCTGCAAAGTCCGGGGTCCGGATCATGCCAACCGCGCCGGTTGCAATGTCGGCCTCGCAGCGAATGCGTTCGGCAAACGGCACCTGATAGCCTGGACCGCGACCGAGATTGGCGTTAGTCGATCCCGCGCGAAGATTGCCGCCGGTCGAACAATCGACCAGATCAACACCGAGCTCCTTCAATTTGTGGGAGAAAATGATGCTGTCTTCGATTTCCCAGCCGCCGTCGATCCAGTCGGTCGCGGAGATGCGCACGAAGAGGGGCGTAGACGAGGGAAGTGCAGCCCTCACGGCACGCGTCACTTCGAGCGGAAACCGCATCCGGTTTTCGAGGTTGCCGCCGTATTCGTCGGTGCGGAAATTGGCGAGCGGCGACAGGAACGATTGCAGGAGATAGCCGTGAGCCATGTGAAGCTCGATGATGTCGAAGCCCGCAAGCACAGCCCGACGCGCCGTGGCGACGAAGGCATCGCGTACGCCGACGAGTCCGTCCTTGCTGAGAGGGATGGGAGTCTGGAAGCCATCAGAGAATGCCACATCCGACGGCCCCGTGGGCACCCAGGTTTCCTCTCCCATTTCGATATCGCGGTCCGTCAAATGGCTATTGCCCCGGAACGCTCGCTGCTGGCTCGATTTGCGTCCGCCGTGATTGATCTGGATCGCTGCCTTTGAGCCGTGCGACTTGATGACATGAACGATCTGACGCATGCCGTCGATCTGGCCGTCCTCCCATAGCCCGGGATCGCCATTGGTAATGCGCCCCTTCCGGGAGACCGACGTCTGCTCGACGAAGACGAGCCCGGCCCCGCCCTGGGCAAATTTGCCATAGTGAACCAAGTGGAACGGCGTGACGTAGCCGTTCACGGCCGAATACATCCCCATCGGCGAAACGACGATGCGGTTGCTCAGCTCGACGCCGCGGAATGCAATGCTTTCAAACAGCTTGACCATTGTGATCTTCCCCTGAATTGGCGGACCGGGGCATTCGCCCCTCGACGTTCGTCATTGTTGTGCAATGGCGCCGGAGCGGCGTAGCTCATCAATCTCGCTGCTGGACAGGCCGAGATATTCCGACAAGACCTCGCCATTGTGCTGACCGAGACGCGCGGACGGAACGTACTCGGGCGTCGCCGTATCGTGCAGCACCAGCGGGCTGCGATGAACGAGGATGTCGCCGTATTCCGGATGCGAGATCTCGCGCAACATGCCGCGGGCGTGGAGGTGTTTGTCCTCGGTTACTTCGCGCAGGTCGCGAACAGCGGCGCAGGGCACCCTGTTGACGCGGCAAAGCTCGGTGATCTCGTCGCGCGCGAGCTGCGAGCACCAGTCGGACACGATCTGGTCCGTCAGATCGATGTGCTTCAAGCGGTCTAGCACGGTCTTGAACCTGATATCGTCGGCCAGCTCCGGCCGTCCCATCGCGCGCGTTAGTCCGGTCCAGTGGGATTCGTTGACGCTGATGATGGCGACATAGCCGTCGGATGCCGGATAGACATTGTAGGGCGCTTCGGCGAGCCCGCCGTGACGATTGCCGGTGCGGGGGGCCGCCGCCTTACGGTTGAAGACATCGGCCAGGTTCGAGGCCATCGCCGGATAGACGGTCTCGACCATCGCGATCTCGACCAGTCGGCCGCGACCACTTTTCTCCCGATCGTAAAGGGCCGTGAGGATGCCGGCGTAGAGATGCACGCCGCTGATGAAGTCGGTGATGGCTGGACCAGCCTTGACCGGAGGACCTTCGGCAAATCCCGTTACGCTCATGATGCCTGACACGGCCTGGATGGTGAGGTCCATCGCCAGATTGTCCCGGCTGGGCCCGGACAGGCCGTAACCGGTGGCCGAGCCGTAGATCAGCCGCGGATTAACGGCGCTGAGTGCAGCATAGCCGACGCCCAGTCGATCGAGCACGCCGGGGGCGTAGTTCTCGATCAGCACGTCGGCCTTCGACGCGAGCTCCTTCAGGACCCTGACGCCGTCGGGCGACTTCAGGTTCAGGCTGATGTTGCGCTTGTTGGCGTTCAGCATTGCGAACGGGACGGCGTTGCCCTTGCTGATGCGGGCGCGATGACGCACCGGCTCGCCGTTCGGCGGCTCCACCTTGATGACGGTCGCGCCGGCCTGCGCCATCAGGAAACCGGCATACGGGCCCTGATAGACCTGGCCGAGGTCGATGACGATCACGCCGTCGAGCGGCATCTTCTTGTTGTTGTCCAAGGTGTCCTCGGTCCTGTCAGAAATTGTAGAGCCGCGCCGGGTTGGCGATCAGGATCTTGCAGCGGGTGGCTTCGTCGGGAACGCAGTCGTGCAGCAGACGAAGCAGGTCCTGGAGATCGGGCATCGTCTCGGCGCTGTGGCCGACATGGGGCCAATCGCTGCCCCACACGACCTGGTCGGGCGCTGTTTGGACGATGGCGCGCATGAAGGGCGCCGTGTCCGCATAGGGGCGGCCGACGCGCGTGTTGCGGTCGGCACCGGAGATCTTGGTCCAGTAGCGCCCGGTCTTCAGCCGGTCGGTGAAGGCGCGGAAATCCGGATGATCGTGCCCCTTGTCGGCCATGGTCCGTGACATGTGGTCGACCACGTAGTTCAGTGGCAGTTTCTCGAGCTCGGCCGCGGCGGCGGCAAGATCCGAGCTCTCGATCCAGAGCTGCGCATGCCAACCCCGCTCCGCGATGCGGGGGGCGAGCTTGACCAGATCGTCGTAGCTGGTGCCGAGCGTTGAGACCGGCTTGCCGTCCTGCCGGATCATGGTGACGCGCACCGCCTTGAAGCCGATGTCGGTGAGTTCATCGAGCCGCCGATCCGAGACATCGGGCCGCAGGATTGCGACGGCACGAAGCCTGTCGGGGTAGCGGCGCAGCGCATCGTAAGTGACGGCGTTGTCGTCTCCCGATCCGACCGCATGGACGATGACACCGCGCGTGATGCCGAGCTTGTCCCAGATGGCAAAGGCGTCTTCGATTGTGAATGGCTTTGCGGCGGTGAAGCGGCCCTCATTTCCAGGCGGAAAGCGATCGAAGGGGCCGTAGATGTGAAAATGACAATCGCAGCTGCCTTCAGGCAATCGGTAGTCCATGGAAGCAAATCCCTGTTCGGTCTAGGTGTTGCCGCCGCTGCACACGATGGCTTGCGAGCCGTCGCCGAGCGCGATGGTTGATCTCTGGAAGCATGGTCGCGAAGGGGTTGGGTTCAGCGGCGGGAGCCCAAGCGAAGACAGGTCGAACCGGACGACATCAGTCGATAGCGATGGACAAATTCATTCCCGGCTTCGTCACGCCCTCCCTGCAAACGTGCGCCACCTTGGCGGGCGCTTTTCATTCTTGAACGGCTGCTACGCCGCGGCCTCTCCGGCCGCTGCAAGACTAGAGGCAGGGCTCTTCTGAGTCCATCATGTTACATATACATAGTTCTATTTCTATACACGTGTAAACGCTTGTTGTCATAAAAGGGAGAGGCTAGACTGCGGCCGAATTCCGCAATCGGCTCGACACATCAAGGTACCTGTTATCCAATTACATTCCAGATATGTGTAAATGATGATCTCCAGTATCAAAACGGCCAAGCGGATCTTTGAAGTCCTCGAGTACTTCGAGGAAGTGAAGCGTCCGATTTCGTTGAAGGAAGTGGCGACGAAGTGCGACTATCCGACTTCGAGTGCCGCGGCCTTGCTCAAGAGCATGGCGATGCTGGGGTACCTATTTTACGACAGCTACAATCGCACCTACATGCCGACCATGCGCATCGCCCAGATGGGCCGCTGGCTGGACAGCGGGTTGTTCGGCGACAGCGCAATCCTTGCGCTGGTCGATTTCGTCCATGGGAAACTCGACGAGCTCGTCAGCATTAGCACGCAGTCCGATCTGCATGCGCAGTACATTCACGCGCTACAAACCAGCAAACGCCTGCGGTTCGAAGTGAAATCCGGCGACGTCCGGCCGCTTGCGATCAGCGGCATCGGACGCACGCTGCTCAGCGGCCATACCGATGTCGAGATTGAGCGGCTCCTGCGCCGCATCAACGCTGTCTGCCCCCGGGAAGAGCACTTCGAGCTGAATGCGCTGATGAAGATCGTCAACGGCATCCGGCGCGACGGCTACATGTTCTCAAGACACATCATCGTCCAGGACGCTGGCGTGATCGCCGTCCTGCTGCCGAAGCGCGATTTCGGCCGCGACCTGGTCCTCGGTGTCGGCGGCCCGGTGTCCCGTCTCGAGGAGCGGCAGGACGAAATATTGGCTTGTATCCGTGAAGGCATCGCGCGGTTCCTGTCGTGACCTCTGCCGTTCGGCCGAGCCCAACTTGCTCAAGACACAAATCGGACCTCAAGCCGAGCCCGCCGATCAAGTCACCAACGGGGGGCGCATCGGCGGCAGCAGATCCAAATCAGATCAGACTGCCTTCGACGTTGGAAGGATACGTACAGTTTGAAGTATGCTGAGTGCTGTGTGGGACGGGCCTCGCTGACGAATCGATCATCCCCGTGGGGCAGCCGCTTGGCCGGTGTGACTCGGGCACGCACGCGAACAGGTTGGTCCTAAGTCTTCCAAGCTTGTTCTGTTTTGATGATGCTTCGAGAATTCGCCCGCGTCCTGGGCCCGATGGAGTCAGTTCGCGGACTGATAAGGTTTGGCAGAGGGGGAGTCGGTCTGCGAACTGGTAAGCTTTGGTCACGAATGGAGTCAGTTCGCGACTGATAAGGATTTATGCAAAAGCTTATCAGTCCAAGGGCCCGCCTGGCTAAACCCGTTCGGGCCGCGCCGCATAGTCTTCACGTCGTGGCGTGCGGTAGCCGTTCTAATTCCAACCAGGGCGCTCATGTGGGGCGCCCGCCGGTGGCGGAGGCCTAGCGCGTAGGCGCTACAATACCAGTATTCGTATTACCCAAATCCTGCACAGCCTTGTTCATCGTAGGATCGTTGACGTAGCCGCTGGCGGGGGTTGAAGAGCCATTGTTCTCATTCCTAGCCGGATCGCCCAGCCGATTTCCCGTGGTTTGATGGTTGAGAGCGTTGCTCGTGTTAGGTCCGGGCGAACCACCCGTACCGTTCGCTGTGCCACTGCTCGACATCGAGCCGGCCGCTGCGCTGCCTGAGCCTGTTCCTCCTCCCGAAGCTCCACCTGAACCACCTCCGCCAGCTTGCGCCAAAGCCGAGGTGCTGGTCAAAACGAGCGCCGCTACCAAGAGAAATCTGGAAGATCTCATTCTGAACTCCTATGCTGCAAGGAACAAACGCCCCAGCTCGATCCCGTTCCAAATGGAAGTCGCACCAGGACAACAAGGCGCTGAATCAGATTACTTGGGGGAGCATGATCGGATTCTGCAACCAGCGCGGGGCGCCATGCACTTCCGCCGAGCAGCTAGGTAGGGACGAAATGCTCTTGGTACAGCTGCGCTGATGATCTGCAACTGGGAGACGACGTGAATGCCTCTGATGCGTCACCTCATCGTCGAAGGTTCAAGCTCCAGTGTCGATAATGGCGGGGCTAGGACGATATCGTACCACACCCTCTACCTACCAAACGCTGTCCATGAGACTAGTCAGCAATGCTTTGCGACGGATGGTGCTCTTCTTGCAGATATGCTCGGCCGACAACCGTCAGTGATCGCCGCATTCAAAGATGTCCCGAACATCCTGTTCGTTCAGGCCGGACAAAACGATCTTCGTTCGACTGACGCTTCAGCGTGGCTTGCTGCATTTGCAGGGTACTTGGCCACTTTCCAGGATGCAATTAAATCCTCACGCAAAATCGTGCAGCTCGGAATCAGCACTCACAATCCTCGTAACGAAGGTCTCTTCAATGTTAATCGGGCCACCGCCGATGGGGGTCTGCGACGTTTTCCGAGTGAAGGAAAGTGCGACTTTGTTGTCGATTGGGCTGCCGATCCGACCTGGGGGTCTGACTCCGCTGCCGCAAACCAAGCTTTATACCCTGACGGCACGCATCCTTCGCAGGGCGGACAAAGCAACATGGAGGCAAATTACTTTCGACCTGCGCTCAACTCCCTCTTTCCCCTCACTTGATTCATCGTAGAATTCGTTCTCATTCGCTAGACCTGCAGGCTGTAATCGACTTCAACATTTCCCGAGGGCGCTGGGCGAACGAGCTCAAGTGTGCTGATGGAACTCTATAGCCCCTTGATCTTTGCGTTAGGCGCCGAAGTGAATAGGCAGACGATGCTCCGCTGGCTTAGCTCAGATCATCAAAAGATCCGAAGCGATCGAAAGCAGCTTGAAGTGAGGGCTCGCCGCCTGCTGCAGAGTTACCTGACGGCCAATGAGTGGCAAAAGCGCCAATACTATCAGGCCATCGCCGGCGCGGCTTCTGCATGTCAGCCTGGTATTGATGATCCGAGCTTAAGTAACGAGATGCTTGCTGAATTAACCGCTCAGGCGGCAACAAAAGTCGTCCAAGCACGTGATCGGAAAGCCAAGGATGCGCACGACCATTCAGCTGTACTGATCACGGATGCATACGCAACCGTTGCAATCGCCTATCGACGAGCGGCTTCAGCCTACACTGCTGACAAGGAAATGGAGCAGCTGGGCACCGCCGCAGTACACCTGGTCACGATAGCGAATTCATTCATGAATGCTGAATCGGTGCGGTCACCGACAGAAATGTGACGGGGGCTTCGGCAAACCAGCCTCGCACTTTTGATCAGGCGTATACCTTGCGCAAACCCTTTCTCCTAAGCTGGCCGTAAGACGTTGCTTGTACCGTCCTCACCAACAAGAAAAGGCGGGCGGCATGTCGATTGCATTTCGAATCTCTGTTCTCTTGTTCTGTGCTTACGCCGGTTGGGAAACCCCAAGCATTCAATTCGGCGATTTGCGAGAGCCTCAGCAGCAAGGGCGTTCTCCAGCCGGATAAGTAAGGAATGAACAAAACAACCCTTCACCTGGAACGTCCGCAACCAAACCAAGTTCGGCGTGCTGACCTCGCGCCGGCCACCGGCTTTGCGATGCTCGTCGATGGTCGCTTCAAGACTGAATTTCTTGATCAGGACGCCGCGACTAAAGCGGCCCTTGAATTGTTGGCCAACTATCCGATGCTGAAGATCGAGATCTACGACGCAGCATCGAAGTCACGGACGCCCGCGAGATAGCCACTTTGCATCGCAACGTGCGTAGTAACCATGTCTTCCGTTTTAATCTACCTTTAGCTTTTTGCTAACAAACGAGGCCGCAAGGTCGTCCCCAAACGGAGGCGGCCTGTGCCTTTGATGAAATACTTCGGATTCGTCGGCAGCGCTCTCGTCCTGTTGATGATCGGAATCGGCTGGTGCCTGCCGCAGCAGGCGCTGGGCCCAGGGAACAGTGACGTAGAGCGACCGTCCATAAGGATCAGCTCAGTTGAGCGGGCACCTGAACGGGTAATAATCGATACCAGTTTGCCGACGCTTGTGGCTCCGTCGAACATCAGTCCTTCTACATCGACGACGTTGGTGCAATCTGCTCGGCCTCTGCAGAGCGCATTCTCCGAACTTGACGTCGCCGGGAAGCCGGTCACTCCGAAATCAGGCGGCGAGGTCTTGAAGCCGAAGCATGCGGCAAAAGGCGAATCTGGGAAAAAAGCCTCTAACCGCCGAACAGCGAAACCGTTGAATATTATTCCCGCACCCGCAACGGGAGCGCAAGCTGCGGCGCCTGATACAAGACTGTCGTTACTGGAAACGCTCAAGGAGCGGCTAGGGCAGACGTTTTTCAAGCTGAACTGATGACGGTGCCGACTATAGCACCTCGGCGAGCGCCATTCACCGCGGACGCGTCGCCCCGCAGAGGCGAGGAGCTCGGACGTACGCCTTTCCCCGGGCTAAAATTCGAGCCACGCTCATGCGGCGACGCCACAGCGGTCTCGTCCATTGCAACCACAACCTTGGTGTTGAAGAGTGTTGCGTGATCTGTCCGGTGCCACCTAGGTGTATTGGCTTATTGATTTCGGAGTGCTGCCCTGATCGATTTGGCACTTGAAATCGGCAGTACGGTGAACCTCTTCGTCGTCTGCCCAGTAGGCCGCTATTCGGCTTGAGCGATAACCCAAGCACTGGGGCGTTCCAATGGTAGCTATTTTGTCTCAAAGAATGCAATTCTGGACCTCCTTTTCATCGACGCAGCCTTGGAGGAGAAGGGCCGAAGAGCCGAGGACCGCGAGGAGAGGGTAGAACAGGCCGCCGCGTTCGGATTAATTCTCCGTGGACTGACGCTGCCGGGACGCGCGGAAAGCTCGCAACACTAAGGTGGCGCGACGTACAAGCCTTTAGGCTCGATGGAATTCCACTGCCCGCTGTTTCAGTGAAACTCTGGCCGTGAAGCCTGCCTGCAGCCACGCCATCGCCTGCGTGTGCCCAGCTTTGCGCGAACTCTCATTTCCCCACCAGGCACTGAACTTGTAAGCTGACGGCGGTAACGGCCTCCCAAGAATTCCCTCGATTTCCGAGAACGTGAGCCGAATAGTTTGCGCCCTTGTGCGCACCAGCTCCCTCAATAGCGGATCGTAAACGGACATGACGCTCGGCTCGTCACGTTGGTCTATCATCGCCGCTCGCGGGGATGTTGAACCCCCGGGCGGCAAGTTCCAGCTCGAGCTCAGTGATCCGCTCGAAGATGCGAGCAGCAATCGCCTCGGAATCTTCAACGCTTAATGATTGCATGCCCCTTAAAGATAGCTCGTCCCTGAGAACCTTCGCCACAAGCAATTGAATTGCCATTGGATCAAATCCTAAAAAGACGATCCAACCGCAACCGAAGGGCGAGTGCAAGTGTTTAGGTGGTGCTGCCGTGCTTCGGCTAGTTGTCTCCGCTCGGAATGCTGAAGCTGCGCAGCTGCTCGCACAAGCCTTTCTGCCGCAGCCCTTAACAGCAAGCCGTGTGCTCCATCGGGTGTCCTACCCTGCGTGATCTGTAGCCGCTTGGCCGTCTCGCTTTGCTTGAGCACGAGTCTTTAGCCTATCCAGCTTCGATTGCTCCTCGCTCAGACGTCTTTCGACATACTGCCGTTCGAAGTCCGTCAGAGTGGTATGCAATAAGAGGTGATAGCGTTGAATATTGTTGCGATGTGCCCGGACCAAATCGTCGTTAATCATCGTCGCCGCCTTTTCCGCTACCGAGACAACAAACAATTCATCATCAAGCCGGATGGGCAGACGACCGGGCAACAGCAGGCCGGAGCATCTCCGCCGCTCTCTCCATGGTAGCGAGCTTTTCTTTCCCAATCTGTGAACTATTTCACACGGCCTTTGCGATCACACCTAGCTGGCAGCGGACACACTGCAGTGGTTTAATGGGCGTGGGTCGGCTTCATCCAACCCGATGACGGCGGTAGAGCCTAGCGCAGTGCAGCGCGCCGGTTCATCGGGCTTGGCTGAAGGCCAGAAGGTCTTTTATGAAGTCCAAGTCGTTCGAAAACGCCGGAAACAAGCTGCGAAGTCTATGCGTCTGATAAGCGCCAATGGCGTGGCGGTTCGATCACTGCATTTTCCGCCCGAGGTCTCTCAGCAGCGTGTGGAGAAAGTCGCTGGCATGGTCGTATTGTGCATTGCCGTTCGTGATTTGACGGACGTGTGGATCCATTACGCGGCCAACGGTTTCGGAGCCGAGCAGCTCAGCTCTGTCCGACCACTGCTGCAGCAAAGCATCGGGTATATCGTCCGCAGATCCGAACATCCGCAAAAGGGAATGTTCGGCCTCGGGCTTGTGGTCGTGATGAGCCTTCGCCGCATAGAAAGCGAATAGTCCCCGGAAGGCATCACGGGAAACGGCAGGTTTTCCCATCGCAATGTCCCTGAAAAAATTACGTTCTCAATGGACGCAAGTTTGACGCCCCCGTTCGGGAAAAGCTAGAAGAAACTAAAACCCTGTGCTCAACCGTTTTCGAAGAATTTGCCGTTGGACGCTGAGTGCAATGCCAACCCGTCAATGATCTTGACCGATTTTGACGACGGCCTGGTTGGACATTCGAGGGGGTCTCTGGCTCTTGTTGTTCCCCAGCCGCCCCATTGGCTGAAGCGTAAGCCGGCGGAGGGGCCATTTTGTACAAAGCCAGCGCACAAGTTGCGCCGAACGGGCGGCTTGCACTAAGCTTTATTCGATTAAATCAGAATGTTTTTGTGGAGTAGCGTCATGTCGAGTGCGATTGAGTTGATTGTGGATGGCTACGCAAGAGTGAAAGACCGCCAGTCGCTTGAAGAGCTGAGGATCCATCGCCGGCGACTTGCCGGAGACCTGAAGGCCTGGGTGGGCTTTGACTGCAGGTTGTCGATTGCGCAAATCGAGCAGGACATCGCGGCAATAGAGGCGGGACTGGAGGCGTTGTCGGGGCCGGTCGGCGGCTAGGATAAGGAGTCAACCCGATGACGGCGTGCGCGCAAGGAGGGCAAGTGCTGCGATCGTTCGTAATGGCTGCCCTCGTACTGGTCTGGGGATCCTCGTCCGCGCTCAGCCTGACGTCGGAGGAGATCATCGCCAAGATTCGCGCTGCCGGCTATTCACACATCCAGGAACTACCAGCCGGAAAGATAAAGACCTACAAGGCCGTCAAGGAAGGCACCGCGCGCTCGCTAATCGTCGACAGCACCGGCCACATCGCAGAGGTGGCGAGGTAGCTAGAGGGGCAGACGAAGCCAGACGTCTTTACTGGACAGTGTGCCTGTTGGCGTCGCAATCTCCATATCGACGACGCGAAACGAGCCATGACTTTCGTAAACGTAGCGAAGGTGCCAGACGGGGCCGGGTTCCGGCGAGATGGCGAAGTCGTCCAAGGCAGACGCAACGTATCGAACGGCATCGCGTCGCTCAACCGAGGCGGAGAACATCGCCTCTATCAGCGCGGCCAGGCTCATGCCGCCGACCAGCATGGCTCGTGCCGTTTCGTCGCCGCAAGTAAGCCGCAGCGCAGTCACGACTGCCGCAATAGCGTCGGGGTTCTTCAGAGCCACGGTAGATCCGCTTCGCCCAGCAAAGCCATAATGCGGATTCCGCCCCTTTCGTGCAATCGGCATCGATTCGGGGCCACTGTCCCAATGGCTAATGCCCAGGGCGAGCCGCTCCTGCGAAGCTCAATCAGCGGAGCAGACGGGAAAGCTGCGGCTGGAGATGCTTGAGCCGTTCTCACAGTCCTCCGACTCTGAGGCGCCAACGACAGGGCGTACCTTGAGGGGCGCTCGCCGGTTCACGCTGGCCTGCCGTGCGGCGAAGGCCGCAGCGGGAGGTTAAATCGCTGCGGCCCACGCGTCGTCAAATGAAGCCGGGTCAAAAATACCAAGTGAAATATGCAGCCAGCCCCGGTAGCAAAAATTCTGCCCCAACTTTGTCTCTTTTGCAAACACAATTTCGGCGGAACCGAAATCAGCCTGGCGGGCATTCTGTTCCAAGGACGGAACAATTCTGCTTCTATTGCTGCCAAGCGAGAGGGGAGCTGCACCGAGACCCATCATGGTGGGTCTGTGAGACCCGGCTACTGGCATCTCGCCGATAGGACCGACTGCGGACGCAAGAGTTGCCTCGAGTCCTCAGCCCATCGCTGAAATTAAGCTTTTCGGCGACTTGTTTTTGACTGTGCGCGTTTGAGCGCGTTCACTCCATAATGTTGATGGAGACGGACGTGATCAGTTGGTTGTTAGTGATCATAATCGCGGCAAGCGTTGCGGTTCTAATAGCTCACGCGATTGACGCCATCCGCTCCTGAAGACGAGCGCAGCGGCGGAAGGTGGCGCCTCATCTGATGACAATTTAAGGACGCGGCATCAGTCGGCTTGCTTGTAACGATCCGAATTGGAGACGGTTCTAGACTGATAAAGATTGTCGGCAAACCTTACCAGTCAGCGGCAGTTGATATTCGACAATATCCGGGTGGCGCATGCTCGGCGAGAAGCGCCCCGGCTGTGTTTCGGATCAACTTCGCCTGAGTTAAGCAGAACGGCCGCAGAAGCTCGATGGCGACTATGTAGCCGTCGAATGACTAGTTCTTGTACTTCCAGATCGAGCGGGCGCAGCGTTGCTTGGGCTCGAACGAGACAGCCGAAACAGGGCAACAGCGGTCCTACAGTGATGAGCAGGGCCAATGAAGCCGCAGGATCGCTCAGTGTCATGCAAACGGAGGCGGTTCGCCGCCAGTACGCTTCAACTAAACGGGACCCATATCATCGACTGGTCAGCTTTCAAACGAAAGCCTCTTCAACATGAAGAGAGCGCGGGTGCTACGGCTCCTTGCAAGGGAGCCGCCAGCTTCCGCGATCAGATCACACGATTGTTTTTAGATACAGACTGGGATCGAAATATTTGCTTGCCGGCGTGAAATCGTTGATGCCTGCATTGGCCATGAAGAAATCCGTAGACTGCTGCAGCCAGTTGGTGACCGTCCCGTCTGAATACATGCGCTTCCAGTCCTTGGACGTGAACATCTTCTGGGCCTTAAATGACTCGTTGATGTCCGCCAGCGGTGTTTGGCTATAGTGGCCCTTTTGCAGTTTATCCATCGCTTCGGTGCTGTTCGCGATGATGTAGTCATTGGCATCCGCCCAACCACGGATGAGCTTCGCCAGCGTTTCCTTGTTTGGCTCGTAATAATCGTTGGCCGCCGCCCAGCCGCCGATGATAGCGGCCTTTGGATAGTAGGCTGATGCATCGGCGAGCTTGACCGCGCCTGGCACCTTGTCGCGAACCGTGACGTTGAAGGGTACCCAAAGAGCGACGGCCGGTACCGCGCCGGAGATAAAGGCGGTCACGGCAGCTGGCATGGTCTGGTTGACGAGTTCGACCTCCTTCGGATCGACCTTGTTGGCGCGAAGCGCGGTATCCAGGAACACGTGCGCGGTGGTACCGGTCGCGGTCGCGATCCGCTTGCCCTTAAGGTCCTCAAACGACTTGATGCCCTGGTCGCCGCGAACCCAGAGCTGTGCCGTCGCGACCTCAATGTCGTTGATCAGGAACACCTTGCCCTGACCCCGGGCCGGGAAGTTCGAGAGCACAGCCCCGGTTGCCAGCACGTCAAGGCTGCCGCCGATCAGCGCCTGGAAGATCTCCAAGCCGGTGTTGAATTGTCGCAGCTCGAGATCGAGGCCCTGCTTTTCGAAGGAACCGCGATCCATGCCGGTCCAGATCTGACCGTCGACGGCGACAGTGTGAAGATAGCCGACGCGAACCTTCGTTTTCGCTTGCGCGATCGCCGGTGCCGAGGCCGTGAAGGTGCCAAGCGCAAGGCCCGCCGTCGTGCTCAGAAATTGTCTGCGATCCATGTGTATCCTCCATTCTGCTTGTTATTCCGAGAATGATGCCGCACGCATTTGCGCCTGCTGGGCGCGATACTCGTCCATCACCAGTTGCCTGATGTAGCTTCGCAGCTCGCCGAATTCGGGCCGCTCCTGGATCGATTCATCGCGGGGATAGGCGAACGGCACGTCGATGATCTCCCTGATCCGTGCCGGCCGCGCGGTCACCACCACGATGCGGGAGGCGAGATAGATCGCCTCGTCCACGGAGTGGGTGATGAGCATGACCGTCTTGCCTTCGGTCTCCAGCACCTTGAGCAGCAGGTTCTGCATGTTGGAGCGTGTCTGGGCGTCGAGCGCGCCGAAGGGCTCATCCATCAGCAGGAATTGCGGCTTGACCGCATAGGCCCGTGCAATCGCGAGCCGTTGCCGCATGCCGCCGGACAGATGTTTCGGATAGGAGTTGGCGAAGTCGGACAGGCCCATCAAGCCAAGATAGTGATCGCAGATCGCGTCGCGCTCGGCGGTCGGAACACGGTTCGCGTTGAGCGTCAGGCCGAAGGCGATGTTCTGCTTCACGGTCAACCACGGGAATACGCCATATTCCTGGAAGATGACACCGCGCTCGGGGCCGGGGCCGGCGACGGGACTTCCGTCGAACAGGACCTTGCCAGTCGTCGGCTTCTGGAAGCCCGCGAGCATGCTCATCATCGTGGTCTTGCCGCAGCCGGACGGGCCTATCACGGCAATGAAGTCGCCGTCGTTGATGTCGTAGCTGATGTCCTCGACGACATTGAGGCGGCCCTTCGCAGTCTCGAAGGACAGGGAAACGTTTTCGAACTGCGCACGCTTCGTCATGCGATGGCCCGATCCTGCCACACCAGCAATCGCGCCGTGATCTTGCGCAGGATCATGTCCATGATCAGGGCGATCAGGCCGATGCAGATGATGCCGACATAGATGACGTCGAGCAGGAAATAGGTCGAGGCATTCTGGATCATCGCACCAAGTCCGCGCTGGGCCGCGATCAGTTCGGACGCCACCAGAGTCGCCCAGGCCACACCCAATGCCACCCGCAACGCGGTGAGGATATGCGGCACGGTGAGGGGAATGATGACCTTGCGGAAGATTTCCGCCTGATTGGCGCCGAGCGTCTGCGCTACGCGGATGTAGAGAGGCGTGATTTGCGAGACGCCCTCATACATCACGATCACGCCGGAGAAGAATGATGCGTAGACCAGGATGACGAGTTTCGCGACCTCGTCCACGCCGAAATAGACGATCACCAGCGGGATCAGCGCGATTGGTGGCAGCGCGCGGAAAAAGTTGATCATCGGGTCGGCGAAGGTGCGGGCCGGGCGATACCAGCCGAGCAGGAAACCCACCGGCACCGCGGCGAGAATCCCGAGCGCGACGCCGAAGAAGACGCGTCTGGTCGAGACGAAGATGTCGACGAGGAGGCCTTCTTTCGTGAGAAGCTCGAAGAACTTGGCGGCGACCTGGTGCGGGGCGGGGATCAGCGAGACATTGACGAAGCCGCTCCAGCGCACCGTGTACCAGAGCAGGATTGCACCGATCCACGGTGTCAATCCGAGACCAAAGCGTCTCACGCCAGCTCCGTTCATTTGACGCGTCCACCCAGATTGCGGTTGATGTTTTTCGAACTCATATTATAAATAGGATGACCAGACAAGAGCGCCTTTGGTCATAAGCATCGCAGGCCTGCCGCGCATGACATCGCCGCCCTTCACCATTCGCAGCGTCCAGGCTTTCGGCTATCGCTATCCGTTGACGACACACGTCATCACCTCGTTCGGGCGGATGGCGGATCGGCCAGCCGTTTTCGTTCGAGTCGAGGATACGGACGGTCACCTAGGTTGGGGCGAGGTGTGGTGCAATTTTCCAGCGCCAGGCGCCGAGCATCGTGTTCGGCTGGTCAACGAGGTGCTCGCGCCGGCCCTGGTCGGATTTAGTGCGCACGACCCATCAGCCGCTTTCGAGCGCCTGACGCAGGGAACCTCGGTACTCGCGCTGCAATCGGGCGAAGCGGGTCCGTTTGCGCAGTCGATCGCCGGCATCGATCTTGCTGTCTGGGATCTCTATGCGCGCCGCCAAAACGTTGCGCTGTGGAAGTTGCTCGGCGGATCCCGGAGCAAGATCAAGGTGTACGCCAGCGGCATCAATCCGGTAGGATCAGAGCGAGCCGCGGAGGCAGCCTTCGCGCGCGGCTACCGCGCCCTGAAGCTGAAGGTAGGTTTTGATCCGGTGGCCGACCGCGCCAATCTGGCAGCCCTACGGCGGCTTGTCGGGCAGGGCCTGCTCGCCGCCGACGTCAACCAGGGCTGGACCATCGCGCAGGCGCTTGAGCTTGCTCCGCAGCTGGAGGCGTTCGGCCTTGGCTGGCTCGAGGAACCGATCCGCGCCGACCGCCCGCGGCAGGAGTGGAAGCAACTCCGCCAGATAATCAGCTTTCCGCTCGCGGCGGGCGAGAACATCGCAAGCCACGCCGGATTCGCCGAGGTGCTGGGTGAGCCGGTTCTCGGCGTGGTCCAGCCGGACATCGCGAAATGGGGTGGACTCTCGGCGTGCGCGGGCATCGCCCGCGATATCCTGCAGTCAGGCAAGATGTTTTGTCCGCATTATCTTGGTGCCGGCATCGGACTTCTCGCATCGGCCCATCTTCTGGCCGGCATCGGCGGCGACGGGCTGCTGGAAGTCGATTGCAATGAGAACCCGCTGCGCGATCGCTTCTGTGGCCCCGTGCTTGATGTCCGGGAGGGTGCGATCGAACTCAGCGACGCGCCAGGTCTTGGGCTCACGCCTGATCTTGAGTCGATCGAACAGTACCGGACCGCGTGATGTCACTCCAGGGCTACGATTACATCATAGTCGGCGCGGGCTCCGCCGGCTGCGTGGTCGCAAACCGGTTGTCAGCCGATCCCGCCTGCCGCGTGCTGCTGCTGGAAGCCGGTGGATCGGACCGGAATTTTTGGCTCAGGCTTCCGGTCGGGTACTATCGGACCATCTACAACGAACGTTTCTCGCGCCTGTTCAGGACCGAACCGTCGGAAGGCAGCGGCGGCCGTTCCATCGTCTGGCCGCGCGGCCGTGTGCTCGGCGGATCCTCGTCGATTAACGGGCTGATCTTCATCCGCGGCCAGCACGAGGATTTCGACGACTGGGAACGCCTTGGCGCCGATGGCTGGAGCTATCGTGACGTTCTGCCGTATTTCCGGCGCTACGAACGCTACCGCGGCGGCGAGAGCCAGTTTCACGGCGGCCTCGGCGAGTTCGAGGTCTCCGATCTCCGCAATGACAATCCGGCATCCAGGGCGTGGGTCGAGGCAGGCGCGCAGTTTGGCCTGCCACGCAATCTGGACTTCAACGGCGCAACCACGCTCGGCGTCGGCACCTACCAGCTCGGCATCGGGCGTCACTGGCGGACCAGCTCCGCCTCTGCGTTTCTGCAACCGATTGCCGGCCGTCGAAACCTCTCCATCGTTACCCATGCGCATGTCAGCAAGGTCCTTTTCAACGGACGCGTCGCGACCGGCGTCGAATGGATCAGCAAGGGACAAGTGCACCGCGCGACAGCGGATCGCGAGGTCATTTTGTCAGGCGGGGCGCTGCAGTCGCCGCAGATCCTTCAGCTTTCCGGCGTGGGGCCGGCTGATCTACTGCGCAAGCTCGGCATCACCGTCGTTGCCGATGCACCGGAAGTCGGCGCAAATCTTCAGGACCACTATCAAGCCCGGCTGATCGTCCGCCTGAAGGAGCGGATCTCGCTCAACGATCAGGTCCGAAATCCGGTCGAGCTTGCGAAGATGGGCCTGCAGTGGATGCTGGCGGGCAGCGGCCCGTTGACGGTCGGCGCAGGGCAGGTGGGCGGCGCAGCCTGCACCGAATACGCCGTCGGCGGCAGGCCAGACGTGCAGTTTAACGTGATGCCACTTTCGGTCGACAAGCCCGGTGAGCCCCTTCACGCCTATTCCGGATTTACTGCTTCGGTCTGGCAATGCCACGGAAAGTCGCGCGGCCGGCTTGCGATCAGTTCGACCGATCCGTTCGAGCAGCCGCGGATCGCGCCCAACTATCTCGCCGAGGAGACCGATCGCAAGACCATCGTTGCGGGCCTGAAGATCCTGCGCGAGATCTATCAACAGAAGGCGTTTCGTCCGCTGTGGGACGCCGAGGTGGTGCCGGGAGACGCAGCAAGGAACGATGCCGGGCTGTGGGATTTCGCGCGCAACACGGGTGGCACCGTGTTCCACTGTGTCGGCACCTGCCGCATGGGCCGTGATGAGCGAGCGGTGCTCGATCCGCAGCTGCGCGTGCGCGGCGTCGAGCGGCTCCGCGTGATCGACGCCTCGGTGATGCCGCAGATCACTTCGGCCAACACCAACGCGACCAGCCTGATGATCGGCGAGCGCGGTGCAGCTCTTGTCATGGCCTGATCGGTTCATTTGATCTTCTGGAGGCGAGATGGAATTGAATTCCGACAGTCACGTCCCCAAATACGCGCAGATTGCCGACATCTTCCGCCAGCGGATTGCGCGCGGCACCTGGACCCGCGGCTTTCGCCTGCCAGCCAATGAGGAGCTTGCGGCCGAGTTCGGGGTGTCGCGCGTCACGATCCGTCAGGCGGTCGAGCTGCTTGCCCGCGACGGCGTCATCGGGGCCCAGCAGGGACGCGGCACGTTTGTCACGGGCTCTTTGCGGCAGGATCGCTGGCTCAAGGTCGAGACTACGCTGTCGGACCTTGCGGACATGTACCGCGACACCTCGCCGGAGATCATCAACATCTCGGAAAGCCGCAGTGATGCGCCGCTGCTCCCCGAAGACGGCAAGCCGGCCGAGAAATACGTCTTTATGCGCCGCCTGCACTCACGCCAGAAGCAGCCTTACTGCGTCATTTCCATCTATCTCGACGAGAAGATCTTTCGCAGGTCGCCAAAGCGCTTTCGCAACGAGACCGTGATCCCGATCCTCAACGATCTCAGGGATCCCGCGATCGCCAGCGCCCGTCAGACGCTTACGATCGACACCGCGGATCTCGAGGCGGCGCGGCTGCTTCGCGTGCCCCTCAACTCGCCCGTGGCCGAAGTCCGTCGTGTCTTCACAACCAGCGACCGTACAGTGATCTATCTCGGCGAGGTCACCTATCGCGGCGATTTCGTGCGTATCGACATGGACTTGCGGCCGTAAAAGCGCGATGCGGCTTTCCGGCCAGGTCATGCTCAAACCCGGACTTTGTCCGTCTACCGGGAAAACAATTCCTGGTTCCGACGCTCGAGTTCTTCGCCATAGGTGCGCAGCACGTGGGATTCGCTTAGCGTTCCGATCGCTGTGCGACTGTCGCCGCGGTCAACGACTGCTAGGACGTCTGCCTCGCTGCGCTCGAAGGCTTTCAGGATCTCACGAACCGACGTAGTCGGAAGCAGGCATTCATCCTGTTGCTGCGCCAGCGATCCGAGTGGCTCGTCGTCCCGGTTGGCGACCGAATGCAGCGTCGCGGCCGGAACGATGCCGGCATAAGCGTCGTTGGGGTCGAGCAGCACGACCTGCCGGACCAGCGCCGGCGAAAACAGCCTTTGCGCCTCCCCGATCGGCATCGTCGTCGGGGCGTTCTCGAAGTCCGTGCGCATCAGAGACGCCGCGCTCATTTGCCTGGCCCAGCCGATGTCCTGCGGGCCACGGATGACTTCGCCTCTCAAATGGAAGCGCCACGTCGCAAAGCTGTAGCCGAAAAGCTCGCGGACAATGAGCGCGCAGACCGATGATGCGACTACCGCGCCAACGGTGACGGAGAAGTCGCCGGTGATTTCGAGCGCGAGACAGACCATGCTGAACGGCGCGCCCAGCACGCCGGTGCCCAGCGCAGCCAGCGCGGCAATGGCAGCGGTGCCCGGTTGCAGGGCAAGCGTAGGAAGGAGGCCGGTCAGCACGATGCTGTAGAGCTGCCCGATCAGCGCGCCGAGCAGTAGTGAAGCGAAGAACAGACCGCCACGGAAGCCCGAGCCGAGCGAGATGGCTGAGGCAAGAATCTTGAACACAATGGTCGTGGTGAGCAGGAGCCAGGTCGGATTGCTGACGAGAAGGATCTGCATCGCGCCATGGCCAGCCCCCAGGACGGTCGGCGTCAGCAGGGCAAGACCGCCGAGCAGCAGGCCTCCGAGGATCGGCCGTACGAATCCCCTGAATACCGTGATGCGCTGAAAGCACCGTTCCGAGAACGCGACTGCGAGCATGACGATAATGCTGACGAAGGCGCAGATGACGCCGATCAGCACGGTTTGCCCGATCATCTCGACGGACACCGGTGAGGGGAAGCCGGGCACCATGAGGAACGACTGGTGCGTCAATTGCCGCGCGACCAGCCACGCAGTAACGGCGCTGGCGGTGACGGGAACAAGTGCGGCGGAAGTGTACGCGCCCAGCACGACCTCGAAGGCGTAGAAGGCGCCGGCCAGAGGTGCAGAAAACGCAGCGCTGATCGCACCTGCGGCGCCGCAGGCGACCAGGAGCCGCATGTCGTTTCGTCGTGCGGCAAGGCGCTGGCCGACATGAGAGCCGAACATCGCGCAGATCTGGGTGTAGCCCGCCTCCAGTCCGACCGATCCACCGAAACCGTTTGAGAGCAGGGTCTGCATCGAAATCAGGAGGCTGCCACGAAACGACAGCCGGCCGCCATAGAGCGCGTTCGCCTCGATCGCATCGGCGAGCTGCTGGCCCTTCACGCGTCGGGCGAAGTAGAGCCCGATCAGCGCGAGCACCAGGCCGCCGAGCATCGGGATCAGCAGTGTTCGCTGCCACGAAATCACGCCAGTGGCGCTGAGATGTGCGTCGACAGGAATGTCGAACAGCAGTGCGTGAGAGACCTGGCTGAGGCTCGAGATCGCGGCCACGAGCACGCCGCCGAGCAGTCCGACGACGATGGCGACCAGCACGAGGCCGGTCTCGCGATTGCGCACGAAATTGCGCAGGAACAACGGCAGCAGGCGGGCGCCGGGAGTACCGGCCGGCTTGGCAGCATGGGGTGCCGACTCCATAACTACGCCGGATCCCGCAACGGCTCGGTACGCACGACTCGGAAGCCGATATTGCTCGACGAGGAGTTGGGGGTATTGGAGCTTCGCGCCGCGACGCGGTAGCGGTTGCAGTAGGATTCGTGGCAGAGGAAGGATCCGCCGCGCATCGAACGGTTCGGAGCCGGTTCGCGGTTCAAGGGATCGTTAGATGTAGTGAGGCGGTGATAGCTCAGCAAAAAATAGTCCTCGCACCATTCCCAGACGTTTCCGGCGACATTGTGCAGGCCGTATCCGTTTGGGGCGAATGCATGAACGGGCGCCGTACCAAAATAGCCGTCGTCGATGGTATTGTGGCCGGGAAAGTTGCCCTGCCAGATGTTGCAGCGATGCTCGCCGTCGGGCTGCAGCTGGTTGCCCCAGGGATAGGTGGCCTGGTCCAACCCGCCGCGCGCGGCCATCTCCCATTCCGCTTCGGTCGGCAGCCGCGTCCCTGACCATTCGCAGTAGGCCTGAGCGTCATTCCAGGAGATATGGACGACGGGATGGTCGAGTCGGTCCAGAATGCTGCTCGCCGGTCCCTCTGGCTGTGCCCAATATGCGCGCGGCACCGGAAGCCACCATGGTGTTTCCTGAACGCGTGTCAATTGGACGGTGCGCGTCTCTTCCGGCAACAAGCCTTCAAAGACAAAACTCCAGCCGTAGCGTTCGGCCTCGGTCGTATAGCCCGTAGCGCGGACGAAGTCGCCGAACTGCAGATTGCTCACGGCATGACAGGCGATGGCGAACGGCGACAAGGTGACCGGCCGCACCGGGCCCTCGCCATCTTCGACAAACCTTTTGTCGGCAGAACCCATGTGGAAGGTGCCACCGAGCAATGAGCTCCAGCGGCGCTGGATCATCGTCGGACCAGGGGGGATAGCTCCTTGCGCCTCGCTGGACGGCGCCGACTCCTTGCCGGCGTCGCCTCGGGTGCAGCAATGTGAACGATCCCCGGTCATGTGCTATTTCTGCTTCTCTTCTTCCCAGAAGGCCGTGCCGCCTTCCGCCTTCATCAATTCGAGAATCTTCTCGCGCGGGATCACGCCGCAACGATTGGCCCATTGCTGATACTGCGCCGTCATCTCGCGGACGCGATCCGGATGTTGCGCGGCCAGATCGTTCATCTCGGTGCGGTCGGTTTCCATGTCGTAGAGTTCCCAGGGGCCAGGATATTTCCGCACCAGCTTCCACTTGCCGGCGCGCACAGCCGCATTGCCTTCATGCTCCCAGAACAGCGGGCCCCGATTGCCATAAGCTGCCCCGAATGATGGCACCAGGCTCTCGCCCTCGCAGGGCAAAATAGTGTTGCCGTTGTATTCACTGGGGTAGGTGGCGCCGGTGACGTCAAGAATGGTTGCCATCACGTCGGTGAGCTGGCTTGGATTGTGCCGCAGGCCACCCTTTTCGGAGATGCCGCGCGGCCAGTGCACAATGAACGGCGTGGCGATACCGCCCTCGTGAACCCAGTGCTTGTAGAGCCGGAACGGGGTGTTGGAGAGATTGGCCCAGGCGGTGCCGTAGCTCTGATAAGTGTCTTCGCCGCCGGGCATAAGGCTTGGATCGTTGCCGAAACGCACGGCCCTGCCGTCGCGGGTCTTTGCCTGCGCGATCATGAGCTGGTCGACCAGCTCCTTCGCAGTGACGCCTTCCGGAATATCCTCAGCGCAGGCGCCGTTGTCCGAGAGGAAGATGATTAGCGTGTTGTCCATCTGGGCGGTTTCTTCCAGCGCCTTCAAGATACGCCCGATGCCCTGGTCCATCCGGTCGATCTGGGCCGCGTACACCTCCATGCAGCGCAGCGTCCATTCGCGCTGCTCGGCGTCGGTCCAAGCGGGCTGGGTCGGGTCGCGGTCGGTCAGGCGCCAGTTCGGATGGATGATGCCGTCCTCGACGAGGCGCTTCAGGCGCTCCTCGCGCAGCTTGTCCCAGCCGGCGTCGAAGCGGCCCTTGTATTTTGCTATGTCATCTTCATGGGCGTGGAGCGGCCAATGCGGGGCAGTGTAGGCGACGTACTGGAAGAACGGCGCATCGGGCTTTTCCGCCCTGTGCTGGCGGATGAAGGCGGTTGCCTGATCGCTGATCGCATCCGTATAGAAGAACGACGGGTCCTTGACGGCGTCTTGCTCGATATTGTCGTTGCCGCGGGTTAGCGTATTCGGGTGATAGAAACTGCCGGCGCCGATGATGGTGCCATAGAAATGGTCGAAGCCGCGCTGCATCGGCCAGGCGTCGGTCGGCTCGGTGAGGCTGCTGGCGATATGCCACTTGCCGCTGAGATAGCTCGTATAATTCCTGCTCTTGAGCGCTTCGGCGATCGTCACGCAACTCTTGTTCAGATTGCCGGCATAGCCTTCCGGACCGTTGCTGTAGGTGAGGATGCCGATGCCGGTCTGGTGCGGATGCAGGCCGGTGAGCAGCGAGGCGCGAGACGGGCTGCAGCGCGCGGTGTTGTAGAACTGTGAGTAACGCAGCCCGTTCGCCGCAAGACGATCGAGGTTCGGCGTCTGGATCTCGCCGCCGTAACAGCCGATGTCCGAAAAGCCCATGTCGTCATTGAGGATGAGCAGGATGTTGGGCCTATCAGAGGTCTTTGCGCCATTCGGCATGTTTTATGTCCTCGTTATTGACGTGTGGCGTTGTCAGGAATGGCGACGCGTCAGGCTGATGCTGAGGCGGAAATATTTTGGCAGGTAGACGGCGCGCAGAAGTTCCAGCGCCCGTCCTTCCCTGCCGAAGGTGACGCGTTCGATGGCGAGCAGAGGCGAGCCGACCTTCACGCCAAGCAGTTTTGCGCTGCCGGCGTCGGCAAGATCGGCGCTGATCGTCTGCTGCGCATCCTTGATGGTGAGGCCGAGCTCGTCCTCGAAGACGCGGTACATGATAATCGAGACCAGGTCGCGCTTTTCGAGCTCGAGACCGATCTCCGGCGGATAGAAGGCGTGCTCGATCGCGATTGGCGTTTCGTCCGCGAGCCGCAGACGCTTGAGTTGCCAGACGGCGCGCTCGCGCAGCTGCTCGCGAACGGCGGCATCGTGGCGATTGGTCATGCCTTGCTGCAAAATCCTGGCGCCGGCATGGTAGCCGGCGTCGCGGATGGTCTCCGAAAAGCCCATGAGGCGGCCGACCCAGTTCTCGGGCTGGTTCGAGCGCAGGAATGTGCCGCGGCCGCGTGAACGGTCGAACATGCCTTCGTTCACCAGCGGCGCAATGGCATTGCGGATGGTAATGCGGCTGACGCTGAAATGACGGCCGAGCTCGGCCTCGGTCATCAGGCGGCCGGTGGCGTCGATCAGCTTGCCGTCCCGAACCTGACTGCGAATGGACTCGCGAATCTGGACGTGCAGGGGCGTCGAGCCTTCCGCGACATCGCTGCCGAGCGGAGCGGAGTTCTTCTTGTGGGTTTGAACAGCCATGGTGTCAGAGCCGCATGCGGGTCGTGGGATCGAACAAATGAATGTCCTGGGGACGGGTGGTGATCGAGATGGTCTCGCCTTCGCTGGGGATGTTGCCGTCGCTGACGCGCATGCGGATCATGATGCCGGCGCAGTCGAGGTCGAGCACGGCGGTATCTCCGAGGTCCTCGATCAGGTCGACGCGCGCGCCAAGTCCACCCTCCGTCATGCGCAGGGCGCCGGGGCGAAGCCCGACCACAACATCACGCTCGCCCGCGGTTGTGGTGGTCGTCTTGAGACGATGCCCGGCAATGATCACGTCGCCGTCGACATAGCGGGCGGGGACGAGGTTCATCGGGGGATTGCCGATGAAGCCGGCGATATCAATCGAGTTCGGGCGCGCGAACACTTCTGCGGGCGTGCCGATCTGCTGGATCTCGCCTGACATGAACACCGCCATGCGGTCGGCTAGCGTCATGGCCTCTTCCTGGTCATGGGTGACGTAGACCGCGGTGACGCCCAGGGAGCGCTGCAACTTCTTTAATTCGGCCCGGGTCTCCAGCCGAAGCTTGGCGTCAAGGTTGGAGAGGGGTTCGTCGAGCAGGAACAAGCGCGCCTTGCGCACGATCGCGCGGGCGAGTGCGCAGCGCTGCTGCTGACCGCCCGAGAGCTGGCCCGGCTTCCGGTCCAGAAGGTGGTCGATCTTCACTTTTCTGGCTGCTTCTTGCACGGCGGAAGCAGTCTCGGCCTTTGGAAGCCTGGCCATCTCGAGTGGGAAGGCGATGTTCTCGGCGACGGTCATGTGCGGATAGAGCGCGTAGCTTTGAAACACCATGGCGATGTCACGATCGCGCGCGTCAGTCGAGGTGACGTCCTTGTCGTCGATCAGCACTCGGCCGGCAGTCGGCGCATCGAGACCGGCAAGGATGCGCAGCGTCGTGCTCTTGCCGGAGCCGGACGGTCCGAGCAGGGCAAAAAACTCGCCCGGCTTGATTTCGAAATTGACGCCCTTAAGCGCGGCGAACTCGCCGTGCATCTTGACGATGTTGCGAAAACTGACCCGACCCTGGCCGCTCATCGGCGCCCTCCGCCTTTGACTGCACCGACCGTCAGACCCTTCACGATGTGCTTCTGCGCGACTACTCCGAGCACGACTACAGGAAGCATGGCCAGGACCGAGACAGCTGCGAGCTTGGCCCACAGCGTCTGCTCGACGGAGACGAAGTTGAACATGGCGACCGTGACCGGACGCACCGTGTTACCGCTGAGCACGACCGCGAACAGAAATTCGTTCCAGGCATTGAGGAATACGAACACGACGGTGACGGCGATGCCGCCGCGGACCTGCGGGATGATGATGCGCCACAGCGTCTTGAGCCTGCTGGCGCCGTCGAGATAGGCGGCTTCCTCCATCTCGAAGGGAATGTCCTCGAAATAGGATACCAGCAGCCAGATCGCGAAAGGCAGGGAGAACGACAGGTAGATCAGGATGATGCCCTGATAGGTATCGATCCAGCCGATGTTCCTCAGCACCAAGAAATAGGGGATGATGATGCCGACTGGCGGCAGCATCTGTGTCGCCAGGACATAGAAGCCCGCGAACTTCTTGCCGTGAAAGCGCAGCCGCGCCAGCGCATAGGCCGCAGGCACCGCCATCAACATGGTCACGATAGTAGTGCCGACCGAGATGATGGCACTCGAAAGGAGGTTCGGGAGGATCGATCCGGAGCCGAACAGCACGTCGCGATAGGCCTCCAGCGTCGGCGAGAAAACCAGCTTGGGCGGATAGGCGAGCACATCGGAATCAGTCTTGAGCGAATTCAGCACGCTCCAGATGATCGGGAAAGCCCAGGCCAGCAGGAAGACGATGGAAATCGCCAGCAGGGCGATGGCGCGGAGGCGCTTTGCCGTCACTTCGCCCTCCGCAGGGCAAACAGGATGCCGGAGATGATGATGGTCACGATCAGCAGCGCCACCGCCAGCGCCGCACCGTACCCGATTGACAACTCAGTGAAGGATTTCCTGTAGGCATAGAGGTTGAGGATCTCGGTCGCGGTCCCGGGGCCGCCGCCGGTGACGGTGAAGATCGCAGCAAACGCCGTCAGCGCCACCATCGTCCGCATGATGATGACCATGACGATCGCGGGCCGCAGCAAGGGCAGGGTGATGCGGCGGAAGCGCTGCCAGGCGGAAGCCCGGTCGAGCCGCGCGGCCTCATAGATGTCCTCGGGCAGTGAGGCCAGCGAGGCCAGCAGCACCATGAACGCGAACGGCGTCCATTGCCAGGTATGGATTGCGATCACCGAGACCATCGCAAGCGTGGGATCGCCGAGCCAGTTCTTGCTGCCGAGACCGGCGTTGATGGCGAGGAAGTCCACGATCCCGAATTCCGGTGCCAGCATGAAAGTGCGCCAGATCATGCCGACCACGGCCGGCGACAGCACCACAGGCAGGATCGCGATGACACGAAACCAGCCTTGGCCGCGCTTCATGTCCATCACCAGCAAGGCGAGCGCCAGCCCAATGATGACCTGGAGCGCGACGGTCGAGCCGGTGTAGACGAGGCTGACCAGCAGCGAAGTCCAGAAGCGCTCGTCGGAGAGGAGCACCTGGTAATTCTCGAAGCCGACGAAGCCGTTGGTGAACGGCATCGCCAGATCCATCCGGAACGCGCTGGTATAGACCAGGAAGAGCAGCGGGAACGTCGTCGTGGCGAGCAGGGCAAGAAAGGCCGGTGCAAGCAAGGCTGCTGCAAACCGGCGCTCGCGCTGGGCCAATACGCGGCCGAAATCGCTGCGAGGCGTCTCGCGGGCAATGTCAGCCGATGTCACCGCTGACGTAGTCACGCTCAGCCGCGCATCATCGGTTCGATACGACGCTGCGCATCGTCCAATGCGGCCTTGATCGTGGCCTGGCCGGAGAGGGCCGACTGAATCGCGGTTGCCATGGTGTCGCCGATCGCCGGCCATTGCGGCACGCGCGGACGCCAGTCGACGTCGGTGTCGTCCTGCAGGGCGCCCATCGTGGCCTCGACGAAGTTCTCGCCAAAGCCGTTCATCAGCTTGATGTAGTCGGGATCCTTCCAGACGGAGGTGCGGTTGACGCCCGAGCGCTTGGTCGGACCGCCGAAACGATGCGCAGTGCGCGCTTGGGTTTCGGCGCTCGCAGCCCACTGGATGAAAAGCCAAGTAGCCTTTCGCTTCTTTTCTGGCAGCGCGGAATTGATTGGAAAACCCCAATTCCAGATCGAGGTGGTGCGCTTGCCCGATGGGCCCTTCGGCCAGCGCGCATAGGCGACCTTGCCGATCACCTTGGATTTCTCCGGATTGTTGATGACCGAGGCCGACGAATGCGCGTCGATGTAACTGGCGACGGTGCCTTGCGAGAAGGCATCGGCGATATCCGGCCAGTTCCAGTTCGCCGCTGCCGTCGGCGCGTACTTCTTCATGATGTCGACGTACCAGGCGAGCGCCGCCTCGGCCTCGGGACCGTTGACGGTGAGCTTGCCGCCCTTCATCCAGTCGCCACCGAACTCGCGGAAAATCGACGGATAGATGTACATGTTCTGGCCTGCGCCGGCGACGCCGCGCAGAGCCGCGCCCCAAACGCGGTCGTTTGGCGTGTTCAACGCCGCGGCGTTCGACATATAAGCTTCGAGCGTATCGGCCGGCTTAAGGCCTTTCGCATCGTAGAGATCCTTGCGATAGACCTGAATGGTCACTTCGCCGTCATAGGGCATGCCGTAGAGTTTGCCGTCGATGCCGTTGGCGCTGCGCCACGCCGGAATGATGTCATCGAGCTTGAACCAGGCCTCATCCGTCAGCGACTTGTCCTTCAGATAGGTGTCGAGCGGCTCGACCCATTTGTTCGCGGCGTAGAGCGCGTAATACATGGGGTCGGCGGCGTGGGTCGCGTAGGTACCGGTCTTCGAGGTCAGGTCGATGACGCTCTTCTGCCGGATCTGCGCCGGGGGGATCTTTTCAAAACGGACATCAATGCCGGTCAGCGCCTTGAACTGAGGCGCCAGCGTGATCAGGTTTTCGAAGTAGCTCGCCGGGATAACCGCGACAGTGATTGTTTCGCCTGATACCTGCTGCCAGTCGATCTTGGCGGACTTGTACGGCGCGAGGTCGGCATCCTGCGCGGCGGCCTGTCGGAGAAGAGTAGGTCCAAACGTCGCTAGAGCCGCTGCCGCGGTTCCGGTTTTGATGAGCGTTCGTCGCGTCGGCTTGAATGACGTCATACGGTCCTCCCAAAAATCCGGATTTCGCGCTCCGGTTAGTAAGGACATTTGCCTAAATGTTATAACAAGTCAACCGCGGCAGGGTTGCCGCTCGTCGTTGCCATAGGACGTCATCTTGCGCGCCTCGGAACTCCGGCGCTCGCTTCCAGAGATGGTTTGAAGCCGACGATGCGCCGCTTGACGTATCCGTTGATGTCCAGCCGCCGGTGCTCGCGCGACGTCAACCTGCGAGAAACCCGCCATCCACAGCAACCACAGTACCGGTCGCATATTGCGACGCCGGCATGCACAGGAACGCGACGGCGCCGGCAATATCTTCCGGCTGTCCCCACCGCTTGAACGCGGTGCGGTCGGCGATGCGCTGGTAATGCGCGAGATCAGTCCGGCCGGCGGCGTTGATCGCGGTCTCGATATAGCCGGGCGCAACTGCGTTGACGCGAATGCCCTCTTCGGCCCACTTCAAGGCGAGTGCCTTGGTCAACATCACGACGCCACCCTTACTGGCGCAATAGGCGGGGATACGCGGTAGCGCCAAAACCGCGTTCATCGAGGCGATGTTGACGATCGATCCCTTTGCCTCCGCAAGCAGCGCGCGAAAAGCCATGCAGGTCCGGAAGGTGCCGGTGAGATTGACATCGAGAACCTTCACGAAAGTCTCGATCTCGAATTCTTTGTCGCGGGCGAGAATCCCGGCGCAATTGACGAGCGCGTCGACCCGCTTGTACTTGTTGGCGAAGAATTTGACGGCCGCATCATCGGTGACGTCGAGCGTCCCGAGCGTGAGGCCCGCGCGCGGCTTGAGGAGTGTGCGGGCGAGATCGGCATCGTTGGCGCCGGTTGCGGTCACCGTCGCGCCGAGATCGCAAAACTGGTTGCTGATTGCTGCGCCAATGTCGCCGGCGCCCCCGATCACGATGGCATGAAAGCCGGAGGCTAGAGAGAAATTCAAACTCATCGGGACTGTCTCACTTCAGGGATTTTGCAGGCGGCGCCGTCGACTCGCGGACCACCAGTGAAAAGTCGATCTCGCGGTGCATGATGGTCTGCTCGCCGGCGAGGCTGCGCACCAGATATTCGCCGGCGCGTTGCCAAGTTTCTCCGGTCGGAACGTGAATCGTGGTCAGGCTCGGTCGCAGATGGCGGCTCCAGTCGAGATCGTCGAACCCAACGACCGACAGATCGCGTGGTACCGAAAAGCCGCTGCGTTCCGCCTCGAGCAGCACGCCGTAGGCGATGACGTCGTTGCCGCACACTACGGCTGTGGGACGATCCTTGAGCCCCAGGAGATAGCGCGCCGCTTCGCGGGCGTCGTCCAGCGTATAGGGCACCTCGACATGCCATTGCGACGGCAGTTCGAGGCCGCTCTCGGTCAGCGCGCGGCGAAAGCCGGCAACGCGAGCGCTGGCACGGTCGTTGTTGCGCTGGAGAGCCGAGACGATCCCGATGCGGCGATGGCCGAGTTCGATGACATGGGCGGCGGCGCGATGGGCGGCCGCTTCGTTGTCGGTGCCGACGCAAGGGTAGGGTCGGTCGGGCTGGTATATGCCCACATTGATGAACGGCACCGCGTTGTCCGCGAGCAGCTTGCGCAAGCCGTCGTGATGGCAGTCGCCGCGCAGCACCAGGCCGTCGACGCCGCGGCTGATCAGATTGCGCGCCTGCTGCAATTCGACGTCAAGATCGTAGCCGCTCGTCGTGAGGAACAGCATGTATCCGACCGACGACAGATAGTGCTGCAGCGAAGCGATGCCGCGCGCGAACATCGTGTTGTCGATGGTCGGCACGATCGCGCCAAGAGTGCGCGAGCGACGTGAGGACAGGATGCGCGCGGGCGCATGCGGGATGTAGCCGAGCGCGTCAATCGCCTGTTCGATGCGCACGCGCAGAGATGGGCTCACCGCATCCGGATTGTTGAGGGCACGAGAGACCGATGCGGTTGAGACGCCGGCGCGGGCGGCTACGGCGCGGATGCCTTGTTTCACAGACTTGGCGTCGGTCAGTCCCATGAATGTAACGTTACATGTTGCGCCGCAAACCCGGGCGGTGGTGGTAATCGCATGTATTTGCCGCAGATCACGCAGTTTGTCCATCGCTTGACACGGCGAGCGTGAGGTCTATTTTGTAACCGTTTTCAGATGTGCACGAACGTGTTCAAAATGGTCCGCCAGCTTAAGGCGGCCAGCCGGGAGGAGAGTCGAATGAAGGCCAGGATGCTCGCGACGCATCTCGCGTTGCCCGTTCTCGCGATCGCCGCTGTTGGCGCGCCCTCGCACGCCGCCGATTTCGACTGGATGAAGTTCAAGGGCAAGACCGTCACCTTTCTCGCCAACAACAATCCGGTCGCGCAGGCGCTCCTGACCTACAAGGTCGATTTCGAGAAGCTGACCGGCATGACCCTCAAGGTCGACGGTTATCAGGAACAGCAGATGCGCCAGCGTCTGGTGACCGTCATGAATGCGAACAGCGATGAGGTTGACGTGTTCATGACGCTGCCCTCGCGCGAGGGCGAGCAGTTCGCCGCCGCCGGCTGGTATGCCGACCTCACCACGATGGCCAAGAACGAGGTTGCCAAGGACTACGATCCGGCCGGGCTCAGCCAGGCCCTGCTGAAGGCCGCGACCTTCAACGGCAAGCTCACCAGCATGCCGATGAATCTCGAAGGGCCGATCTTCTATTACCGCACCGACATCTTCAAGAAGTGCGGTCTCGAGGCGCCGAAGACCATCAAGGACGTCGAAGCCGCCGCCGAAAAGATCAAGACCTGCGACAGCGCGGTGACGCCGTTCGTCTCGCGCGGCCTCAAGCCCGCGGTCGCCTACACCTTCAGCAACATGCTGCACAATGTCGGCGGCACCTATATCGCCGACGGAAAGTCGAACCTGTGCTCCGCCAAGGGCAAGGAAGCGCTCGAAACCTATAGCCGGCTGCTGCGCGACTTCGGTCCGCCTGGCGTCGTCAATTACAGCTTCCAGCAGATTTCGGCACTCTATCGCAGCGGCCGCGCCGCAATGGCGTTCGAATCGTCCAACGAGCTTCGCACCGTCATGGACGGTGGCGCGCGGTTGAAGGACACCGGTCTTCTGCCGTTCCCGGCGGGGGAGGCCGGCCAGGTGCCGACCACGATCGGCTGGGGCATGGCGGTATCCTCGCACAGCAAGCAGCCGGATGCGGCCTGGTATTTCGTGCAGTGGGCGACCAGCCCCGAGGTGCAGAAGAAGATGGCGCTCCAGGGCATTGCCCCGCCGCGTCCATCGGTCGCCAAGGATCCGGAGTATCGTAAATGGATCGATGAGGAGCCGGTGCGCAAGGAATGGCAGGCCGCTCTCGACGTGCTCGCCACCAAGGGTTCCTCCGAGGTCGGCTATCCCATCGTCGCCAATCCGGAATCGCGCGAGTTCATCGGCCAGGCGGTGCAGGACCTGATCCTCAAGCAAAAGCCGATCGACCAGGCCTGCGCGGATGCCGACAAGGCGCTCGATGCGCTGATCGCCCAGAAGTAACGGCTTCATGCCGGCAGGCTCGCTGCATGCCGGCATTTCCCCCCACCTGAGGACGCGGACGGATGTCTGACTCGGCTGCGACACTCACGCAGGACCGGCAGAAGCTGGAAATGGCGGCGCTTTCGGCGCCGGCCGTGATCTTCACGGTTGCGATGATCGCGTTTCCGGTCGTCTATACGATCTGGCTAGGCTTCCAGACGTTTTCCTCGACCGGCAAGCAGTCCTTTGCAGGGCTTGCCAATTATTCCAAGCTGATCTCCGATTACGAATTTTGGCACGGGCTGTGGATCACCATAGCCCTCTTCGTGCTGTCGCTAGTGCTGCAACTCGTCTTCGGCGTCTGGCTGGCGTTGGTGCTGTTCCACGCCAAGCGGCTACCGGGCATCGTGCGCTCGTTGTTCATTTCGCCGTTCATGATGCCGCCGGTGGTCGCCGGCATGATGTGGCTGGTAATCCTCGATCCCTCGCTGGGTGCCGCCAACTATGTCCTGCAGTCGTTCGGCCTGCCCCCGTCGGACTGGCTGGCCTCGCCGTCCCTGGTCATTCCGACGGTGGCGCTGATCGACAGCTGGCAGTGGACGCCTTATGTCGCTCTGATCGTGCTGGGCGGGCTGCAATCCCTGCCGCCGAGTGTCTACGAGGCTGCCCAGATCGATGGCGCATCCCCATTCAAGACATTTCAGCGTATCACGCTGCCGCTGCTGCTGCCGACCATTGTCACTGCCGCGATCCTGCGCAGCGTCGATCTCCTGCGCTTCTTTGACATCATCTACATCACCACCCAGGGCGGCCCGGGCAACGCCTCGAACACGCTCAACATTTATGGGTTCCGGGTCGGTTTCGAGTTCTTCAACATCGGCTATGCCAGCGCCCTGATGCTGACACTGACGGCGATCGTGTTCGGCGCCGTGCTCGCCTTCAACCGCCTGCGGGGCGCAGTGGCGTGGTGAAGTCATGAACGATGCCGCCAACACCGACCGCTGGATCCGCTGGCTCAACACGGTGCAGCTCGTGCTCGCCGGCATCATCATCATGGCGCCGACGGTCTGGATGGTGCTGTCTTCGTTCAAGCCGTCCTTCGAGGTCACCGCCTATCCGCCGACGCTGGTCTTCGCACCGACGCTGGAGAATTACGCCGAGCTGACCAGGACCACTCCGTTCCTGAGTTATGCGCTCAACAGCCTCATCGTTACCGTCGGTTCGACCTCGCTCGGGCTGCTGTTCGGGATTCCCGCCGCCTTCGCCGTCTCCTGGACCCGGATTACGTGGCCGGCAATCCTGACGCTGGCGGCGCGCATGGCGCCCGGCACGCTGTTCCTGCTGCCGTGGTACGTCATGTTCCGGCAAATCGGCATGATCGGCTCCTACACCGCGTTGATCCTCAGCCACGCCGTCATCACGCTGCCGATCGTGATCTGGGTCTTGCTGCCGTCGTTCGATGCCATCCCGCGCAGCGTGTTCGAGGCTGCGCAAGTCGATGGATGCAGCGTCACGCGCATCCTCTGGCGCATCGCGATGCCGCTGGTGGCGTCGGGCGTCGCGGTGTCGGCGATCCTCGCCTTCGTCTTCTCGTGGAACTACTTCCTGTTTGCGCTGGTGCTCTCCAACGGCGACACCAAGACGCTGATCGCGGCGGCCTTCAACTTCATCGGCGAAGGCTCGACGCAATGGGGCGCCCTCATGGCCGCGGCGACGCTCATCGCATTGCCGCCGCTGGTGCTGGCGGCCCTGGTTCAGCGCTGGCTGGTGTCCGGACTGACGCTCGGCGCGGTGAAAGGCTAGGTATTTGATGAATATGTCTCCCCGCTCGAATTCGATCATGCAGGCCGCGGTCTTCCACGGCGGCGACCGAATCACCATCGAGCCTGTGGCGATGCCCGAAATCGGCGCCGGCGAGGTGCTGGTCCGTGTCTCGCGAACGGCGCTGTGCGGCTCAGACTTCAAGCTCTGGCACAAGGGCGCCGAGTTCACCGCCGGCCACGAGATCTTTGGCGTCGTCGAGCAGCCAGGCCACGGTCTGCATGGCCGCCGCTGCGCCGTCTACATTCCCTTGCACTGCGATCACTGTGCCGCCTGCAAGCGCGGCGATACCCAGATGTGCCTCGAGGTCTCCAGCCTGATCGGCTGGAACAGGCCGGGCGGCTATGCCGAATACGTGCCCGTGCCGGAAAATTGTTTGCTGCCGGTACCCAAGGATGTCGAGGACAGCCTCGCGCCGTTGTTGCTCGACACCATCGGCACATCCGGTCACGCCGTACGGTTCGTCAGCCGCGTGGTGCCGGCGAACGATGCCGGTCCGGCCCTCGTGATGGGGGCGGGGCCTGTCGGTCTCGGCGTCGTGCTGGCGCTTCGCGCGCTTGGCTACAACGACATTCATGTCGCCGATCCCAATGCGGCGCGGCTGAAGATCGCACAGTCCTTCGGCGCGAAGGCGCACCCGGTCGGCGACACCTCGAAGCGCTTCGCGCTCATCATGGAATGCTCGGGCGCCCATGCGGCGCGCAATCTCGGCATCGAGCTCGTCTTGCCGCGCGGCGCGCTGGTGCTGGTCGGCGAGAACGCCGCGCCATGGACCATCGAGGAGGGCAAGGTATTCCGCCGCAAGGATTTTTACATGATCCGGACCTTCTACTTCCCGGTCTCGGATTTCGAGCAGAATGTCGAGCTGCTGCGCAAGTACAAGGACGAATACCGCGTCCTCGTTGACGGCGAGTTCGGTCTTTCGGATCTCCCTGAAAACTTCGCGCGGTTCGCCAACGGCGAGCTGATCAAGCCTGTGCTGGCGCTGGATTAAGCGATCATGGCCTCGATCTCGATCCGCAATCTCACCAAGCGCTACGGTAATTTCACCGTGATCCCCGATCTCAATCTGGAGATCGCGGACCATGAATTCGTGGTGTTCGTCGGCCCATCCGGCTGCGGCAAGTCGACCTTGCTGCGCATCATCGCGGGCCTCGAGCCTATTTCGAGTGGAGACCTTTACATTGGCGACAAGCGCGTGAATGGCGTGCAGGCGGCCCAGCGCGATATCGCGATGGTGTTCCAGGATTACGCGCTCTATCCACACATGCGAGTCTACGACAACATGTCGTTTGCGCTGGAGCTGCGGGGAACGCCGAAAGCGGAAATCGACGCCCGGGTGAAGCGCGCCGCCGCGCTTTTGCACATCGAGCCTTATCTCGACCGCAAGCCGAAGGAGCTGTCTGGTGGCCAGCGCCAGCGCGTCGCCATGGGCCGCGCCATCGTGCGCAATCCCAAGGCGTTCCTGTTCGACGAGCCGCTGTCCAACCTCGACGCCAAGCTGCGCGGGCAGGTGCGGGCCGAGATCAAGGCACTCTCGCAGCAATTGAAGACCACCATGGTCTTTGTCACCCATGACCAGATCGAGGCCATGACCATGGCCGACCGCATCGTGGTGCTCCAGAGCGGCACGATCCAGCAATACGACACGCCGGAGACGGTCTACGAGCGACCCGCCAACCAGTTCGTCGCCGGCTTCATCGGCTCGCCCGCCATGAATTTCTTCGCGGTCGAGTGGCACGACGACTGCGCAATCCTCTCGCAAGGTGGAACGGCCGTGCCGGTGGACGGCGAGACCGCGAGTAGTCTGCGCCAAGCCGGCAATGCCGTCCTCGGCATTCGTCCCGAACATTTCACTGTCGCCACCAATGCTGCCGATGGCATTGCCATCGAGGTCAAGCTGGTCGAGCCGCTCGGCTCCGATACGCTAATCCATTTTGATCTCGCCGGTGTCTCCGCGATTGCGCGGATCGACCCGTCGCTGCGACCGAAAGTCGGCGATCTCCTCGCGCTGCGCCCGCAGCCTGGCAAGACGCATCTGTTCGATGCCACCAACGGACAGGTCCTCCGGTGAGTACGTCAGCCAACATCGGCGATCTCTTGGCGCTTGCGGACGTCGGGTCCAAGGCCAGGCCCGTGCACGTGATCTGCCTTGGGCTCTCTGCGCTGGACCAGGTTTGGCGCGTCGATCGGCCGTTCGCCGGTGGAAGCGAGAAGATCAAAGCTGCTGCGTACGGCACGCTGGGCGGCGGCATGGCCGCCAATGCGAGCGTAGCGGTGGCGAAGCTCGGCGCGTCCGTCGCGTTCTGGGGGCGGGCAGGGAATGATGCCGCCGGCCGCGAGATGAAGTCCGCCTTCGCCGCCGAAGGCGTCGACGTCGAGAATTTCCGGCTGTTTCCCGATGGCCGCTCCTCTGTCTCCGGAATTATTGTCGACAGCAGCGGCGAGCGGCAGATCGTGAACTTCCGCGGCCTTTTTCCTGAATCCGCGGATTGGCTTCCGCTCGAAGCAGTCGGCCGCGCATCCTCCGTGCTGGCCGACCCGCGCTGGGTCGAGGGCGCCGCAACGCTGTTCCGCGAGGCGCGCTCGCGCGACGTTCCGACGGTGCTCGACGGCGACATGGCCGATGCCGAAGTGTTCGAGCGCCTGCTGCCCCTAACCGATCACGCCATCTTCTCCGAGCCCGCGCTTACCGCCTTTGCCGGCTCCGCCGATGATAAATCTCTCGCAGCCCTCGCTCGCTTCGGCTGCCGCGTCATCGCCGTCACGCGTGGTGAGGGCGGCGTGAGCTGGTACCAGAACGGCCAGCTGCAGCGGCAGGTCGCCTACGCCGTCGAGGTCGTCGACACCACAGGCGCGGGCGATGTTTTTCACGGCGCCTATGCCCTGGCGATCGGCGCCGGCCTGGACGTGCGCGCCGCCGTGGCTTTTTCGGCGGCGACGGCCGCCATGAAATGCCGCCACGCTGGCGGCCGCAACGGAATCCCCGACATCAACGAGTGTCTTGCATTCATGAGGACGAAGCCATGAGAACGATTGGAAAGAACCGCGGCCTGGCGCGGCTTGCTGACGCGGACGGCCATTTTCGAATGGTCGCGCTGGACCAGCGGCCGCCCTTGTTCGATGCCATCGCGAAAGCAAAGGGCATCACGCGGGACCAGGTCGAGTATTCCGACGTCACGGCGGCCAAGCGTCTTCTGGTCGAGAATCTCGCGCCGCACTGCAGCTCGATGCTGTTCGACCCGAACTTTGCCGTGCCCGCCGCGATCGATCTGCTGCCGCCGCGCTGCGGCCTGATCATGACGCTGGAAGAGCACCGCGTCGAGGAGACCGCGGGCGGTCGCAAGTCGCGGGCCATCACCAACTGGAGTGTGGAGAAGATCCGCGCCATGGGCGGTGATGCCGTCAAGGTGCTGGCCTGGTATCGGCCAGACGCCGATGCCGCGGTGAACGAACACCAGAAGAAGTTCGTGCGCGAGATCGGCGAGGACTGCGCCCGCCACGACATTCCCTATGTTCTCGAGCTGCTGGTTTATCCGTTCCTGGGCAGCGCCAATCACACCGCTGACTACGTCGAATCGCCGGGCAAGCTTCCCGGTCTGGTCATCGACAGCGTGCGCGAGTTTGCCAAGCCCGAATATGGCGTCGATCTCCTCAAGCTGGAGAGCCCGGTCGCGGCCAACGGTCTGCCGGCCAGTGACGGCAGCGGGGCAGCCAAGGCCGCGCAGAAGGAGTTCGATGCAATCGGCGATATCTGCCGCGAGCGCAACATTCCTTGGGTGCTGCTGTCGGGCGGCGCTGCGCCGGAGAAATTCGAACGCGTGCTCGACTACTCTTATGCTGCAGGGGCGAGCGGCTTCCTGGCGGGCCGCACGATCTGGCTCGACGCCGTTCTAAAGAACTTTCCGGATCGCGCCGCGGTGTCTGCAAGTCTGCGCAAGGACGGTCTCAACGTGCTCGAACGGCTCAGCCAGCTGACCACGGCCAAGGGCACGGCCTGGAAACCGCGCTATCCCGTCTTCACTGATATCAAGCAGGAGGGTGACTTCGCGCGCGCCTACTGAGCACGCCTGTCGAGAAAGCATGTGAGGTCTTGAAAGAGCGATCGATAAGAGAATGCTCAGACAGTTGGATGCAGACTGATAAGGTTTGGCCACAAAGCTTATCAGTCTGACGTAATCTTCGCACCCGCCAGTCGAGCGGCAGCCATTATCAGCCGAACGGCGGTCCCCGGCGATAGCCCAGCCCTTCCGTCGTACATGGCTGAGTTTCCAACCAAAAAAACGTGGTCGCAGCCACCGTCAATGTGCTGCCCCATTCGACTCAGGTAATGGGCGCGGAACATCGCCGACATCGTCAAGGTCAGGCGCCTGGCCGTATCCCATGCGTTTCATCTGCTCGTGTACCTGCGCCATGTCAGCGTCGCTGAGGCGCGGCGGCTCGCCGATAGCCAACGCATGGACATACATCTTCGCCAGCGTCTCCACTTCCACGGCGAGCCAAAGAGCCTTTTCAAACGTCTGGGCCGCCACGAGCATGCCGTGATGGCCAAGCAGGCAGGCGTTGCGATCTTCGAGTGCCCTGAGGGCGTAGTCTGACAGCGCCTGCGTGCCGAAACAAGCATATGGCGCACAACGGACATCGTTGCCACCTGCAACTGCGACCATATAGTGGAAGCAGGGGATGCCACGCTCGTGAATGGCGAGAGTTGTGCTGAAGGTCGAATGCGTATGGAGCACGACGTTGACGTCTTCGCGTGCTCGCAGAATGTCGCGGTGAAAGCGCCATTCGGACGAAGGCCGATGGTTGCCCTGGTAATTCGCGGCAAAATCCATCGCAACAATATCTTCTGGCTGCATCCGATCATAGGGCAGACTGGTAGGCGTGATCAGCATTCCGCTTGGAGTCCGGTGCGAAAGATTGCCGGATGTGCCCTGATTGAGACCGTTTCGATTCATCTCCCGGCAGGTATCGACAATGCCTTGACGGAGATCGGCATGATTGTGGTCTGTCATGAGGCGGCCTCCGAGAAAGCGATCCAGGACTGGTAGGCGGTGGAAAGGCCGCGCGGCTCGAACCCATCGTTGCTAAGCGATGTGACAGCTTCGAGTACTACGCTCGAAACCGGCTGCGTACGCGAGAATCGCCGCCACAGCAGCGCAGCGCCAAGCGCCGTTCCGTGCGGTGATTGACTCACCCCGACGCGCTGCGAGGGTCGCAAGGTCGCAATGCACCGGGCGAAGGGCAGGTTTGCGGCAAAGCCACCATCGATGACTATGCGTTTTGAGCTCTTGAGCGCATCCAGACAGCGGTTTGCGCTGAATGCTGCGTAGAGCACCGCCAATGCCTGCCATTCGGCAGCCGTTTCGGGGGGCGGCCCGATGACCCGTCCGCGGTCAGCAGCGCCCGGAAACAGTCCATCATCGCCGACGAATGAGGGGAGCGCCAAGGTCCCCCTCGACAGCAGGATGGGCAATGCGGCAAGGACGGCTGCATCAGAAGCACAACTTTTCCCGCGGATCAGGTCGTATTCGCGGCCGGCCGCGATCAATGTTGAAGGTGCATTCTCGCCATCGACATCGATATTGAGAACCATCGCGCGCGCGCAATCGAGTTGGTCCAGGGGGAGGCCGCGCTGAAAGCCAATCATCCAGGTACCGGTCGATAGGATCGAGGCATCGGCCATGCCGGCAGCCTTGTAGCGAAACAAGTTGGCATTGGAATCATGCACGCCGCAGAGGATCTCGGTCGATTGCGCCAGGCCGGTGCGCCTCGCTACGGGCTCCGAAACCGTCCCTAGCACCGCGCCGGCAGCGACGCTTACGGGCAGCAGATGGCTCCAACCGCGCTTGCGCATAAGAGAGGAAGGCTGATGGTGGACGAGGTCCCAGATATGGCTCTGAGCCGCGAGCTGCGAGATTTCACTGGCCGCACGTCCGCCAAGCCGCAAGGCGAAAAACTGCGCCGTGGTCAAATAGGTTTTCGCGCGGGCGAATTCGAGGGGATACGCGCTTTCCTGCCACAGCAGCTGCTTTCCGAGCCGCATCGCGCCTCCGGTTCCGCAAAACACCTCATCGTAACCGGGCGCGATCCGGGCATAGGCTTCATCGATTTCGGGCGGACAGACGGCATCGTAGTCCATCATCGGCAGCACTGGCGCATCGCCATGGACGAGAACCGCACCGCATCCATGCGCAGCCACGATCACGGCGCCAATGGTATGGCGTTGAGACACGATGGCAAGGGTATCGAGAAACCATTCCTCTACCCCGGCAAGATCATAGGCGAGGTAGGGGCCCTGAGTCATCGGCACGTTCGGAATCGCATGTGTTTCGAGGGGCCGCCCGTCGTCACTCGCCACCAACAGCTTGAGACTGGTCTTGCCAATGTCGAGTACCGCGATAGTGGGCGAGACGATCGAACTCATCATCGCTGGCTACCGCGGCGCTTTGCCGGCGAAATTAGGAACCGCCGCAACGGCAATTAAGATTCCACCCCAGATCGCCAACGTGAGGAATTGGCTGAGGTTCAGAAGGTTGAATGCCGAGGAGATAACCTGAAGGATGATCAGTGCAAGCAATAGCCCGCCAACCTTGCCAAAACCACCAAACGGATCGATGCCGCCGAGGACGGCCGCAAGAATGGTGACGAGCAGATAGCTCTCGCCGTATGCCGCGTTGGCCGAGTTGAAACGCGCCAACATGACCACCGCTGCCACGCCCGCGAGCAGGCTGGAAAACACATAGAGCTTGAGGAGGACAGCGCGGGTATTGATGCCGGAGTAGCGGGTCGCCTTCTCGTTCGAGCCGATCATGTAAACCTTGGCTCCGAACGGTGTCGCGTTCAGCATGAGCGCGACGGGCAAGGCGCAGAACGCAAGTACGATCAGAGCAAAGGGTACCCCGAAAACCGTTCCGTTGCCGATAAACACAATCGGCTCCGGGAATCCGGAGATGACGTTACCGCGCGACAGGCCGATCGCGAGGCCCTTGCAGAGCGTCATCGTGCCGAGCGTGGCCAGGATCGGCGAAACGCCAAGATAGGCGATGACAAAACCATTGAGGAGGCCGACCAATGCAGCCACTGCAAATCCTGCAGCGATCGCAAACACCTGAATGCCGACCCAGGCAAGACCCTGACTCTCCGGGATGTAGCGCGTCAGGAGGAACGCGATGGTCAGTCCGGACAGATTGGCGGTCGCGATGATGGAAAGGTTGAGGCCACCAGATAGCAACGCCAGCATCATCGCGAGCGAGAGGATCCCAAGTTCGGGCATCTGGAAAGCCATGGATTGCAGCGTGTTGACCGAGAAGAACCGGTCGCCGATCGCGATCGCGAACACGACCCAGAGCGCGAACAACAGCAGGATGAGGGTGGCGACCGTGCCGCTGCCGGCGAGGCCGACGATGCGCCGGCGAAGTGAGAGGGCGGGTACATTGCTCATCGGGATGCGCTCTGGCTTCGCCGCTCGCGCTGCGACCAGGCGGTCGCAGAGACCGAAATGAGAATAACCAAGCCGACGAAGAACGGCGACCAATAGGACGAAACGCCCAGCAAAATGATTCCATTTTGGAGTACCGCGAGCAGTGTCAAGCCCAGAAACGTGCCGAAGACGCTGCCGACGCCGCCCATCAAGCTGGCGCCGCCGAGCACGACGGCAGCGACCACATCCAGTTCCTTGCCCACCAGCACCGTCGGGGCAACGGACTGCGCGAGTTGTGCCTGAATCAGGGACGCGATTCCGGCCATGACACCCATGTAGCAATAGACCAGTATATTGAGGCCGAAAACGTGGAAGCCGAGCCGCTGTGCGGCGTCGGTATTGCCTCCCATGGCGTAGATTTGGCGGCCGATATTGGTTCGGTTCAGCAGGAGCCAGGTGACGAGAAATGCTAGCGCGAGCGCGAGGATCTGCAAGTTGACACCGTACGAGCTATCCTTGCCCCATTCGAACTCGAACCAGAATATTCCGGTCGCAAACCAGTCGGGCAACGAATAGATGTATTTGCCGCCGGTGAAGAAGATCAGAAGCCCATAGAAGATGTTCAGCGTCGCGACCGAAACGATGATCGATGGTATTCGAAGTTTCTGGATGAAAATCGCGTTGAGGGCACCGAGCGCACCGCCAATTCCAATCGCGATGGCGAAGACGCCGATCCAGTTCGCCCCGTAAGCATTGGCAAGCGAAAGTGTGACATATTGCGCCACCGATGCTGTCGCGGTGAATGAGATGTCGATTCCGCCGGCGATTAGCACGACCAGCAGCCCGAGCGCCAGGATGCCGACAAATGCATAGGAGGTCAGCAAGTCAAACAGATTCTGCATGGTCAGGAATTGGGCGTTCGCGAAGCCCAAGCTGGCGCAGAGCCCGAGGATGACTATCAGCAGCCAGAACTCATGGCTGCGACGAAACCTGCCGAATGATGCGATATGCGATTCAGGCATTGACGGCCTGCCGAAGCGCATCTTCGGAAGTGGCTGTGGCAGCCACGTCGGTTGTCAAACGACCTTCCCGCATCACCAGGACGCGATGACTATGATAAAGGACCTCGGGAATTTCGTCCGATATCATCAAGACCGCGACGCCGTCGCGGGCCAACCGCCGGATGATTTCATAAATGCCGTCCTTGGCGCTGACGTCGACGCCCACCGTGGGGCTATCGAGGATAAGCACCCGGGGATTGGTCGCCATCCATTTGGCGAGCACGACCCGCTGCTGATTGCCCCCGGAGAGCGTCTTCACCGGGTTGGCCGGATGGGCGACCTTGATCCCGAGTTCAGCAACCCACCGAGCGACATGGGTCTGTCGCGCGCGTGCGGCAATCAAGCCGAACGCGCTAGCCAGACGATCCAGCACCGTAAGCGTGACGTTCGCCGTGACGGACTGATTCAGGATGAGACCAAGCGTAAGCCTATCCTCGGATACGTAGGCGATCCCTCGATCGATCGCCTCTGCATTTGTACGCAGCGCGATCGGCCGTCCGTCAAGTGCGATGGTGCCGCGATCGGGCGGCTTCATGCCGAACAGGGATAGCGCCAATTCGGTTCGCCCTGAGCCGAGCAGGCCGGTGAGACCCACCACTTCCCCTGCGCGCAACTGCAAGCTTACATCCTCATATTCACCCTGGCGGCCCAGGCCCTTTACTTCCAGCACGACCGGGCCAGTGGCAAGCTCAGGCGCCTGTACCTGATACTCGAAGGACTTACCCGTCATCAGGTGGCTGAGTTTCCGCCCGTCGATTACGTCTGCAGCAAAAGTACCGACTTTGGCGCCATCCCGCAGTACCGTTACGCGTTCGGCGATTTCAAGCACCTCGTCGAGACGGTGACTGACGAAAACGACGCAGATGCCAGCACGCTTCAGCTCGCTTACAAGCGCGATCAGGGCGTTCACCTCGTGGCGAGTCAACGATGCCGTCGGCTCATCCATAATCAGGAGTTTGGCATCCGCAGCCAAGGCGCGGCAGATCGCGACCAACTGGCGTCCGGCAATGCTGAGCTCAGACACTTTCGCGTCCGGGTCGAACTCAACGCCGATCTTTGCCATTGTGGCCTTAGCGGTGGCGCGCATTGAGGCCCAGTTCACCGAATGGAGACCGCCAAGATGGTGCGCCATCGCGATATTCTCGGCGACGGTGAGGTTGGGGAATAGCGAAAGATCCTGGTAGATGACCTGAATGCCGCAATGCGTGGAGTAGACCGGGTTTAGTTTGGGAAATTCCTTGCCGGAAATTACGATCCGGCCGCCGGGCTCCGCTGCCTCTACGCCCGAAATGATCTTGATCAGGGTCGACTTGCCGGAGCCGTTTTCACCCACCAGGCAGTGCACCTCCCCGACTTCCAGAGCGAGATCGACGCCGCGGAGCGCGTGCACGCCGCCGAAGCGCTTCGATATGCCGGACATCTCCAGGAAAGTTGCCAAAGGTTCGCCTGCAATGGACCGTTGGATCGTGCGATCACTCGAGTGGTACCGCATTCCCGACCGGAAGGCCGGGAATGCAGCGCGATGAGGCGGCTGAACCGGCTTCGGGCTAGAGCCCTCCGGCAATCAGTCCGTCGATGGTTTCCTTGTTGATGCGCATGATCTTGTCCACCTTGATCTGCTTTCCTGCAACGTCCACGGCCGCCTTGCCAAGGCCGGGTACATCGACGCCATCCGTGATGGGCTTGCCATCGAGCACGAGTTTGGCCACCGCGACCATCGCGTAACCCGCATCGGTGGGATTCCACAGAAATCCTTCGCGGATCGTATCATCCGCGATAAGCGACTTCGCCTGGCTTGGCAGCACGGTGCCGACAACGGCGATCTTCTTGCCAAGACGTTGCTGACGCACAGCATTTCCAGCCCCGATTGGTCCATTCGAGCCGAAGCCGAGAATACCACGCAGGTTGGGATAGGCCTTGATCACGTCGAGCGTCGTGCGCTGGCTGGTGTCGATCTCGTCGGCCCCTGGGAAGCGGTCAGCGACGAGCTTCATTTTCGGAAAATTCTTCTGCTGGTAGGCAATCGCGGCATCGGCCCATTTGTTGTGAAGTGGCGTCGTAAGAGTCCCGACATAGACTACATAATCACCTTCGTCGCCCATGTCCTTGGCGAGACGTTCCATCTGCACCTCGCCGAAGCGAACGGAGTCGATCAATTCCACATTCCAGTCACGGCCTTCCTGTTCCGGACCCTCATGCGTAATGACCTTGATTCCGGCGGCCTGGGCGCGCTTCAGCACGGGCTCGCAGACTTTTACATCAAGGGGCACTAAGCCGATCACGTTGACCTTCTTGGCAATCAGATCCTCAAGGAGCTTTACTTGCTGTGCCGGATCGACGTTCGCCGGGCCAACCATAGTGGCATTAATGCTGAAATCCTTCGCACCCTTCTGGATTCCCTTTTCAAGTGCGTTGAACCACGGAATTCCCGCGATCTTCACGACCGTGACCATTTCCTTTTGGGCTTGCGCAAAGGCAAAGCCCGGAATACCGGCACTGGCCAACGCGGCCGTGCCGCCGATCAGCTTGAGCGTCTGGCGTCTGTCCATTGTTCCCTCCCAGGAAATTATCTTGGATTCCGCACCCCTGACCTGGCAGTCGCTGGGTGGGGCCGTCGACCCTGTTCTTGCTGGAGGCAGAAAGTTATTGCCTGTCCAACCGCAGGACCTTGAAGCAGATTAGAGACTGGCGCTCCAGAACGTGTCAAGCAAGTGACATGCTCGCCAGCCACCATCGCAGTGCGATACCTAGTCTGGTCTTCAAGCTGCTGAGTGAGCTGCAGCGATCGATCAGCCTCCCTACAGCCATCACGTCAGCGAAGGAACGCCCACGCCATCCCGCCGGACGAAAGCAAACAGTCCCGGCCCTGGCTTCAGAACCCACCAGGTTGGCTGCGCACAGCGATTCACACTTTTCACTGATCTCTGAGTGTCATTATTTCGTCACCGTGTGGGGGCGCTCGCGAAGGGCCGGCATGGCGAGCTTCGCCGTTGCACAATCAATTGCCGGCCACGATTATCTGACTGTCATCGTTACGTTTTTAGCTTCCCGTAATCGTCATCGTCCGACCGTTCGTTCACATCATTATTCGCTCGGGCGCCTGCTTGTCAGCATCGCGGGTCGCATGCCATCCTAACCCCGCGCGCGCAGGGGAAGGGCAATTCCCGCCATTGGCTATGCGCCGCGTTAAGGCGACGTCCATGACGCTTGATCTAAGGTCAAGAAAGCACTGCCGCGAAGAAGATTTCGACATGACGCAGCATTTCGAATCCGCTGCTTGGCGGATACTCCGATTGAGCTCTGCTGAGAACATCGCGGCTCGCATTGGGGAAGGCCTCGCACCTTTGCGGTCAGCCAATGAGCTTGCTGACGAGGCAGGGTGCAGCAGACGCAATGTTCGAAAGGCTGTCCGAAAGCTCGTCGGTGCCGAATTGGTATCTTACCACGACAAGACTGGCTGAAGCAGCTGATAGATGAGAACGGGCTTGACGCCCCATCTTATACAGTGAGCACCATGAAGGCGACGGGCAGGCGCTGTTCGAGGCGGCCAGCAAGCTGAATTGCGAGGGCATCGTCTCCAAGCGGGTTGATGCGCCGTACCGGTCGGAGCGCGTCGAGGCGTGGCAGAAGATCAAGACGGTGCAGCGCGAAAAGTCCACAGTGGTTGCGCTCGTCAAGGACCCCACCGGCGTCGCCGCGCTCTACCTTGGCAAGCAGGAAGGGAACGAGCTGCGCTACATGGGCAAGGTCTGGGCTGAAGCCGGACGAAATCGCCGGAGATCCGCAAGGCGCTTGATACGATCGTAACCCCCAAGCAAAAAATCAAGAAGCGCATAAAGAAGCCGAGGGCCACCTGGGCCGAGCCGAAGTTTTACCGAAACCATCGCACACGTTGTCGGGTGGGGCAAAACGCTCGGCTGCATCCCCAGTTGCATCACCGTCAATCTGCCTGCTCCAGGGCACATCCACCGCGGCACTGGCAAGCACGGCGCCAAGCACACGGTGTTCGCACTGGCGAGCTGCACGGCCGCATCACGCCACGCGCAAAGGAAGTATCCCGCCTGGTCGCCTATGCCGACAACGCCAAGGTGACCACATCTTGGGGGCGAGCGCTGGTCCAAGCTCGTGGCCAACGTCATGGGAAATGGACGCTCTACCTGCACTGGCCTGTCTGGGCGAGCCATGCTGCAGAGCGATTCGATCCGCCGCTTCTCGACCCGCCTCGGGAGCGAGGCAATTCGTGAGGGCCAGGCGCTGGGCTATCAGCTGGAGGAGGTCCTGCATTTGCCGGCCGAGACCATCGCGGGCCTGGCGAGGGCGACGAAGCGTGATGCACGTCCGCGACCAGCAGCGCTTTTCGGATTCCAAATACACTTCCTCCGAGCAGCCCCTCGATGTCCCAAGACATGCAGAAGGGCCGTCGCACCGAAATCGAACCCCTCAATGGCTTCGTCGTGGATGATCCGAAGCACATCACGGAGCTGCGATTGAATCGAGCGGCACCCTTACAGTCTCTCCCGCCACTTCCTGGAAGACGCCGCGTTTACTTGCGAGCGCAGGCCGGATTGCCGCGCCCACAAGATAACGCATGTCTGCGGCCAAAGTCGCGGTCGCTCCAATTAGACATCGACCGGAAAATTGAATCTTGCGGCCGCTGCAATTCTTCTCATGGTACGTCGAAACGGCAGGTCCGAGAAATGGAGTCCCCGCAAATCGACGTTGATTGCTTCTGGACCGGCTCGGTCTTTGAAGGTGTGCATTCCAGATTTGAAGGCGACCCCCGGCAGTGAGCTGCATTGAGCAGAGAAGGCGAGCTTGAGGGCACTGACCGGGACGGTTATATTAATCCCAATTCACTTTGACGCAGCGCACTTTCACCTTTACGGCGCTGACGGTATACCTAGCCTTATGTTTGTGGGGTGGGCGTAATGAGCGAGTGCGGCAATGTCCAATGAACCGGTTGAGCTAGACGCGCTGGTTGTTGGTGCGGGCTTTGCGGGCCTCTACCAGCTGTTTCGGCTTCGGGATAACCTTGGCTTGAAAGTCAAGGCCGTAGAAGCGGCTCAGGGTGTTGGGGGCACGTGGTTCTGGAATCGCTACCCTGGAGCTCGGTGCGACTCTGAAAGCCATGTCTATTGGTATACGTTTTCCCTAGATTTGATGCGACAATGGGAGTGGTCTGAACGCTATCCGGGCCAAGCAGAAATTCTGCGTTATCTGAATTTTGTTGCCGACAAGCTCGACCTGAAACGCGACATTCAATTTGGTACCCGGGTTGCGTCGGCGCATTACGACGAAGCGAGGAATCGCTGGCACATCCGTGCAGAAACGGGCGAGACCTTCATTGCGAAGTTTCTCATTACCGCGGTCGGCTGCCTCTCCACTGCCAACGTGCCCGACATTCTGGGACTGAAGACCTTCAAGGGTGAGTGGTACCATACAGGGCAGTGGCCGCACGAAGGCGTCGAGTTTGCGGGCAAGCGAGTGGGGATGATCGGCACCGGATCGACCGCCATCCAGGCGGCGCCGGTGATCGCCGATCAAGCCAAGCATCTGACCGTATTTCAGCGTACCGCGAACTATTCAGTACCAGCACGCAACGTCCCATTGACGGCGGACTTCAAGCAATATGTCAAAAACAGCGCCAGCGAAATACGCGCGACTACGCATCAAACCTATAATGGCATGGGCTTCAGGGTTGCGGAACGCAAAGCGGTCGACACGCCGCCCGAGGAGCGCGAGAGGATTTATGACGAGGCCTGGGAGCGTGGCGGGCTGCAGTTCCGCGCATCCTTTGAGGACATGCTCGTTTCTAAGGAAGCAAACGACACCGCTGCCGACTTCATAAAAAGGAAGATCCGTTCGATTGTGAAGGATCCCAAGACCGCGGCGGTCCTCGCTGACATTGATCATCCGTATGCGGCCAAGCGCCCGCCGATCGATACCGACTATTTTGAGACCTACAATCGGCCGAATGTCACGCTCGTGGACGTCAAAGCTGCGCCAATCCGGCAGATCTCCGAGATTGGAATTCGCACGGATCAGGCCGAGTACCCCCTAGACATCATAGTTTTTGCGACAGGGTTCGATGCGTTGACGGGACCGCTGCTCAAGATGGATATTCGCGGGCGGGGCGGGATCGCACTCAAGGATGTCTGGGAGGCAGGACCACGCAATTATCTAGGTTTGCAGGTCGCTGGTTTTCCAAACCTCTTCACCATCACGGGGCCCGGCAGTCCATCGGTTCTGTGCAACATGCCCGTAGCCATAGAGCAACATGTCGACTGGATCACCGATTGCATCGCTCATATGCGGTCCAACGGGCTGGAGCGCATCGAGGCACGAGCCGACGCCGTCGAGAAATGGGTAAGCGAAGTCAACGAGGCTGCTGCCCGAACACTACTGCCGCAGGCAAAGCATTCCTGGTACCTCGGGGCGAATATTCCAGGCAAGCCGCAGGTGTTCATGCCCTATGCGGGCGGCTTGGTCCGTTATCGCGAGATCTGTCAGGACGTCGTCACCCGCGGCTACGAAGGTTTCGCTCTGTCATAGTCGTTCGCAACGAGTTCGGCCCGTCTTCCTCGGCGATGGTCCGGTCGTTGACCTGAACCGTGCCTAGCGGAGCTGGAAGCGCCTATCCTTCCGAGGCCACCGCCCCTCACGGCCGAAGCGTGCCCCAGAAAGTCGCCAGCTGCAGGTGGAAAATCCTGGGGTGATGCGGTGGACAAGGTTGACGCCAAAGCCGATGTTCTCCTAAGTCGCGATGTGCGGAGCACAAGCCTGCGCAGGTTGAGCTCCAGCATTGTCTGCGAGGACCATTATCGGGCGTCGTGATTTTCACTAACACGTCCGAGTCTGACTCGAAGGCCACATCGCAGTCCGACACCGTTCTCGTCAGAGACAAGGCGCAAAAATGCCCCGTCAAGTCCGGGGCTAGAGTTTGCTTTGTAGGTCGTCTCTTTTGTCTGCGCTCGGAGTTCAGAGATTCAAGCTCATCGCTTCCGGGTAATAGTGGAAGCCCTCCGATGTCTTGGCGATATGGCCGTAACCTGGCCAGGCAAAATGATAGGACATCACAGGAATCATATTTGCAGCAATCATATCCAGCAGTTTGACCCGGCTTTCAGCTGCCTGCTGCGGATCGGTGTCGTACGAGAACTGCATCCGCGGTTTTTCAAGCAGCAGTATCGGATGGTGAGTAAGATCACCGAGGAAGGCGAACGATTTCCCTGCCGACGAGACCATGAAGATTGTGTGACCTACGGTGTGGCCAGGAGCTGCCATGGCCTGCACGCCGGGAAGGAATTCCTGACCGTCCTTGAAGAACACAAGGCGATCTCGTACCGGCAGTAAGTTCTTGCGTGCATGAACGACAAAGTCCTTCAATGGACTGCCAAGCTTGCCTTCATCGGTCCAGAAATCGAAATCGCTCTGAGCTATGTAGTACTGTGCGTTGGGGAATAATGGCTTGCCGTCCGCGTCCACAATGCCGCCGATATGATCGATGTGCGCGTGTGATAAGACCACGGCGTCTATGTCGGCTGGTTTAATGCCAGCCTCTGCCATACTCTTCTGCTGACGGCCGGTGGTCGGTCCGAAGGCCTTAGACGTTCCCATGCCTGTGTCGAACAGAACTAGCCTGTCACCCATATTCACGATTGGCGAATTCTGCTCCAGCACCACATTTTCTGGTGAGAGGAAATTGTCGCTCAGCATCTTCTTCACTTCTTCATCAGGCACGCCGATGAAGGTCCCTTTCGGAGGACCGAGTGGCAGCGGACCGTCAGAAACGACCGTCACTTCGGCGTCTCCAAGACCGAAGCGATAGAAATAAGCTGGCTGCGTCCCAAGCTTGGGTGCTCGCGCAAAAGCGTTACTGCCCAGCACGGTCGATGCGCCTAATCCTGCGCCGAGAGCAAGCAAGGAGCGTCGCGAAAAGTCGTATGTCATGTTTCCTCCTTTTGTTATTATGAAGTAACATAGTAGGATGCGCTCGTTCCCGAAGGCTGGCAAGGGGCGTCCGCCTTGTGCGAGCGAACCGTCCGTATATCTCGCTCGTCGGCTCGAAATGACCCGCGTACTGCCGTAGATCGCTCCTGGTGAGCGGAGCTGCGTCACATATCATTTGCGTCTGAGTTCTCCCGGGTCGCCATCTGTCCGCAGTTAGGTTGGAAGGGAAATGACCCGCGCTGGATGAGCTCGACGTGTGGGACCGCGAGTAGACGTCCTTCCTTCGCGCTAAACACCTCGGGCGACAGGCGCCGTGCGCTCATCTTGCGATCGCTATGTCGTCGTTCATTCCCGAACCGGATCCGCTTCGCGAAAGTCCTTGCGATGAGCGGAATGGGCAGGGTGGATAGTGCGGCACCAGCGCATCGCGGGACGATCCCGTGACGTATATTGAGCAGCAAGGCGGCGCCCCACTCTACCGGAAGGTACAATGCCCATACCGAGGCTCCGGCCTCGCTCCACCTTTATGTCGCTTGATCAGCATGGCCTCGCCGATCTACAGTCGGGGCACAACACGACTGGTTGGTTCAACAGCCGGATCACAGGGAGGTGCAGTTCGATGAGCGGACCCGTCACGCGTCGCACGTTTTTGGCCGGTGGCACGGCTGCTTTGGTGGCCGCCCCATGGGTAGCCAGGGCACAGGCAAATGCTCTCCGCATAGGCATGCAAAGCATCCTATCGGGACCCATCGCGCTGCTCGGCACCTCTTCGCGCAACTCGCTCCTAATCGAGCAAGATCGCATCAATGCCGCTGGCGGCTTCCTGGGCCGGCAAATCGAGTTCGTATTCCGGGATTCCAAAGGCCAGCCGCAGGAAGCCGCGCGCGTCGCACGTGAACTGGTGAACACTGCAGGCTGCGAGCTGCTGGTCGATGCGGAAGCGTCGTCCGCCTCATTCGCGGTGCAGGAGGTTATGCGCGACCTCAATGTGGCCTGCATTCACACCAACAGCGAGACGTCATCGCTCACCGCAGATCCGAAGATCCGGGTGCCCACCGCATTTCGCGTGGCGCGTCAGGGCGTGCACGATGCTGTCGCCGGCAGCCTCTACCTCGCCGACTTCGCCAATGCCAAGAAAATCAACAAATGGGCGACTTGCTCACCGGACTACGCCTATGGGCGCGACACGACGGCGCAGTATCTGCAGTTCTTCAAGAAGTTCAAACCGGATGTCGAGGTCGTAACCGAGGCCTGGCCCAAACTCGGCCAGCCGGACTTCACCGAAGTGATTACCAAGCTTATCCAGGCCAAGCCGCAGGCGCTGTTCACACTGCTGTATGCCGGCGATCTCTCGGCGTTCGTGAACCAGGGGAATGTCTATGCTCTGTTCGGGCAGATGACCGTCGCAACTCCGAACGTCGACTATCCAGTGCTGGCTGCGATCAAAAACCTGCCCGCGGGCATCCAGTCGGCCACGCGTTATCTTGAGACATTCCCGGATACGCCGGCGAACAAGGAATGGGGTCAGGCGTACTTCAAAAGGTGGAACGAACGGCCGACTAATTGGTCCTGGCAGAATTCGGTCGCCATGCACTTCTATGAGGCGGCCATCAAGAAGGCCAATTCTCTGGACGGCAAGGCGATAGCGGCTGCCCTGACGGGACTGAAGATCAATTCGCCCTTTGGCGCCGACGGCACCATCACCATGCGGGACGATCACACCACGATCGGCTATGCGATCGGGTGGGGACAGACCATTCCGAAGGATCCGTTCATCACCGACATCAAACCCGCCGATTGGGGCAAGATCATCGAACTTGAGACGGAGTGGAAGAAGCAGCAGAATTATAGCTGACGATCGATGGACTTCAACGCGCTCGGCGCATGTTTCACGACCCCCGCCTGTGTGGTGACGCAGGCCACCAGCGGCCTGATCGTGGGCATGCTGTTGTTCCTGGTGGCTGCCGGCTTGACGCTGATCTTCGGCGTTCTCAAGATCGTCAACTTCGCCCACGGCACCTTCTACATGCTGGGCGGCTATGTAGCTTACAGTGCATATGCCGCGACGGATAGTTACGCGCTCGCCGTGTTGGCGGGTGCGGTGGCCATGGCCTTGTTCGGCGTGCTCTTCGAACGCGTGCTGATGAGCAGGGTCTACGGCAGCAACGTGCTTATGCAGCTTCTGGTGTGCTACGCGGTGGTGCTGATCTTCGACGACATCGTCAAGATTGTCTGGGGTCCCGAGTTCCGCGCCATGGGAATGCCGGCAGCCTTTCAGGTCCCGCCGCTGTTCATTGCAGGCGGCGTCGTGCCCCCGTTTTACGCCGTGCTGATCGGAATAGCTGCGCTGATCGCCATCGTGCTCAGCCTCGGGCTGTCCAGAACGCGCCTCGGCAAGACAGTTCGGGCCGCGGCGGTCAATCCGCAGATGGTCTCGGCGCTGGGGGTCAATACGACGGTGCTATTCGCGATCGTCTTTGCGATCGGCGGCGGGCTCGCTGGCCTCGCAGGCGCGCTCGCGGGTCCCGTTCGCTCGCTTTCGCCCGGCATGGGCTTCTCGATCCTGATCGAGGGATTCATCGTCACTGTGATCGGCGGTATGGGCTCGATCGCAGGCGCGATGGTTGCGGCGCTCATCATCGGGCTCGTTCGAGGCTTCGGCACGATCGGCTTCCCCGGCTTCACAGATGGGCTTATCTACATCGTCATGATTGGTATCTTGGTCCTGCGCCCGCAGGGACTGTTCGGCCGCCCCCTATGAAGCGCAATCCCGCCTCGCGCGATGCCCTGTTCGCCGCGATCGTGCTTATCTTGCTGCTCGCGATCCCAATCTTGCACCGTAGCCCGGCCTTCGAGGACTTCATTATCCGTCTCAGCGCGATGGCGCTGTTCGCGACGTCGCTGAATCTGCTGGTCGGCACCACAGGAATGGTCTCATTCGGCCACGGGATGTTCTATGGCTTCGGCGCCTATGCATTTGGCCTCACGATGCAGTTGACGGAATTGTCTCTGCCCGTCGCGGCGCTATTCGCGGTGGCTCTGACGACCATCGCCGCTCTCGTGGTTGGCGCAATCTGCGTCCGACTAAGCACGGACTATTTCGCTTTCATCACCCTCGCGGTGCAGATGCTCTTCTTCAGCGTTATTGTCTCATGGCAGAGCCTGACCGGAGGTGATCAGGGGTTGCGCGGTGGTATTCCTCGCCGCCACATCTTTGGTTTCGACCTGGGCTCGCAGCTTCATCTATACCAGTTCTGCGCCATCGTAGCCGTGCTCGGATTGTTGGCGCTCCGCCATGTCTCGATGAGTCCGTTTGGGAATACGTTGCGCATGATCCGCGACAATGCGGAACGCGCCAGCTTTGTCGGCATCGTCCTGTGGCGCGCCCGGCTGCTAGCCTTCACGATCGCGGGCGGCTTCGCCGGGATGGGAGGCGTGCTGGCGGCCCTGTTCGTATCAGGCGCCTATCCCGAGCTGGCCGATTGGCCCAACTCGGGCCAGGCCATTTTTGCGGTCATGCTGGGAGGCATCAACAGCTTTCTTGGGCCCGTGCTGGGCGCGATGATCCTGCTCGCGCTGAACGATCTAGTGCAGCGGTTCACGGAGTATCACGGACTTGTTCTGGGCATCGTGATCCTCGCATTCGCGCTTGGCCTGCGCCGAGGCGTACTCGATTTCATCCACCTCGTCTGGAGCAAGCGCGCGCGATGAATGTTGAGATCAATCATCTCACCAAGTCATTCGGCGGCGTACGCGCGATCGACGACGTGTCGCTTGCCTTTCCCTCCGGCAGCTTATCAGCTGTTATCGGACCAAACGGGGCCGGCAAGACCACCTTCTTCAACCTGATCAGCGGCGCGTTCATGGCCGATTCTGGCGAGGTGCTGCTTGACCGTGAGGACATTCTCCAGCTCTCCAAGACGGAACGCATGCGGCGGGGCATTGGGCGTGCCTTCCAGGTCGCGAGTTGTTTTCCGACCATGACTGTGCGCGCGAACTTGATGGCTGCGGTCACGGCCCACGCCGGCCGCTGGGCCAGCCTGTCTCATCGCTTTCCGTCCCCCGGCATGCGCGAGCGTGCGGACGATGTGATGGAGTTCGTCGGGTTGACCGATGTTGCCGATGTCGAGGCGAACATCCTCTCGCATGGCGATCAGAAGCTGCTTGATATCGCTATTGCGCTCGCGTTGGAGCCCAAAGTGCTGTTGCTCGATGAACCTACGGCTGGCATGGGCCCGGACGAACGCTGGCGCATGATTGACCGCGTTCGCGCACTTTGGGAACGCCGAAAGCTGACACTTATTTTCATCGAGCACGACATGGATATCGTCTTCAAGGTTGCCAGCAGCATTCGCGTGCTCTGCTACGGCAAGGTGCTGGCCGAGGGCACCCCAGACCAGATCCGCAACAACCAGGCTGTCATCGACGCCTATCTTGGGGCAGAGGAGAACGCGACTTGACCGAGCTCTTGCGTGCGGAGGGCGTAAGCGTGTTCTACGGCGCGAGCCAGATCCTATTCGGCGTCGATGCTGCGCTCCAGGAAAAGCGTACACTAGCGCTGCTCGGCCGAAATGGCGCGGGCAAGAGCACGACAATGAAGGCGCTCGCTGGCATTGTCCCGGTGCGCAGCGGACGCATCTTCTTCGCTGGCCGCGACATCACGCACGCACCGCCTCACGCGCGCGCGCAGCTGGGAATGGCTTATGTGCCGGAAGACCGGCAAGTATTCCCCGAGCACAGTGTGGAGGACAACCTCCAGATCGCGGCTAAGAGCGGCCCTGGCGGCCGGCGTGACTGGACGCTGCCGCGGATCTGGGAAACGTTCCCGCTTCTTACAAGGCTTCGATCCCGCCAGGCAGGCCGCCTTTCCGGTGGCGAGCAACAGCTGCTGGTGATCGCCCGTGCGCTGATGGGAAACCCGCTGGTCCTGCTGCTTGACGAGCCTAGCGAAGGGCTGGCGCCGATCATTGTGGCCGACATCAGCAGGGTCTTGCGAGAATTGGGCGCGGGCGGCGCCACGATTTTGCTGGCTGAACAGAACATGCATTTCTGCCTGCGGATTGCACAGGAGGCGCTCGTCATCGATAAGGGCAAAGTCGTACATCGTGAAAGCACGACAGGCCTTTCAGGAAATGACGATATTCGAAGGCGCTATCTGGCGATGTAAACCCTGCGGAGCAGACAGAACGCCCGCTTGAAACGACACGTCAAGACATCGGTCAGCAGGAAAAGCGCAGGCCGATCTTTAATCAGTATCACCGGCAAAAGCTCGATCCTCTTCGTGACCGCGATTGGATGTGTTTTCGAAGCTTCCCGATCAACCCGGAACAACGCTCGCTCTTTTTGCGAAACGGATGGATGGAGCAACGCTCAACGGGCGAAGGTGTCGAGTATCGTATGACCGAAGCCGGGCTGACAGAACCTAGCAGGCCCCAAAAACCCGCGAATACGCTGGCGCCGAAGCAAAAATCCGCCGGTTCAAGGCCTCGGCGCTCTAGGTACATCGATTTGCGACAACCAGACGACCGTTTACCTGTTGCAGACCTTCAGAAGGCGTACTGCAGTGCAATGCCAAGACCGGGTCGATTCCTCTCTCGCCACTTATTCCGGTGACTTGTAATGTTTGGTCGCAAATGGAGTCAGTTGGCCGACTGATAAGGTAGTTGCCAAAAGCTTATCAGTTCGCACGGCGGGCAGGGAGTCACGCTTGTGAACGGCCCCTTCTGGCGGGAAGCGGGCATTCGCCCGAAGGCTGATTTCAGCAAGGTGCGGCCTTTATTCGTCCGTAGGAGCACCGGGCGTCGCTACTGCACTTGCAAACAGCACTTTCGCAGTTGCTGACACACCCGTGGTACCGGGGGAGGCTGAGAAATCAAGTTGCCCTGGAAGTCCTTGGCTGCACGGACGGCAGATGGAAAGGAAAACCGAGGGCAGCGGCTGCTTTGAACTCGATGACGCCAAGTGCAAGGACGGGCAGTACGACAGCAAGTTCGAGAAGACTTCAACACGACGGCGATGCCGCGGCCAAGCCTGACCGAAGCCTGTTCCGCGATCTAGCAAAGCGGATTTTCTGGAGCGGCTGTTAACCCTATCGGCCAACGCTCTGCACGTGGGGCGCGTTGTCAGGTCGGCCGCCGCCAAGTTGCCTCATTAGATCGGAGAATTCTAACCGGCGCCATTTCAAGCCGGAGGCATCATGCTGAGAATGATGTTGTTGGGCTTCCTCATCCCACTGGGTGTGGGAGTGCTTGCGGCAATGGAACTCAAAACGCCAGCGCGGAGTGCAGCAGTGCCTGTCCCGCCCGTTGCCGAGATAGCCGCAGGCGTTTCCGAGCCACGCGGGGTGTTGGCCAAGGCTGATCGACTCGAAGTGGCCGCAGCGAGCATCGAGACACCAGCGCGGCCTGCTCTCGTCGACGAACGCAATTCCTCGCCGGAAGGCACCAGTGTCGGTGCATCGGAGCCGCCGAGGACGATGAACCCCCATCGGCACGATCCCAAGCCGAAGAAAGTCACCACCGTCCCTTCTCCGAAGTCGAAGCCAAAGAAAGCCGAGGTCAAGCGGACCACAACTACCGAACGGCGAAAGGCTGCCGGGAACGCCGAACCTTGCCGGCTAGGCGCGTTTGGTGGCTTGCTTAAGGCTTTGGGTTCAGCCGACTGCGAGTTCTGATTCACCGAGCCGTCGTTCCCGCTGAATCGGCCTCGGTCGCTCTAACTGCGCTCCGGTCAAAAGCTGATTCCTCGGAACGGCCATCTCTGGCGCGAAGCGGGTAGTCGCAACATTGGCTGCCGACATGCTTCTGTCTTGCCGACCTATCCCCGCGCAAGAACAAATATCGAAATTCAGCACGCGGCCGGGCCCACCTTGCGATGGAACCGGCGTTGCGATCAGCAAGTCCGGACGCAGCGCAACGTTGAGCAGCCGATCGCACGCATTGAGCCGTTCGAACCGGCCGTGAACCTCGAGATGAACGTGCGGCGGCTTCGCGTGCTCTCAGCAATGACAACGGTGTTCGGCTCGGCCACGCCTTGCAGGCGCGCGGCAAGATTAGGGATTTCGGCTGCCAGTGTGGTGCCGGTGATCCGTGCGCCTGCAACAGGTCGCCGGACGTAGACGCAGGAATCGAGGAGCCGGATGCCAGCCACGTCATTTCGGACGTAGACGTGAAGAAGCGCCGCCATTGAGCCGCTTCATCGGCTATTCATTGGCACACTTCGCCCTCGGTCGCACCTTTAGCTCTCCTCGGTCGGATGCACCCACTTGTAAGGCGTGATCTGCCGGGCATCCGTCAACTTGATCGATCGTGCGGGGGGCGAATAGCATGGCGTTCGACCTCGGGAAGTTGAGGACATCGGGCGCGCCCCAGGCCGCAACGCAATGCGCAACGATCAGTCGTCGCGAACGCCGGCCGAACGCAATCCTTCGGTGTATTCGCTCAAGAACCGGGGATCCCTACAGAAGAAGAGCTCTCGTCCCGCGGTTCCTGTTGTGTAACCGCTCTTGCGCTTCATCAATTCTGCCACAGCGGCGCTTGCCTGCGCGTGGTCACCGAGGCGTCCGAGCGAAGCGGCCAAGGTTGCATAGGCTCGATACGTGGCGTTCGATTGGCGCGCCGCTCTGCGGGCGAACTCCGCAGCGATGTCGTACTCTCCAAGCGAGAAGTGTGCCCACGAACGCGTGTGGTGGAAGCTCCACAGGTGGCTGTCGCGTGGACTTAATATCGTGGCCTGGTCAGCAGCGTTTCCGCTTCGATCTCGCGCCCGCACCACAGGAGATTGAAGCCTTGCGCGAAATAGCCTTGTGCGAAGCTGGGATTGAGTTCCAATGACAGGCCGATTGCCGCGGACGCCTCTTCGTTCTGCCGCGTGAGGCATAGCGCGCGTCCGAGCGCGCAATGGCAGAAGCAATCGAGCTCGTCGAGAGATACGGCGGTTTGGGCTTGATGCAAAGCGGTTTTTAGCCGAGCCCCCCGGGCTTCGGGCGCATCGTAGAGTGAGCGTTGAATGTTGACGTAGCTGAGCGCGCCGTGTCCTCTCGCGAAAGTCGGATCGGCGGCGATCGACCGCTGAAAGTATTCTTCCGCGCTGTCGAAACCAGGCGTGGTGAAACGCCATAGATTCCACAGTCCGCGCTGATAGCAGTCCCAAGCGTCCAGGCTCTCCGGTGGCTTGCGGGCCGCCAGCTGCTGTTCCAATTTCGACAGCTCGGGCTCGATAGTGGCGGCGATTTGTCGCGCCATCTCGTCTTGGATGTCGAAGATGTTCAGCAGCTGAAATTCGTACTTTTCGGACCAGAGCTGCTGTCCGTCCGCGGCTCTCGCGAGCTCCGCGGCGATACGCACCGAGCCGTCGCTCTTTCGCACGCTTCCCGACATGACGTAGGTCGCACCAAGTTGCGCGCCCACTTCGCGAGCGTCGACGGTGCCGCCCAGGAAGCCGATCGTGGAATGGCGGGAGATCACGGAAAGCCATCGGTTTCGGGCGAGCAGCCGGATGATGTCTTCAGTGAGCCCATAGCTGAAGTATTCGTTTTCGGGGTCGTTCGATATGTTTTGGAACGGGAGCACGGCGATGGATGGTCGGGTGATCGCCTCGGCTTTGACGGCCTCCGAAACGACGTCGTCCAGCTGCGAAATCTCACCGTGAACGGAAGTACTCGGCGGACTACGTTCCGGGCCGCCCGCCTCGCCAGGTACGAGCTTGACAGCATCCGCGTCCGAGCTCGGCACTTCTTCGACATCTCCCACGAAGCGGAAGCCGCGGCGATGCAAGGTCTTGATGAATTGTTGTTCGGTGCCGCTGTCGCCGAGCACGCGTCTGGCGCCGTTGATGCGGCTCGAAAACGCGGCTTCCGAGATGATCCGGCCGTTCCAGATGTTCTCGATCAGCTCATCCTTGCTGACGACCCGGTCGTGGTTGCGCACGAGATGAACGATGAGGTCGAAAACCTGCGGCTCGGCATGAACGGGCGAGCCGCGCCGGCGCAATTCATGCTGCCCGAGATCAATCTCGAATTCCGCGAACCGGTATTTCATTACCATTGCCCCTCAAGCTGCCGGGCGGTCAACGATCCTCGAGCAAACGAAAAATAAGAGTTTCCTCAAGGAGTCCGCCAAGCAGTTCGGACAACAACAATCTACAGACCGATGAAATAGCGTTCAACAGGAGAAGCCATATGACCGGCCCACCTCAAAACTACACCCGTGCTTCGGGCAAATTCTGCCCCGTGAAGCGACCAACCCGACCCGGATCGTCGTTGCTTGTCCTTCGTTTCGAGCCGGAGCCTTCGCTATCACGGCGCGTTCTGGTCGTGGCCGCTCGGCTAAGGCGGGCAACAAACGAGGCGATCGCGGCGGCAATAGCCGAACAGGCCAAGCATGCGGTGACGCGGCAGCAGTGGCGAGCCGAGAGTTCGCACCTCGTCCAGAGATCAACTCGCTACAGTCCCCTCGACCAGCTGATCGCTTGGGCGGCAGCACGGCTAGGCAGCGGCCGACGACTCTGAAGCGCACGCATCCCGAGATAAATTTTAGAAGTGATGGAGATTCACATGACTATGGTTTTGCATCCCGATCAAAATTCCGCTTTTCCGGCTACGCCATCTCGCGCGACACGATCGCTCGGCCTCGTGTACGGCCTCCTCTCGTATGCCGTTTTTCTGGGTGCATTTCTCTACGCGATCGGCTTCGTTACGGGCGTCTTGGTGCCGAAGACGATCGACGACGGCACGACTGGGGCGTGGAGCACGGCCTTAATGATCGACCTCGCCTTGATGTCGGTCTTCGCTGTGCAGCATAGCGGGATGGCACGGCGCACTTTCAAGTCGTTCTTCGCGCGTTTCTTTTCCCCGGCCGTCGAGCGCAGCACCTTCGTCTTGCTCGCGAGTCTTAGCTTGATCTTGCTGTTCTGGCAGTGGCAACCATTACCCACCGTCGTGTGGGGCATCGATGGCCCGGTCTTCGCCGGCGCCGTCGCCGCTGGTGGCGCCATCGGCTGGATCATCGTGCTGTACAGCACATTCCTGATCAGTCAGTTCGAGCTGTTCGGATTGACGCAGGTGATCACGCAGTTCATGGGACGGGTTGCCCAGCCTATCAAGTTCAAGACGCCTGGACTCTACCGACTGGTTCGGCATCCGATCTACCTCGGCTTCATCATCGCCTTTTGGTGCACCCCGTTGATGACCGTCGGCCATCTGCTCTTCGCGTCGGTCACGACAGGCTACATCTTTGTGGGAATTTGGCTGGAAGAAAGGGATTTGGTCGCCTTCTTTGGTGACGAGTACCGCAAGTATCGCGAGCGGGTCGCAATGCTGCTCCCCGGTCTGTTTTGATCGATCGATCTCGTGCGCGAACGGCCTACCGATAAGCGGGCCGTTTGCCGCCGGCGGTGGTTCAACATTTAGCCAGCAATCGCGGATCTCGTCCCGTTCTGGGTAAGCCTTGACTCACTGCGTTGTAGGCACGGCACCTCACCCAAGGTCCGAACCATCGCACTCGACAATAAGCTTGCCACGTCGCGGTCGCAAACTGCGGAGGCTTGCCACTGCTGAAATCCGGCCTGACGTCAGCCCCCGGTTGCCGCCTCGGGCGCAAAGGAAGCGCGACTCGATCAGTAGACCAGGACGCCACGTAGACCCATCTCATCCATCTCGCCGAAGGTGACTTTTCCCGGCCGGCCGGCGGCGTTCATTGGGGGTGTTCTGTGGGATAGGGCGAGACTCTCCGCCATCAAAGCGGCATCATGAGTACCTTGAAAATATCGAGTGCTGGTAGGTGCCACCCTAACCAGGCGGCTTTTTGGTTGTGTTGGCGCGGTTTGTCCCGACGGGTGGCACTTCCCCGTCCAGCCATTCCTGCTCCTCGGCTAAAGCTCGCCACGCTTCTTCCATGCGTCGGTACCGCTTGTAAGCCGGACTATCCTTAGATGCTTCTCCTTCAGCGAGCATGGCGCAGTTGTCTGCGTTCTCTTTGTAAATCTGTGATGGCTTCATCATCGGGCTCCAGCGTACTGCTTAGGACAGGCGTCTGAAAAAAATGTGCTTTCGCCCGCCCAGTTCGAGTCGTGAAAGTAACCCGCTAGAAAGCTTCAGCCGTCGAGGCAATCAGGTTCCGGGCGCATCAACCGCATTAGTGGGATGACAAGGTTCTATTTCGACTGTCAGGACGGCCGGGCTACGACCGACGAACGGGGAGGGAGGTCTCGGGCGTCGAAGAAGCCAAGCATGGAGGCGTTTCTGGCGTTGCAACGCACCGCTCCACGAAGGAGCGCTAGCGCTGCGATTTACTCTTGCTCTTCTTCGCGGCCTTCTTAGGCGCAGATTTCTTGGCCGCCTTCTTTGGTGTGGCTTTCTTTGCAGCCTTCTTGGGTGGCGTTTTAGCCGCCTTCTTGGCAGACTTGTTCGCCGCGGATGGTGTCTTCTTTGTACGAGCAGCTGCGACCCGTTTGTTAGCTCTCAAAGGGGGAGGAACGCGCTTCTTCTTCCGAGTGATACTCGGCGGCGGAACAGCGGCAGCATCGGTCGCTTCAGGAATGTAGACTTGCTCGTTAGTCACTCCGGCAACCGCTTCTGGATCGGGCTTCATAGCCTCCGCGGCTGCAGTCGAGGCGGTGTCCACGATCTCTTTCACAGTGTCTGAAATTCGTTCTACTATTGATTTTTTAGCCATCCGGGCCTCCCTGAGTCGCGGCAAGATATCCCATTTTTGCTTCAGGCGGGATTGGTACCGTATTGGCATCTCCCCAGGATTCATTCGGAAGAAGGGCAGCGGGGATTTAGCGCCGGCTTCAATCAAATGATACTCCAGCTAGTTACCGCGGGACGCAAGATAGCAACGGCGCGCTGCTTCGGTAGTGCGTCGGGCGGCCCCGGCGCGTCCGGCGCCAGCCCCGGGACGACCGGGGTCGTTCCCGCGCGCAAGGTCACCAAAAGCGTCGGCTCAGCGCGCCGGTAGCCGGTCCACTATGCTGGACAAGACCTTTGGCGGCAACGTGATGCCGGATAGCTTCCAGCTCGCCCCTTCATAATGCAGGCTAACACTCCCCGCGTCCTGATTTGCTCCGAGCCTCACCGCAAACTCGACCGGCTGCACTGGCGTTATCCGTCCCGCGAGAACAAAGATGTTCGAAACGTCGAGTTCGGCAAACGAAGACATCGTCCCAAATGCAATGTTTTCTGCCGCGTTGCGGACGGTGCCGCTCCTCAACAGGACGGACAAATTTTCCGGTGTCATGAGCCTGACCGCGAGATCGTCAGCGATTGTCGCACCGACTGCGTTAACTGCCATTCGTTCGAACGGCCGCACCGGTCGCTTTTGGCCAATTCGGTCGAGATAGGCGGACACAACCTGATCGACCACCGAATGGCGGAGGCGCGGAAGGTTCGTTCGGGCCACCACCTGAGCGGCGTCTCCGCTTCGCACCGCTGAAACCAGCTCCAAGACAGAAACGAAGGCTGACCCGGCATAAGTAAGGAGGCAGATCAGGAACGCCGCCACGATGCCAACGAGCCACCTCATGGAGCGGCAATCGTGGTGGAAGGGCATTGTTCCAAGATGCGATCGGCAAGGGCCTCTGACGCCTCTTGCACGGCCGTCAGCCGAGAAGTTTAATCATCTTGATCGTTGGAGGTTGGCAATGCACAAAATGATCGCTGTAGCCGCAATGAGCGCTGCGTTCGCACTTGCAGCGTGTGGGAGAGACCCAGGGCCTAAAGGAGATCCAGGCGCGCAAGGTCCAGCCGGCCCGCAGGGAGCCCAAGGCATCCAAGGAGTGCCTGGACCACAAGGCCCCGCCGGCGCGCAGGGGCCTCAAGGGCCGCAGGGTCCGAAAGGCGAAAAGGGAGACAAGGGTGATCCAGCGACGGTCAACATCCGAGCGGTTCAGGCCGACGGCGCAGTCAATTGCGACAGCAGCGAAGCACTAGTGTCCGTGTTCTGCCCGAGTGGCGGTGCCGCGGACGGCGCGAAGTGCGGGACATCCCCAACGATTGGGCTTTGCATGAAAAAGTGACTGAGCGTCGACCACGATATAGTGGAAGTATTTCGGCCAACCCACGCCCGTTTTAGTCGCCGCCCCCGTCTCCCGCAAAAAGGCTGCACCTCGCAATCGATACTGCTATGTGCTCGACAGCCCAAAACAGATCGCAATTACCGCACAACGAGAATGCCAACCTGGTAGCGCAGACCGGCGAACCTTGGATTTCGGGGTTCCATCCGGATGAGATCGTCAACGATCTCGCCTGTGTTGGACTGGAGCTGGTTGAAGATCTAGACGGAAAGGCAATGTGGGAACGCTACCGGCGAGCAAGCACACTCGCACACCCCCCTGCCAGCTTGCACATAGCCCTGGCGCGAGTAGGTAAGGGACATTGATGAATACTGTCGAGCGCGGCACTGGATGTCGATTTTGGGGGACTGGAAGAGCAGCTCGGCGTCTGAGTCGCCAGCGACGCCGGACGTCACCGCGGCTCAAGCGCTTTTCGGCTTAGGACCAGAGGAGACTGTGCTGGTTGCCAAGCAAAGAAGACCCTGCTCATCTTATTGCTCGCGGACGCCAGCCCTTCTAAGTCCATCAAGGATGTTGTCGTACTCACGACGAAACTGCGTATTGCTCGAACGAGCGTAGCCTATTTGACGGAACCATTGGACCGTGAAATTCGGCAGGATTGCATCCAGTTCGGCCGTCATTTGCGGGATCATTTCGAGTTGGCCTGTGGCTCCATAGGCTGAAACCAGATCCACATACGGCATCCAGTATAATTTATTCAGATTGATCGAGCGCCTGCATTCCTCAATGGCTTCTTTATATTGCTGCACATGGACGTGAGCGTGACACAGGAAGAAATGCCAGGTGCTACGCGCCGGATCTTTGGGGCTTAGGCGTAAAGCAATCTGAACGGGGTCGAATGATTCGTGTGCGCGCCCCGCTGTGACCAGTGCAATTCCCTTTGTTGCGTATGCAATCGGCGAATTCGGGTCGGCTTCCAAGGCGGCGTCGAATTCAGGTAACGCCGCCTCGGGATCTCCATAGAGTAAAATGTTTCCTTTGGTTATGTGCGCATTCGCGCTCGTCGGTCGCTTTGAAAGAACTTGATCAATTAAGCTGGTGGCGATCTTTTTGTCTTCGGTCACGGACGTTGACCATCCGCTGAGTATGCCGCCGGCTATGCACCACGCCTTACCGAGCATTGCATCAATGTGGTCCGGATCGAGATGCAGCGCGGCCTCAAACAAGTCCTTTGCCTCGATGATCGTTACCTTACTCTGAGGTCCATAGACTTTTGCCCATCCGCGCATGGTGAAATCCACGGCATCTGGATTCGCGGGCTGGTCCATCAGGCTGCGCCGACTTTCGGCTTGGATGAGTTCAACGTTGAGAGAGCGGGCAAGCCGCGCCGTCACCTGGTCCTGCAAGGCGGCGAGATTCATGCGATCGCCGTCAAAACGGTCCGACCAGACGTCACGACCGGTCGAAAGGTCAGCAAGCGACACGTTCATCCGGACGCGATCTCCGGCCCGTTGCACGGCGCCTTGCACCGCCCATCGGATACCAAGGTCCTTGCCGAGCGTCTTGAGATCGACCTGCTTATTCCTATAGGTGAAAGCCGTCCCACGCCCGATCACGAACGTATCGGGCATTTGCGCGAGGTCGGTCGTCAGATCGGTCGTAATGCCATCGGCGAAATAGTCCTGCTCTGCATCGTTGTTGAGGTTTGCGAATGGCAGGACAACGAAAGACAAACGGGGAGCAATGTCGGGCCGGGCCGTAGCCTGTTTCTGCGTTTTCTGGCTTTCCGGAAACACGTCTGTGCGTAGCGTCTTCCAAACAGTCCAGTAGCCGACAAGGCCGCCCGCGATTGCACCCACGGCCGCAATTGAGGCGAGCGCGCCGCCCATCAACTGCAATCGTGCCCGCAAGCGAATCCTTAAACTGCGATCAGATGGCGGCTTCCCCGATCGCTGCTCATCGGATCCTGCTTTGTCCGGCTGCCCGTTATCGGATGGCGGCTTGCCAGATGGATCGTTGGAGACCTCCCAGTTTGTCACAGCTGCCTCCCACACTAGCCATACGTCCGGATTTTTTAACCGTAGCAGAATTGCACGACTTCAGGTTGGGTCAGGGCCTATGACTCATTCGCGTTCTTTTAAGTTGCCGCTCGACAACCTTACGTGGGCTGCGACGCGATCGTTTGAAGTTCCTGGGTGAGAGCTACGGGAGCGGTTATGTGCGCCGAATGGCTGGCGTCGAGTTCGTAGTAACGCCAATTACGATCGCTTTTCGCGCGCTCGGCAAATGGTCGGAAAGGGTCCGAAGGAGCTACGCGCGTGAGATAGATGTAGCTACGCGGCAAGGACAGCTCCCCACCGTGCATCTTCAGCGGCTGCTCGAAGCATTTGATGGATTGGGGCAACCTGCGTTCAGAAATCCACTTCACGTCGGCATCCGATGTGTCAGGCGGAATGGGATTCGATGGTACCCGCCAGCCATCGCCCGCCTTTGCGAGCTCCTTCATGCGCTGCCGTGCCATCGGGGGCCCCACATCCATCAGAGACTGTCCATCCGTTGGCACAAATGCGTCCAGATAAACCAATCGGGTGATACGGTCTCGCGCCCGGTCCGCGACCCCCGTCGCGACCATGCCACCGTAGCTGTGGCCGACTAGCACAATGTCGCGCAAGTCTTCGTATTTGATGACCGCCAGAATGTCCTGAATATGGGTTTCGAGATCGTTTGACGGGCTAGCTAGGTGCTCCCGCTCGCCAAGACCTGTGTAGGTCGGAGTGACCAAACGATGGCCGCCGGCGGCCATTAGCGGGTGCATCTTCTTCCACGACCATCCCGCAGACCACGCACCTGTACAGACTAAAAATGTTGTTCCAGAAGACTGCGCGATGGACGGCGATGCCGTTGCAAGAAGGGCGATGCTCGCGACGGCTGCTGCCAAGAATTCTCGACGTTTCATCGTCTTCCTCCTCCGTGCAACGAAATTATCGGTAGTGAAGATAGTATCGTCAGTTCAGTTCGTGACGTGCGGCTAACCTGTGAACATTCCAATGTCCGGAACTAACCAACTATGAAAACCCGGGCGGCGGTTCGCCCTACACTTAACACGTGCAAGCCTATCGCGTAACGCCCTTTCGGTGTCTTGCCAGCTTTCGATCTCGCGCTTCGTTGTGCTGTCCCGCGCGTCGTGACCGGCTTCTTGTTCGCTCCCTTCTCGCATTCAGGCAATCAAATAGAGGAGGAAGTCGGCGGTGACGCGAGTTGGGTCTCGGATCTTTGGTCTTGGCGCGCGTCGTGGTAGACTTGGCCCGTCAGACCAGGAGAACAGACATGACCGCCGAGTTCGATGAAGACCGCTTCAATATGGCTATCCGTAAATTTCTGAAGCATGTCGGGGTTACATCGCAGCGTGAAATTGAGAACCTCGTGCGTAGCGGGGCAGTGGAAAGTGGCGAGCTCAAATTGCGAATGACCTTGTCCGCTGAGGGAACGCCGCTGGAACATGTAATTGAGGAAAGAATTGCACTTTGACAATATTCGGGGCGCCTGTCACTGCCGTCCTCTTGGCAGGCGCTGGCGGCCAGCTTCTCAAGAGCAAAAGTCGAGCCTGATTTGATCTATGTGCGCGATGGGCGGCTGATCACCGCGCCGGGTGTGACTGCGGGAATGGATTTGGGTTTGGCGCTGGTCGGGCAGCGGCATGGCGCGGAAACGGCGCTCAAAGTCGCCAAGAGACTGGTCGCATCGCAGCAATCAGCGATGAGCTGGCAAATCTTTACTGTGCGCGCGCTGGCTAATGGCAGCGCTCTGAACATCATAATCGAACAGCCATCTGCGGAATGCGGCGGAGTTTGCGACTTCTCGATCGCGTTGTTCGAGGTCTTCATATTTCGAATCAAAACGCAGTCCGTTTTTCCGTGCCTCCGCCTGAATGACGTCAGTCCGGACGCGGCGCATTGTTTCGTACTGCGGTAAGATGGCCGGCACCTCGGCCGGATCTCGTCCCTCGAGAAGGACAGCGAGAGCGATGCCGTCTTCGATTGCCTGGTTGCCGCCCTGCCCCAGATGCGGAAGCATGGCGTGGGCAGCGTCACCCAACAGCGCGAGCCGCCCGTTCGTCCACGATTGCAGGGGCTTGCGGTCATACAAGCCCCACCAAAAGCAGCTCTCCACCGCTGCGAGCAGTCTCACGACAGGTGCATCCCATCCGATGAAGGACGACGCAAGCTCGTCGCGGTCTCCGATGGCGGACCAGGATTCGGCCTTGGCGTCGGAGGTTGGGACGAACCCGACATAGTTCAGCAGCCGGCCGGCGCGCACCGGAAATACAATGAAGTGCTTCCCGTCCCCCATCCAAACCTGATGAGCTGCCTCTCGCCATCCCGGAAGTTTGTCGCTGGCAATCAAGCCGCGATAGGAGCGGACCCCGGAATATTCGGGTAGCGTCGGCTCGACCACATACTTCTGTAAGGCAGAGTGTATGCCGTCGGCAGCGATCACGACATCGGCTTCGAAGGTTTCCCCATTCGCGAATTTCAATCGCGCCGCGACCGCGCTCTGCTCGAATTCGATGCAGCGATAGCCGGCTCGAATGGATTCTCTGGGAATGCTTGCCGCGAGCACATTCAGCAGATCGGCTCTGTGCATGCCATACATCCCATTCCAGCCGCTGGAGTCGGTCGTGACGACAGAGCCGACCCTCGTGCCGTCGGAGCGGCAGTATTGTGATGCATCGCCGATCGTGGCACCGACGTTGGCCAGAGCAGGTCCCAGCCCCATTCGCTCGAGTTGCCGCAGCGCGTTCGGAAAGATCGACAGGCCGGCACCGATCTCGCCGAGCGCATCGGATTGCTCGAAAACCATGACGTCGATGCCCCTTCGACGCAGCGCGCATGCCGCGGAAAGACCGCCTATTCCTCCGCCGACAATGGCGGCCCGAAGCTTCATTTCAACCTCCCTGTTCTCGCGCCGCACTACCTTGCGACGTTTTTCAAATCGACGATGCGGTTGATCTGCTCGATGCGCGTTCGCTGCCGTTCAATGGCCGCGGAAAACTCAGTGGGTGTGCCGCCGAGGACTTGCGCGCCACTCGCCTCAATTCGAGAGCGGACCAAGGGATCGGCGGCCACCGCCTGCACGTCCGCGGAAATCCGGTCGCGCAACCCCAGCGGCATGTCGCGCCAGCCGAACAGACCTGCAAGACCCTCGATTTCCATTTCAGGAAAGCCGGATTCAGCGACGGTCGGCACGTCGGGCAAGCTTGATTGGCGTTCGGGACTTGTGACGGCCAGTATCCGCGCCTTGCCCGCAAGGACAGGAGCTCTCACCGACAGCAGGGCGTGGGAAAGAATATGCACGCGTCCCTCGCCAAAATCCGCCTGCTGGGCCGAGGCATCCCGATAGGGGATGTAGATCTGCTTAAGCCCGTGCCGCGCCAGCATTGCTTCGAACACGAAGTGTGGCAGGCTTGGACCCGAACTCCACGACAATTCACCGGGCTTCGCTCGGGCCAGTTCCGCCAGCTCCTGTAGCGAGCGCACTGGGAGGCCGTCGTGGACCGCGATGACCAGGATCGAACTAGCTGTCGAGGCGATCGGTACCATGTCCCGGGACGGATCGTAGGGAAGCGAGTCCTGCAATAGCGGGCTCACGGTGACCATCGAGGCGGTCCCGTAGAGAAGGGTGTGATCGTCCCTGGCGTTTGCAAACGCGCCGCCTCCGACGACGGCATCGGCGCCGGGCCGGTTCTCGACGATGACCGGCTTGCCCCAACGCCTGGTCAAACCGTCGGCATAGAAACGCGCGCTTGCATCGTTGGCGGAGCCTGCGGCAAATGGGACAATGATCTTCACATTGCGCACTGGCCAGGTGTCGTCTCCACGACAGGTGGATACAGTCGCCCAGGTGGCTCCGGCAAGAAGCATCGCGACGCGGACGACATTTCGAAGGTCTCGCAACCCCACTAGCTTCTCCCGGTCGGCCTCGAAGGAGAATTTCGAAAAGTGTCTTCAAACACGATGTTGCCAGGACTTGGATGGCACCGCGTTCGCGACTAAGCCGCTGCCAGTAGACCATGGCCGGGCGTCACTGTCCTGAAATTATGATGAAGATTGGCTGAGATTCCGGCTCGGACGGAGCTCATCACCCTTCGGAGCCGGGCCGCTTATTTTTAGTCTACTGGCCCCTGCGCGGCGAAGCTGCAGTAAGTCGGCATCCATTTCTGAAACTCTGCAACCACCGCGAGTCTCGCTGCAACCCGTGCGCTGAGGACACTTACTCAGTCAGAACAGAATTATCGACGTCAAAGACGGATACGGAAAAGCTTGCTTCACCCATCCCGAGCCGAGACTTCTGCCAAGCCGTCAAGACCGGAGCACTTACAGGCCGCAAAGGTAACATGATCATCACGCGGGCGAGGCGTTACGCCTCGCCGGCGTGATCGGTACAATTAGCCGCGCAGTTCGAGAGCTTGTCGGCTGCTGAGCGGCGGCAGCTCCGGGTCTAGGCCGGATAAAATCCATCACCGTATCCACACACCTGGACGGGACGGAATCCTCGCCGGGACAGATCGTCGAAGGCTTGTTGATATGCCACGCCATCGAGACCGTGCCGTGCTTGCCATTCGCCCGGCTGGTCCTTGTGCCAAATTGCAGCGTAGCGAGCGATCCCTGTGTCACTATACCCGCTCACAGAAACCAGACGGAAACCTGCGGCGTTCTGGTCATCAAAAGCCTTTTGGTATTCACTCGCCGTCAACCCGTGCCGACCAACCCATTCCAGGCCAGGGCGCCGTTCCCAGATCGCTGCGAAACGTACATCAACATTGACCCGGAAACCGCAAACTTGCACGGGCGCGAAGCCGTCGGCGGCCATCTGGTCGAAGGTCTGCTGGTATTGGCTCCGCGACATCCCGTGCCGCGCTTCCCAATCAGAAGATGTCCGCTGTTCCCAGATCGCGGCGTACCGGGCCTGTCCGTTCTCGGCGTAACCGCTGACGCAAACGAGTTGGTAGCCTTTTGCCACGAGATCATCGAATGTCGATTGGTACTGGTCGTTAGTCAGGCCGTGGCGCGCCTGCCATGCGGGGCCATCGCGCAGTTGCCAGACAGCATTGAGCCGGGAGCCCGTCCCCTCGCTGTATCCGCATACATTGGTCAGCCGGTATCCTTCTCTGACCAGCAAATCAAAAATCGATTGATAGGCCTCTGGGGTGATCCCGTGCCGTGCTTGCCATGCCGATCCGTCACCCTTGTCGAACAGAGCTGCGAAGCGTGTGTTGAAGCGGGAGAGTGCGGCAGACTCTTGTCCGGCCTGCCCAGCCGCGTTATAGATGTCGGAAAAGTTTAGGTCGGCGTCGATCTGCCAGCCGCTCAGTGTTCCAATGGAAACTGGGGCGGTTGTCGGCGCAATAAACATACGCAGATGAGCGCCCCCGTTTAGAAATAGTCCGTTCACGTCGTGAGGCCCATCGCTCAAGTACGCCGTCCCAAGCTTCGTCGGCGTCCCCGGATTGGCAAAATCCTCAGACCTCCGCAGGATAAGCCGAAACGAGGAGTTCCCCACGTTTGCATGCCAGTTGCCAAGCCAACAAGCCTCGCTCTGCACAAACGTTGGATCGACGACGTCCGTGATGTACCAGCCCGAATTAATCTGCCAGTTCGGATCGTTGTTGTAGGCGATCTCGATGAATTTGCCTTCGCCCCAGTGGTTCTTAGCGAAGAACACCTGTCGATTGCGATCGAAGCCGATCAGCAAAAGCACGTGACCTCCGATGTTCGGGGTCTTGTGGAAGACATCGCAGATTACTTCGCGGTCCGCGAGGATGGTATTCTCCAGCGCGATGATGCTCGGGTTGTTGCCAAGAGACCCCCAACCCGCCGCTCTGTAGCGAGCGTTCACCCGCGCCAGGAGCGGAATGTGTTGTTCACAAAATTCAACGGCGTCGTAGTCCTCTTGGCTCGCCACTGCTTCCACGCCTGCAAATCCCAACACGGGTAAGATGTCCAACAACGTCTGCTGATTTTGTAAGTATGGAGCCGCATCCTCTGGAGGCGAGGCATTCTCCGAAATTTTCTCCGCAATATCTCCACTGCCTTGGAAACCGGTCAGCGAGGAATTGTTCTCTACCGGACGCGCTGCCGCCCCCGCGCTGTCTCGATTCAAAGCAAACGCTTTGCCCATATGAAAGATGTATTCTTCGGATACATCGATGAGCAGACCATACTTGCGTCGATATGCCGCCTCCAAAGCCGCGGCACCCGCAAAAGCCCAGCATGTACCGCGGTCATTCTGGAGCTTGAATCCCGATTGCCATTGCGCCAACGAATAGACGCCGCTGACGGGCTCCCGGAGCGCTCGCGGTCCAAGCACATCCACGCGTCCAAACTTCGTAGAGGCTCGCAAGCCTTCGGCCAACGCCCTAGCATAGGCATGTTTGTCCAAAACCGGTGACGGAGTGACCCTGACGTGCTCCGGTTTTGTGGTCGAGTGCGGGTGATAGTGTTCTCTGAGAAGCTCTGCTGTCTCGGATGAATAGTGAAGCATGATACCTCCGACGGTGCTGTCGACGTGGTCGTTTCATCTATCCCTTGTCCCCTAAAGTTGAATACGCCCGGACGCGCGGAGCGCGTGTGAACTCGCTCACATCGGCAAATGAATATACGAGTTGGTTTGCACCTAGAGATTGGCGCTTGGCCGATTGTCATTAGTGGCGGCCCAAGCCTGGTTTCAGCGAGCGTCTCGGATCTAAATCGATAAGTCCGCTGGAAAGCGTGGAAGCTCCAGGTCGATCAGCTTCTGCGACGCTTGCCCAAGAGCGCTCTTTTCACGATGAGTACACCGCCGATGGCTAGTAAGCCGTAGAACGAACCAAGCTTGCTCGCGGTGCCGCTTGGAAAGCTTGGTGCGTTGATGCAGCGCGCAAAAGCGAAAACCCCGCCGGGGGAAGCGGGGCTTTCTGGTGGGGGTGAAGCTTAGGGAAGCTTCAATTATAAGACGCTCGCATCGCGAAAAAGGTTCAAAGCTCTCAAAAGCGAACCACGCCAAATCGCAATGATCGGGGTGACTGCCAGGCCGAAAAGCACCAAGGGTGCAGGTTCATTGCCAGTCCTGTCGCTCGAAGCTGATCTCCTTAAAAATATACGCATCGCAGCAGCGGCGGCCAGTGACGGCAATGGTGGAATGACACCTTAGACCCTGCTTGCGATTTACTTCGCCGTCACGGGCTGCCTGACCCGTATCGTGATCTTCTCCGAAACAATGGGCGGCTCGAACGGATAATGCTTGGCATCGCCTAGCACGAGCTGAAGCGTGTGCGTCCCGGGCGGAAGTTCGAGCAGCGTTTCGGTTTGTCCCGCCCCGAAATGCAGATGCGACTTGTCCTGCAGGATCGGCTCCTTGGGATCGATGGGGTCGTTGACGTCGATCAGCAGATGATGGTGACCGGCGTTCTGATACTCGTCGCCGGCATGCGTCACGCCCATGTTCCGAAGGCCGAACCGAACCAGAAATCCGCCACGGACCTTCTGCCCGTCATGCGGGGTGATGAAATAGAGCTTTGCGTCCTTGGGCGCTGCCTTGCCTTGCGAAAAGGCTGCCCCCGGAAGCAATGCGAGCGCCGCCGCCAGTGCGGCGCAACGAAGGATCTGCATCAGACCAACTCCACCACCTAAGGACTGAGCGCCACGCGGAATCCGTGCGTGGGATAACGAACATTGGTGTCGTAGCCGTCGCGGTTGGATGGCCGCACATATCTCGAATCGTTCTTCCAGGAGCCCGAGCGCAGAACATGAGCGCTGCAGTCCCCGCTGCTCCATGCCGAGCCGTCGCCGGGCGCGCCCTGATAGGTCTTGTGCCAGCAGTCCTCGACCCATTGATCGACACCGCCGCCCATGTCGTGGAGCCCGAACGGATTAGGCTTGAAGCTGCCGACCTTCGTTGGCTGCTCGGCCGGGAGATCACCGCAATCCTTGCAACCGGCCATGCCCGGCTGCAGCTTGTCGCCCCACCAATATTTGGTCTGCGTTCCGCCCCGCGCGGCATATTCCCATTCGGCTTCGCTCGGAAGCCGATACGTCTTCTTTGTCGCCTGAGCGAGATAAGCCGCATATTGCTGCGCGTCGGTCCAGCTCACATTGCTGACCGGCGCATCGTCCTTGCCGATGGCCGTGAAGCTGCACGCCTTTGCGGCGGCGCACTCGTTCCATTCCTGCACGGTCACCGGATATTTGCCGATCGAGAATGGCTTGACCGTCACCTGATGCACAGGACGCTCGGTCGGGTCATCATTGCTTCCCATTGCAAAGCTGCCGCCGCGAATGGCGACCATCTCGGGTTCGCGGACGGGAACGGTCGATGGACTTGGCGCCGGAGCGGGCGAGGGGGGCGACGAAGCCGACGAGGGAGAAGTCTGCGGCGCCGCGTCGCGCGGCGGAGGCTGCGGGCTTGGCGATGCGGTAGGAGAAGCGCTAGGAGAAGCGGGCAGGGCGGCCTGCTCGCTCACCTTGCCCGGCGCCTGCGTCAGCAGGTACCACAGCACGCCGGTGGCAATGACCAGCAGCGTGAGGCTCAGGAGGAAGATCAAGATATTCTCGCGCCGGCCCTTAGTCTTGCCGACTGCATCTGCATCCGGAAGCACGCGATAGACGCGGACGGGATCGGTGATGTTCTTGACCTTCCGGTCCCCGAGCGACTCGTAGCCGCACACCACCTTGTGCTTGATCTGCTCGTAGATCGCCCCCGAAATGTAGACCTGACCAGGCCCCGCAATGCCCTCGATGCGTGAGGCGATGTTGACGCCGTCACCGTAGATATCGTCAGACTCAACGATGACGTCGCCGAGATTGACGCCAATCCGGTACTCGATCCGGGTATCCTTCGGAAGCGAGGCGTTGCGGCCGATGAGGTTCTGCTGGATGACGATGCTGCATCGGACGGCCTCGACTGGACTGTCGAAGATCGCGATGAAGCCATCGCCCGTCGTCTTCACCAGGCTCCCATGGTGCTCGACGATGCTGGGCTGGATGAGATCCCGCTCGATCCGCTTGACGCGAACGTGCGTGCCCTCTTCGTCAGCCTGCATCAGGCGGCTGTAGGAAGCGATGTCACCGACAATGATCGCTGCCAGACGGCGAGGCCCCACGCCATGTGAAGGGGGTTCACCGTTGTTCCCGGATCGGAAGTTGCGAATTTCGCCCATAGCGGACCTACAAAACTGGAAGGCGACCGCAGCATACGATCCGCCAAAAGGATCGAATTCCAAAAAATATCACACCGATGAACGCAGACAATATCGAAGCACTCGTCTGTATCGCGTTGCCGACCGAAATGCCATCCTATATTACCTGCCGGTCCTCGGACGCGGTCTCGCCGCCGATGACTGTCGAGCGTACGTATTGGGCGCCGCGACCATAGGGCGGCGTGAGGGCATGTCAGCGGCGAAGAGACGATAGGGCTGCTAGCAGCCGGTCCTAGAACATTCCGATACCTTTCGGCATTGCATGGAATGCGCAGGTACTAGTTTCACTTTGAAGGAAGTCGCCCCCATACTAACCATACGGGCGAAGTCCTCAAGACGACGAGGCTGCCTGGGAGCGGCCCTTCGGCTTGCCCGTGACCTTGAGCATGGGCTGCGACCGGTGAAAGTTGAACACTTCGCGTCGTCAGTGAGACGGGACCAGTGTTCATCGTGACGATGACGACAAATCGCTGCTAGGGACCAGGACCATTGGCGCCCGAGCATCATCTGCGTGCTCATGCCAACCCCACCAGGCGCAATTGTGAGACCCCGCCGCCGCGGTGGGATGACTGCGGCATCCGACAAAAGTGCCGTCGTTCACCGGGTTCGCGAGCGGAGGAACGCTCTTATGGCGGAGTTGCCTATCATGAGCGCGATCCGGCGTTCGGCGTGAACTGAGCCGCAAGTTTGCACAGCTAGAAGAACAATGCCAACCAGCGCAGCACGCCGATCTCCGCCTCATGATAAGGCTTCATCACTGCCCAGGAGCAGCAATGGTCACGGTCTCTTCCATGATCTTCGCCACGCTACCGTCTCGGACCACGATTGCGGTATAGTAGCCGTGTAGAGGTTGGTCGCCGAGCTTGGCCTGCCACTCGCCAGCATTGAACACGAAGTTGCCGAAAGACCGCGCCACGTTGCGCTCGACCGAGTAGTCGTGCAGGTCCAAGTTGACGACATCCTGCAGGTTACGGCGAATCGCTTCTCGGCCTACGAAGATACCGCTTGGCGTCACCCGAATAGCGTCGTTGGTAAAAGCTGCAGCCATGGCATCGACGTCTTTGCGATTGTATGCCTCGGCGAAATCCTTCTGCAGGTCGGCATACTGGTCGGCCGTAGTCTGCTGAGCGGCGGCAACATAGCAAGCCGACATCAATAAGAATGCGGCAAGTACGATCGTACGCGCCATCGGGGTTCGCCTTCGTCAGGACGATTCGGTCAGAACCACTCGCCCGGCATGTACTTGTCGGCAACAATAATGCTCACAGACACGAGCAAGCCGCCAAAACAGAATAGAGATACCGATAAGAACGCCTCGAAGTCAGCAATCGTCTCGACCGACGCCTTGGGAAAAATACGGGTAGTCAATGCCGCCATGTTGCCCTCCAATTTGTTCTATCGCGGCTGAACCAAACTCGCGCTCGGCCCATCACGGCGCGGAGTCAGCGCCTATTTTACAGCATCGATCCGCAGCATCTCGTCGAGGCGAGCCTGGCAGTACTCTTCATAGAGTGCGTTGATGATCGTCCACATGACGTGAGGTCCCCTATCCACCTGATGAAGGCTAGTGCCGTTCTGTTTCAGGATCGCTTCGTGGGACCTGCCATATGGTTTCGAGCTGACGGCCTTCGCGCATCTTGCAGCGCACAGATTTCGCGGACAAAGCGTGTCACAATCGAAGTGCTACGGCGCGAAATCCTTACTTGCGTTAGTAATCCAAGCACTGTCGTTGGCCGCCGGGGCCTGATGCAGCTTATCGCTGCTTCTTCAATGCGTCGGAGTGGCCGAGCGATGCGGTCACTTGGGCAGAAAGCTTGAGGTGATCGGCTTGAAGGCTTCCTGCGCAAAAGTCCTGTAAAGCTCGCCGATCTTGGTCGCTTCAGCGAAGAACGTCTCTTGTGCAGACTTGGCGTATTCGGTTGTCAATTCGGTGAACTTGTCGGGGGACTTCACGGCTGCAAGCTTCTCGAAATAGGCCTTGCTGGCCTCGAACGACGATTTCGCGAAATCGGTCTGGGCGGTTGTAATAGCGGTAAGATGCTGCTGAATGTTGGAAAAATCGGTCATGTTAAATGGTCCTTGGTCGATCAGTCCCGGAGGAGATCTCCGATCCAATTGATCACGGTGTCTTATGAAGGTGGGGGTGCCTAAAAAGCAAGCATAATTGGTGCGCCGCAGCAATGACAGTTTGTAGACTGTAGTTTTACGGAGTTCACATTTGAAGATGGACGGCTTCGAGTCACAGGCTGCCTCTAACGGCCTAATGGCCCTTCCGGTCGGCGTTTGAGGCTCCGCCGTCCTTGTGGGCTAGCTGCTCAAGAAGCAGGAGAATTGCGCGGCGCGTGCCCCGACTCTTGATCTCTTTGAACGCTTTGATCAGGCGAAGCGTGTCGCGATCGATCTTTGGGAATTCCATCGGCGCCCCGGCGAGCGAAGGCCACAGCAGGGAGATCCTGCTGCGGCCCCGCGCGGTCAAAAATCCGGGTGGAAAAGATCTAAGTGAAATATGAAGCCAGCCCCGGTGAACCGATCATACCGGGCCGTCGGGCAAGGGAAGTATGATCTAAATCACGAACCCGCATTAGTGATTAATCTGAACCATCCATGCTGAGGGAGAGCGCCGCCGAGGCGGGCTAGCTGGCGGGCTCTCACCTCGAGCACAAGGCCGCGTATGTCCCCCACGGCCCTGTCCCAAGCAACAAGCCACGCAGCCGCCGCTAACAAACTGTAAACCTAGTTGCGTTCATATTCGTCGGTCGCAATGGTGAACTCGCTGCGACCTTCGGCCGGAAGCCCGCTAGCTAACGCACCTGGCGGGCTTTCTTCCTATCTGAAACAGTCTGATGATCCATCAAGCATCGCGTGGATGAAGAGAAACGACAAACCCAAAGAATGGACCGATGCAGAGGTGCAACTCTTGCTCGCTCTGTCGCGCGAAGGCGCCGGCGCGGTACAGATTGCGAGTGCGTTGGATAGATACATTTCATCGGTGAAGCGTGTGGCGGAAAACTTCGGCCTTCAACTGCGGGGTTAAGGGCTCCGGTCACGCTGGCCGGCCTAGCACTCCCGGCGCTCTAATCCGCAATTGGATCGGCTGCCGGGAGCATTGGGGGCTGGAAGCCATGCGATGCCACGTTAGCCCTATATCGACAATGCGTACAAAACCGGAATCCGGTAGTTGTCCGGAGTCCATTTTCGGAACGGGGTGTTCTACTGTGAGAACACCGGCGCGATTTAAATACCAACCAATTTCAAGTTGACCGGGAATGCCGCAGTGGGGCTGGAACCACGCTGCGGCTTTTCCGTGAGAAATACACTTCCGCGCACATCGAAATTTTCGTTAGACGACAGTCTTGCGTAGCAATTTGATCCCGAAGTTCATTTTGAGCGCGGGCGAGCGCAGTTGGATAATGGGCAAGATCGGATTTGCAATCATCTTTGCTGCGATTGCGGCATATGCGGCGGATCATCGCTGGAACGATGGCCGCTATACACGAAGCACAGCTACGGTGCTTCGCGATGTGCAGCATGCGATAGGTTGGTGACCCTCAGGGGCAGCCGTGATCATTGATCCTGTTCAGCTTGCGTCGGCCTCAGTGTGGTTCTAGTGCCCGTTCAACGCCCGCATGCTACCGATGCGGGCAAACATGGTCGGCTTCCACCTTCCGCGACCAAAATCAACGGTCCATCGCGGCTTGCCACTAGCGTCAAGCAGCGTCACCAACTTGCCGCGGTTTGGCAGCACGATCGACTCGTCGAAAGCGGACCACTTCATGCCTTCGCCAGCAAATCCTTGCCCGGCGTCAGGAGTCGCACATAGGTGCCGCTTTCGTGCAGATCGAACCAGTCGCGCTCGAATGCAGACTTGATGCCGGCGCCGAACTCCGTGCCGCTTCCCTTGAACGTGTAGTTGATCTTCTCGATATAGATTCTGCCGTCCTGTACTGCCCCAATGCCCGAAGCCAGCTGAACGAGCTGGCGGGCGGCAGCCTCTGGATCGGCAAAAGGGCGTTCAGTGACGTGCTTCATCGCTGGAATCAAAACCTCAAGCGCCTATGCCTGGCTTGACTTGCCCGCGACGTAGGCGGGAATCGCCACCCTTTGTCGCGAATGATTGTGTTAATCGTGTACACCACTTGGCAAAACTCCTCGGCCCCGACATGTTCTGCGCGTCGTGGCGGCGGTACATCAGCGATTAGGCCCTGCTCTGGCGGTCTTTTTCTTTCCCGAGGTTTGCAGACGGCACGGTCCACCCATCAGGAGATTGGTCTATCCTCGTGAGAAGTAGCCGGAATTGATGAACGTCCACTGTGGGAGGGGAGGCCTAGCGATTCGGCGCTACAATACCAGTGTTCGTATTCCCCAAATCCTGCACAGCCTTGTTCATCGTAGGGTCGGTGACGTAGCCGCTGGCGGGGGTAGAAGAGCCGTTGTTCTCATTCCTGGCGGGATTGCCCAGCCGATTTCCCGTGGTTTGATAGTTGAGAGCGTTGCTTGTGTTAGGTCCGGGCGAACCACCCGTACCGCTCGCGGTGCCACTGCTCGACATCGAGCCGGCCGCCGTGCTGCCTGAGCCTGTTCCTCCTCCAGAAGCTCCACCTGAACCACCTCCGCCAGCTTGCGCCAGCGCCGAGGCGCTGGTCAAAACTAGCGCCGCTACGAAGAGAAATGTGGAAGATCGCATTGTGGGCTCCTATGCTGCATAGGAAAAAACGCCCCAGCTCGATCTCGTTCCAAATGGAAGTCACTTAAGAAGAACAGGGCGCTAAAGCAGATTATTGGGAGGGCGCAAAGAGTCGTGCGACCAGCGCAGGGCATGCGCTCCAGCCGAGCAGGTGGTGGGCCAAATGCTCTCGTAGCGCTGCACCCTTGGTCTGCAACTGGGAGAAGCCGAATGCATCTGATCCGTCACCTCATCGTTGAAGGTTCAAGCTCCAGTGTCGATAACGGCGGGGCTAGGACGACATCGTATCACACCCTCTACCTACTAAACGCTATCCATGAGACTAGTCAGCAATGCTTTGCGACGGATGGTGCTCTTCTTGCAGATATGCTCGGCCGACAATCGTCAGTAATCGCCGCATTCAAGGATGTCCCGAACATCCTGTTCGTTCAGGCGGGACAAAACGATCTTCGTTCGAGTGACGCATCAGCGTGGCTGGCGGCATTTGTCGGTTATTTAGCCAACTTTCAGGAAGCAATTAAGTCCTCACGCAAAATCGTGCAGCTCGGAATCAGCACGCATAATCCTCGTAACGAAATTATCTTCAATGTTAATCGGGCCGCCGCCGACGCAGCCCTGCGGCGTTTTCCAGATGAAGGAAAGTGCGATTTTGTCGTCGATTGGGCTGCCGATCCGACCTGGGGGTCTGACTCCGCTGCCGCAAACCAAGCTTTATACCCTGACGGCACGCATCCTTCGCAGGGCGGACAAAGCAACATGGAGGCAAATTACTTTCGACCTACGCTCAACTCCCTCTTTCCTCTCACTTGATTCATCGTAGAATTCGTTCTTATTCGCTAGACCTGAAGGCTGTAATCGACGTCAACACAAGCTCAAGTGTGCTGATGGAACTTATGGCCCCTTGATCTTTGCGTTAGGCGCCGAAGTGGAATAGGCAAACGATGCTCCGCTGGCTTAGCTCAGATCATCAAAAGATCCGAAGCGATCGAAAGCAGCTTGAAGTGAGGGCTCGCCGCCTGCTGCAGAGTTACCTGACGGCCAATGAGTGGCAAAAGCGCCAATACTATCAGGCAATCGCCGGCGCGGCTTCTGCATGTCAGCCTGGTATTGATGATCCGAGTTTAAGTAACGAGAAGCTTGCTGAATTAGCCGCTCAGGCGGCGACAAAAGTCGTCCAAGTACGTGATCGGAAAGCCAAGGATGCGCACGACCATTCAGCTGTACTGATCACGGATGCATACGCAACAGTTGCAATCGCCTATCGACGAGCGGCTTCAGCCTACACTGCTGACAAGGAAATGGAGCAGCTGGGCACCGCCGCAGT